>NZ_JBZFUL010000003.1:0-208367 GCF_058314515.1 Streptococcus sp. ELY_137
TACGAGTTCGTTTGTGGTAAGATGGGTGTAGGTCATTTATGGTAGTTCCTCTCAGACAAATGTGGTGTTTATCTGAGCCTAACATAAATGGCTTTTTTCTGTCTAGCTTAATTTTACAAATTGGGGTTACAAAAAGTATATTACTACATTGAGATAGTTTGGTCAATAGAAGTGTTCATTCTCTACTATCTAATTTTTTAAGAGGTTATCACTTGGTGTTAATTCTAAATGATAAAGGAAAGAGACACGCACAAAATTCTGAAGCTGACAGCACAGCTAACTTGATAAGCAACGGTTTATAAACCTAAATCTGTTACTGCTTGCTGTCACCTCTTCTATAAACAATCTAGAGGGCAAACCAAGTTGGTCGTGTTATTTTGAGCTAGCTGTAGTGCTCCAGCTATACTGGGAAAATCTTTATTATACCTTAACTTTACATTGATTTTGACTAATAAATTTGCTAAACTAGCTATAATAAAATTTTAAGGAGTTTTAATATGAATACATCCACAAATGGTCTACGCACCTTGGCTAAGGCTAATGGTTTGCTGGGGGTGATTGGGGGAGTTATTGCCTGTATTTGTACGGGGATTCTAACTGTCTATATCTTAATGAACGGAAATGATGCAGAACAGTTGGCAAAAAGTGGGGTAGTATTTCTTTCTTTCCCCACTTATATCATTCGAATTGCCGCTCTAGTGATGGGAATTATTGCTACGGTTAAATTTAAAGCAAATAAAAATGTCCCCCTAGCAGCTCATATTTTGTTCATTGTGGCATTTCCGGCAGGGTTTATTTTGGGATTTTTTGCTGATCTGTGCATTATCATCGCTGGTATCATTTATCTGGTTTCACTTAAGAACTTTGATCAGCCTCAGGATCCACAGCAGCAAGCACCGTTTCCTCGGCAGTAATGTCAATCAAAAAGCCACCTTAAGTCATTTCACAGACTTAGGTGGTTTTTTTGATTTTAAAATGTATCGACCATACTTTTTAACAGTTTAAAAGAATGGCCCTGAGCCTTCTGGTCATAGATATAACTATTGACAATGAGCTCGTCAAAGTCCACCCTGTTTCTAAGTTGGTTCAGCTGTTTGGAAGCTGTCTCTGGACTGCCGATAAGAGAAATCTGCGACATCTGTTTAACAATTAATTTCTCACGATGAATAATATCCTTACGCTCAAACGCTATCGGTCCAAAGTGCGGAACCTTAGTTGCCTGAATATAGTCCTGCCAAACCGCTTCCTCGTCTTCAAGCGGAGGGAGAAGCCCACTGGGATCACCTGTAATAATACCAAGGAAAGACTGCAGCTGAGTAGTAGCCAGACGCTTGGCTTCTTCATCACTGTCGGCTAGTACTGCATTGGCTCCTAATATCACATAAGGCTCAGCCAGGCCTTCTGATGGCTTAAAATTTCTGCGGTAAATAGCTACTGCTTCCTCCATCATAGCTGGCGCAAAATGAGAAGCAAAAGAATAGGGCAGCCCTAATTTAGCAGCTAGGTAAGCACTATCTGTGCTTGAGCCGAGAATATAGAAGGGAACGGTTAAACCAGCTGCTGGATAGGCATGAACAGGGTTCGTATCTCTAAAATAACCTGCCAGCTCAGCCACGTCCTCTGCAAAATGAGGATTAAGATCATCAGTTCTGCGCAGAGCCCTAGCCGTTACCATATCAGTTCCCGGTGCACGTCCTAACCCCAGATCTAATCGGCTAGGATAAAGAGTAGCTAAGGTACCAATCTGCTCGGCCACAATGTAAGGACTGTGGTTAGGGAGCATAATCCCACCGGAACCAATACGAATACTGGTGGTATTGGCTAGGGCATGTTGCATGAGGAGTACCGTGGCGCTGGAAGCAATACTTTTCATATTATGGTGCTCAGCTATCCAAAGGCGGTTATAACCTAAATTTTCTAGCTTTTGTGCCAAGTTAACCATATCATCTATAGCTTCCTTGTAAGTTTGCCCTTGGCGCAAGGGCACTAAATTCAATACTGACAGTTTCATCTTGTCTTCTTTCTAATCTTTTGGGCAGATCTACTTAAATTCTGTAATCTGCTCAGCCTTAAGACGAACAGATTCGTGCCCTTGCTCTTTGGCTTTTCCAAGAGCTAGAATCATTACTGGGACATAGCGTTCTTGTTCTAAACCGAATGTTTGTGCCAGCTGATCAGCTTCAAATCCACCAATAGGATTAGTATCATAACCATGGGCACGTGCCACTAACATTAGCTGCATAGCCGCTAGACTGGCATCAATTTTGACAATGCTGGTCATAGTATCGCGATCCAAGCTTTGATAAAACGGAATGATTCTGTCTAATTGGGAATCACGAATTTCTTTAGACATCTTGCCTTCTTCTACTGCTTTATTATAGATCTCTTCACCGTATCGATAGCATTGTAAATCACCAAAGATCAAAACCATAGCCGAAGAAGTTTCATTCTGGATTTGATTGGTCTTTAGAAGAGGAGATAACTGTTGCTTTCCTTCTTGACTATCGATAACAATAAAACGCCATGGCTGCATGTTAACAGAAGACGGAGCTGTTGCAGCCTCATCAAGCATATCTAGTATCTCGTTGCGGGAAATTTTTACTGCCTCGTCATAGATGCGTATAGATTTACACCCTAAAACAATCTCATCAAACTGGTTCGTTTTCATTCTTCCTCCTGCCTATGAAAACCATTAAACGATTATTCTACAATCAATACACAACGGACCATCATTGATATATGCTGGGGGTTCCCAGCCGCTTAGAGCTTTTTCAAAGCTTCTTCTAAGCCAACCTGACCTTGTGTCATTTGGATAACCTTACCGATAGTATTATCATACTGAAGCAGCTTAGCTAAAACTGAAGCAACATCTGGAATCGGATTGCTGCCGACCTTGTTCGGAGCTAGATCTACTTGTCCTGTCCCTGCCTCTTCAACCAGTCCGCCTGGCTGTAAAATTGTATAATCTAAATCTGTCTGCGTTATAAGATAATTATCTGCAAAAAATTTCGCAATATTATAGTTGGTCAGTTGATCAAGACCGGTTTGATGCCATTTTTCAGGTTCTGTCGCAAACAAGGAACTCAGAAGGATATAGCGCCTGACGCCAGTTTGTTGGGCAGCCTGCATAGACTTGACAGCACCGAAAGCATCTGTCTGCAAGAGATCCTTTCCACGAGACCCTGCCATAAAATAGACAGCATCCATATCCTTAAATTTTTCAGCCATCACATCAGGATCATCATGCAGATCAAATGAAATAGGAATAACTCTATCAGCCACCTGAAGTTTGCTAACATCCCTTACACCAGCATAGATAGTGTGACCATCTTTTAGCAATTGTTGAGTCAACCCTTGAGCAACCCTGCCATTAGCACCAATGATAAAAATATTCATTTTACACTTCCTCCTTTAAAAATACTGAGATTAGAACAATGCACATATGAGCTTTGCAGCCATGCATAACCATCTTAACCTCCTAGGTATAATGTATTTTATGACTTCCTAGGCCATCTGTCAAAAATCTGGATTTTTGACAACATTTTCTGGACTATTTTATTACTAGTCAAGATAATAAAAAATCGACCCATTATTAAAATGAATCAGATTTTCTCTTATTCTTCTACTAAAGCAATATCAGCACCTAAGGCTCTCAACTTTTCAATAATATTGGCATAGCCACGTAGGATAAACTCAATATTGGTAATCTCAGTCCTTCCCTTTGCCATAAGGCCAGCAGTCACCAGCGCAGCTCCTGCTCGCAAATCGGTGGCCTTGACTGCAGCACCTGTCAGCTGACTTGGTCCATTATAGACAATCTGACCACCAAGTACAGAAATATCTGCTCCCATACGTGCTAATTCAGCAACATGGTTGACCCTTTTTTCATATATAGTGTCCTGAATCGTTCCACGACCGTCAGCAGTTAACAAGAGCGGTGTAATCGGCTGCTGCAAGTCAGTTGCAAATCCGGGATAAGGTGCTGTTCGAACAGAAATAGCCTTGAGGCCTTCTTGCTTTTCAACAAAGATCGCATCTTCATCAATGACCATGCGGACGCCCATTTCTTCCAACTTCGAGATAAAACTATCCAAATGCTCATAAAGAACATTGGTTATACGGATGCCCTCACCAATAGCCGCTGCCATAGCAATATAAGTTCCAGCTTCAATACGATCAGGAATAACTTGATGACGAGTTCCGCCTAGACGCTCAACACCATCAATAGTAATCATATTAGTACCAGCACCGCGGACTCGCGCTCCCATATTGTTAAGTAGAGTAGCAACATCAATGATTTCAGGTTCACGCGCAGCGTTTTCGATAACAGTCCGACCTTGCGCCTTGACAGCCGCTAGCATAGTATTGATAGTGGCACCGACACTAACGGTATCCATATAGATATGGGCACCTTTCATGGGCTGACCGCTAGTAGCCAAGCGCATAGCCTCATCTTCATAGGAAATACTAGCCCCCATGGCTTCGAAGGCCTTGAGGTGCAGATCAATAGGGCGGGGACCTAAATCGCAGCCGCCCGGTAAGCCGACCACGGCCTGTCCAAAACGTCCTAGCAGACTGCCATAGAAATAGTAAGAAGCCCGCAGACTATTGATTTTGCCAAAAGGCATAGGCATATCTTCGACACCGCGGGGATCAATTTCAAGTGTATCACCTTCTCGCTTGATTTTAGCCCCCATGATTTCCATGATTTCTACCAGACTGTCCACATCACTGATAGCAGGCACACCATCTAATGTTACAATATCATCTGCTAGGATAATGGCTGGAATCAAAGCGACAACACTATTCTTCGCTCCTGATACAGCCACTTCACCAGACAGTGGCCTACCACCATTGATAATAATTTTTCGCATACCCTATGTGTTCTTTCTATATCCTTGAATTCAACCTTTTTATTATAGCAAAGATTAAGGTTTTTGACAATAAGTCTGAATAGAAAAGGCAAAGCTCCGCCGAAGGAACTTTGCCGCTAATACTATTGACTGATGGAAGCTTTCAAGGCTTCAACCTTGTCCAATTTTTCCCATGGCAGGTCGATATCGGTCCGTCCCATGTGACCATAGGCAGCAGTTTGTTTGTAAATCGGACGCTTGAGGTCTAACATTTGGATAATACCTGCTGGACGCAGATCGAAAGTTTGGCGCACTGCCTTTTCCAAAGCTGATTCTGATACGATAGCCGTACCAAAAGTATCAACACGGACAGATACCGGATGAGCAACGCCGATAGCATAAGCTAGTTGAACTTCCGCTTTATCAGCCAAACCAGCAGCCACAATATTTTTAGCAATATAGCGAGCGGCATAAGAAGCAGAACGGTCTACCTTGGTCGCATCCTTGCCAGAGAAAGCACCGCCACCATGACGGGAGTAACCACCGTAAGTGTCCACAATAATTTTACGGCCTGTCAGACCAGAGTCGCCTTGAGGCCCGCCAATAACGAAGCGGCCTGTTGGGTTGATGAAAAACTTAGTTTGCTCATCCAGGTATTTAGCAGGGATGACTTCCTTGATGACTTGTTCAATAACGTCTTGGCGAATTTGCTCGTTGCTGACTTCTGGGTCGTGTTGCGTGGAAATAACCACTGTATCTATACGTGCTGGCTGGTCATTTTCATCGTATTCTACTGTGACCTGAGACTTGGCATCTGGGCGAAGGTAAGCAATTGTACCTGATTTACGTAGTTCTGCTAATTTCCTTACCAATTGGTGAGAAAGTGAAATTGGTAAGGGCATGAATTCAGGTGTTTCATTGACCGCAAATCCAAACATCAGGCCCTGATCACCAGCACCAATCAAGTTCAGATCATCTTCCTGACCTTGACGGGCTTCCAAGGCCTCATTGACCCCTTGAGCAATGTCAGTAGATTGTTCTACTAAAGATGGATGAACTCCAACAGAGTCAGCGGAAAAGCCATACTCTGCTTTATCATAGCCGATTTCAGCGATAGTCTCACGCACGATTCGGTTGATATCAATATAGGCTGTCGTCGATATTTCTCCGAAAACATGGACGGAGCCTGTATATACTGCTGTCTCAGCTGCCACGTGAGCATCTGGATCCTGCTTTAAAACAGCATCTAAAATAGCATCTGAAATTTGGTCTGCAATCTTATCTGGATGCCCCTCCGATACAGACTCAGACGTGAAAAGTTTACGTTCTGACATAAAAATGTCCCCCCTTATAAAATGTGAAACACTCACCGTTCATCACTTTTAGAGACGGCAAGCCAAACTGAAATATTGATATTTCAATTTCCTAAAGGGGCTGGGACAAAAGTCCTGCCTCCATAAATTAATTGAGATATAACAGTTTGACGCAGTAGTTGAATGACGTCCTTATCCCTTGCCTTGCAAGAGATAGTGGCTATACTAATCAACTGTGCGGAGGTGGGACGACAAAATCGAAATCGCAATTTTATTACGATTGACCGATTTTTGTCCCACTCTTTTTTGTCGAGTTACAAAGAACTGGCCCTGATAACGTACAACAGCTGCTAAGCTATAACTTAGAAATCCTCAGGCCACCTTTTCGGGACTCACTAACTCCATCATTTTATCACAAAAGACAGGAAGTTCCTATTTTTTTTCACAATACTCACTAAATAACTTTATTTAATGACTTAAAACAGCTTCTAAGACTAACCGGTTTATGATACAATCATAGAAAATAGAGACCGAGAGTCAGAGTATCAAATGAATAATTCTTAACTATTTTAAATAAACTGAAATACATCAGACAATCAACCACGAAGGAAATTCTATGAAAACTTATG
This sequence comes from Streptococcus sp. ELY_137, assembly GCF_058314515.1. Classification (NCBI taxonomy): domain Bacteria; kingdom Bacillati; phylum Bacillota; class Bacilli; order Lactobacillales; family Streptococcaceae; genus Streptococcus; species Streptococcus sp. ELY_137. The sequence goes on from NZ_JBZFUL010000003.1 coordinate 6,796, forward strand.
AAAAGCTCTATAATTTATTATTAGCACAAAATAATAATTTCATCAGTGGCGAACAGCTAGCACAGAAGCTAGCTGTTTCTCGGACAGCCGTTTGGAAATCTATCAAAACTCTTGAGAGCAAGGGACTAGTTATCGATTCCTTAAAAACCCGAGGCTATCACCTAGTTCAGGGTGATCTACTTCTACCAGAGGTCATCGCACAAGCAACGGGAATAGCTGTCCACCTTAAAGAAGACTCCGCTTCCACTCAGGAGGATGCTAAAGAAGGGATACAAAAGGGACAATCTTCCCCCGCTCTTTATATAGCCCCTAATCAACAATCTGCACATGGCCGCTTTGAACGTCCCTTCTTCTCCCCAGAAAATGGTGGTATCTACATGTCTCTCCACCTCCAGCCTAATATTACTTATGACAAAGCACCAGCCTACACTCTCATGACAGCTGCGAGTATTGTCAAAGCTATTTCTAGGCTCAGTGGCAAGAACTGCCAAATTAAATGGGTTAATGATATTTATCTAGAGCAAAAAAAACTAGCAGGTATCTTAACAGAAGCTATTACCTCTATTGAGACAGGTTTAGTAACTGATGTTATCATCGGTGTTGGCTTAAACTTTTTTGTCCCCCAGTTTCCAGCTGATCTGACTGAAAAAGCCGGCAGCCTTTTTACCAGCCAGCCTGACATTAGTCGAAACCAACTGATTGGGGAAATTTGGAAGACCTTCTTTGAAACGCCAGAAAAAGATCTCCTCAAAGTCTATAAAGAAAAATCACTCGTTCTAGGTAAACGAGTGTCCTTTGTAGAAAATCATGTTAGCTATGCAGGCCTAGCTCGTGACCTTACAGACAGTGGACAGCTAGTCGTACAACTGGATAATGGCAAAGACAAAGTCCTAAATTCTGGTGAAATCAGTCTTTCTTCTTGGGAGACTTAGGAAGGGACTTGAGCAATTCTTTAAGGAGCCGATCAGCCAGATAGGCATTTTGTAAATTACGTATTAGTAGGAAAGCCCAAAAGGCAGCTATCCAAAAATGTCCTGTCAGCAGAGCATCACTGAAAAAATAGCTTTCCAGTGCACACCATAAAGCCATGCTGGTAAACTGTAATCTATTCATATACTTCATTATAGCAAAAAACCATCCAACTGGGTGGTTTTTTGCACAGAAAGAAAATTATAACTATTTAGTGACAATATCCTTCCTTTTTAATCTTCTTCAATATCAATCTTGCCAGAGAGAAATTCGAAACCATCCGGAATAAGTCCTTCTTGCGGAGTTTCTTCTTCTACTGCTGTTTCTTCCTTTGAACCTCGCATTTTTTGAGCAAATTCTGTACGAATTTCTTCAAAATCAGCTTTTGGCACTGCCATGATTTGGGGCGAGAAGCCGGCAGCCTGACTCATGATATTGCCAAAGACAGTATTTAAATCTGTCCTTTTCATAGCCTGTTCAGCATTGAAGGCAGCCTGAAAGGCTAAGATTGCATTCTCACTGTTGGCTAAAACAGGCTCCGATCCCAGCAACAAAGCTCTATCCTGCGGACCAATAGAATCCAAAATTTCATTCCAAGAGCTTTTTAAAGCATCCAAATACTGGCGAGACTGTTGACTATCTGCTACAGTTTCTTCCATTATGGTCAAAATCTTAGCCTTATCAACCTTAAAGGTGAAGCTTGTCTTAACCCTGGGCTTACTAATCAAAGCAGGAAGAGCCGTGTCTGCTTGAGCTACCTGCTCCTTGAGCTGGGCAACTTCTTGTCTTAACTGTTTAAGTTCGACTTCTAACTCTTCTGAGATGTCAGTCCTATCAGAATGTTGGACATGTTCAGCTAGTCTCATCGTTAGCATTTCTGCATAGATCTTAGGCTGGGTGCCATTCTTAATTTCAGGCAGATAGTCTGTTACTGTCTCAATCATAGCAAAAACACGTTCTTGAGGAAGAGCTGTATTAGCCTGAAAGACTCGGCTAGTTCGTTGAACCTCTCCTCCTACCTGAACCATAAGTATGTCTCGTAGGTAACCTAGCAGGTCTGTAGCGAGGCGACTCATACTCTTACCACTGTCAAAAATGACTTGCAAGTTTTCCAAAGCAGCTAAACTATCGTGCTCTGCCAACTTAGCGACATAATCATCTAGAGCTTGCTGGCCGACACTGCCTGTAATTTCCTCGGCAATAGCTTCAGTTATTTGGTTGTCAGTAGATAAGCTTAGGGCTTGATCCAGAATTGACAAAGCATCCCGCATCCCGCCCTCAGCTTGGCGGGCAATCAGTGTCAGTGCTTCATGTTCATAGGCAATCTTTTCACGCTCTAAAATATCGGACAGATGCTGACGGATAGCTACCTGTTTGATAGCCTTAAACTCAAAACGCTGAACTCGAGACAGAATAGTTGCGGGAATCTTATGCAATTCCGTAGTAGCTAGAATAAAGACAACATTCTCAGTCGGCTCCTCTAAAGTCTTAAGTAAAGCATTGAAAGCCCCTGTTGAAAGCATGTGAACTTCATCAATAATATAGACCTTGTGGGTTGCTCGGCTCGGCGCATAAGTTGACTTATCGCGAATTTCCCGAATCTCATCAACACCATTATTAGAAGCGGCATCAATTTCAATGACATCTTCCAAACTGCCTTCTGTAATATCGCGGCAGATATCACAGGTGTTGCAGGGCTCGCCATCCACCTGATTAGGGCAATTCATGGCCTTAGCAAAAATTTTAGCAACACTGGTCTTACCGGTTCCGCGGGGACCTGAGAAGAGATAAGCATGGCTGATTTTCCCAGAAGCTACGGCCTGCTTAAGCGTTGTTGCCACTACTTCTTGTCCAATTAGTTCACCAAAGCTCTGGCTGCGGTATTTACGATAAAGCGCCTGATACATTACTTTCCAACTCCAAACATGGCAAAATCCCATTCTGTCTTATCCACAAGAATGGCAACAAACCTCTCCAGATAGTCCTGATCAATTTCATCGTAATCACTGACAAGCGAAGAGTCGAGGTCTAAAACACCTAATAAGCGGTCCTTATGGTACATGGGAACAACAATTTCTGACATGGCAGCCGAATCACAAGCAATATAATTAGCATGCTTGGTTACATCTTGAACAAGCAAAGTTTCATTTTTTTGAGCAGCTTCGCCACAAACCCCTTTTCCAAGAGCGATATGAACACAGGAAACATGTCCTTGAAAAGGGCCTAAAATCAACTCACTACCATCATACAGATAGAATCCCGTAAAGACCGAGTTAGGCAGTCCCTGACGCAGGAGAGCCGAGGCGTTGGCCAGATTAGCAAGGGCGTTAGTTTCACCTTCTAATAAGGCTTCTAACTGCGCTAAAAGTAAATCGTATTGTGATTTTTTTTCTACATTTGTCATAGGGTTATTATACCAAAAAAGACTGAGCCGAGCGAATTTAGAGGTGCAAAAGAAAAGGAAAACTCTTGAAACCTGCTGGCGCTAGACAGGAAAATCGAGCCTTTGAATTTTAGTTTTGACACTAGATCAGCAAATAATCCCCCTTCAGTAAAGACACTAAAATTTGACAGCCATAATGCTTTTATATCATTGCTTTATGAGCTTAATAAGGCTGTCTTATTTCTTATTTTTGCTTTTTAAGGACGTCATGTCCTACTTTATTAAATTTAAAATAAATTCCCTTGCAAAAATAGTCTGTCTCAAAAATCAAAATTTCCAAAGGGCTTCTATTTTTCTGTCGGAAATTGTCCCCAGCAAAGTCCTTATTGCTATCTTATTCAATTAAACTCAAACGGCACAACTGAGTGAAAAAGAAAAATCCACCTAGAATTTCCAAGAATCCACTGGTGAATTTCCCAATTTCATTTTACTTGCCGTGAAAAGGTTCGTGTAAATCTAATTAATAATATTCGCCTTGGCGATAATTCCATGAGTTAAAGATATCTGATAAGTTCATCATGATCTTATCAATGTCCAGACCTTTGCGAATAACGACAGGACAGTTGTCAATTGAGCGACTGCCCTCACCTTGTTCAGGGATCAACTTACCATCTTTATCCACCATAGACACCATGACTCCTTGTTCATAGCGGGTTTCAATTGTCTTATCCGGTTGGATTGAAGCTACATAGTCATCAGCCTCAATAACCAAGTCGACTGACGATTCAATGCGTTCACCAATTCCTTCGACTTTACCGCGGTTACCCTTACCTGATGGGTTAGCAGATGAGGCATAAACCATCTTGCCTTCTTTTTCCCACATTTCTTTGGCAATCTGCTCACCTGCAACACCAAACTTGATGACAAAACATGAGGTACCACGGCTGTCAGTCATTAACTCTTCACGCCCATCACCAAAGGCTTGGAGCTTAGCGTAAGCATCTTCACGCCATGGAAGGATACAACCCAGAAGGATATCTTCATCCCAATGTTTTTGGTAGAAGCGTTCAATTTCAGGTGTTAATTGTGCAAGAGCACGAAGTTCGTCCATACTGCCGCAAAGGACAACTCCTGGTTTATTGCGATTACGGTTTTTAGCTTCAAACTTGCGTTCCAAACCAGCCTTATCACTGGTCATAATGATGTAACCAACCTTTGTTGGGGTTACAATACAACCACCATCGCCTTTAAGAATTTCAAGGCCTTCTTGGTTAAGGCTTCCATCCCATTGAACATGTTTAGTCATAAAATAGTTTCTCCATCTAAATCAATTATCGACCTGACCATTTTAGCATGAAACAGGTCCTTTTTCAAGTAATTTTCTGAATTTTCAAATACCAATTCTGATTCAACCTTGCCAGTAACTCGGACGATTTCTCTCGTATTCAGCAATCAACTCTTCGTACTGAAGTGTAATACCGATATCGTCCAGCCCATTTAGGAGTTTGTGTTTCCAATCACCATCGATCCCAAAGCTGAACTCACCGACGGGGGAATTGATCTTTTGTTCATAGAGATCAACCGTCACTTCATCCGTCGGAGACAGTTCTGCTAGTTTTTGGCGAACCTCAAGTGGCTGAACGATAGGCAAAATTCCATTGTTGAGGTCGTTGTTGTAGTGAATATCACCGAATGAGCCGGCGATAATCACTTTAAAACCATAATCAGCCAAGGCCCAGGCCGCGTGCTCACGCGATGACCCAGCACCAAAGTTGTCCCCTGTGATCAGGATTGTCGCCTTGCGGTAGGGGGCAGTGTTGAATACAAAGTCCGGATTTTCTGTGTAGTTATCATCTAGATAACGCCACTCATACATGAGGTACTTACCAAAACCTTTCTTATCAATCAGCTTGAGGAATTGCTTGGGAAGTATTTGGTCAGTATCAATATTATCATTCATTAAAGGAACTGTTGTCCCTGTATAGACTGTAAATTTTTCCATAAATTTATTATTTGCTGGTTTTTAGCCAGCCCATCCTTTACTGTGCTTCTGGAAGTTGACGGACATCGACAAAACGACCTGCAATTGCAGCTGCAGCCGCCATAGCAGGGCTACAGAGATGAGTTCTAGCGCCTACACCCTGACGATCCTCAAAGTTACGGTTGCTGGTTGATGCTGCATGAACTCCAGATGGGACCTTGTCAGGGTTCATCCCCAAACACATCGAACAGCCTGGATCGCGCCATTCAAAACCAGCATCCATAAAAATTTTATCCAGACCTAGATCTTCTGCCGCTCGCTTAACTGGCCGTGACCCTGGAACCACAATAGCCGTTAGATTCGGAGCAATATGTTTACCCTTAACAAAATCTGCCGCTACCTTGAGGTCGCTGAGACGGGCGTTAGTACAAGAACCCAAAAAAACATACCCGAGCTCAATATCTTTAATGTGTTCACCTGGTTTAAGATCCATATAATTATAGGCACGCTCATCATTCATATCACGAATCTCAGGGAAAGGTTGGTCATAAGCCACACCCATGGATGGATTAGTGCCCCAGGTTACCATAGGGGCAAGCTCTGAAACATCCACCTCAATGATTTTGTCATATTTAGCATCAGGATCTGATACTAAAGTCTTCCAATCCGCTACAGCTGCTTCAAAATCTTCACCTTGAGGTGCTTCTGGACGCCCCTTGACGTAATCAAAAGTAGTTTGATCTGGATTCATAATCCCCATCTTAGAGCCAAATTCAATAGACATGTTGCAGATGGTCATACGTTCTTCCATGCTCAAAGCCTCTACGGCTTCACCAACATACTCAACAACATGGCCGACACCGACGGCTACCCCATACTGGGCAATAAGAGCTAGAACATAGTCTTTCGAATAAACGCCCTTTTGCGGCTTCCCGATAAAGCGGACCAAAAGTTTCTTAGGCTTTACCTGCCAGATGGTTTGGGTCGCAAAAACATGCTCAACCTCGGTCGTACCGATACCAAAGCCAATGGCACCAAAAGCGCCATGAGTAGCTGTGTGGCTATCACCACAGACGATAAACTTCCCAGGCTGAGTACGGCCGCTTTCTGGCCCAACCATATGGACAATCCCCTGATTTTCGGAGCCATGAGGGGCGTGGGGAATCCCAAATTCTTTAACATTACGCGCCAAGGCATCCATTTGGGCTTTGGAAATAGCGTCACGAATATCATAAATATTAACTGTCGGCACATTATGATCAAAGGTTCCAAAAGTCAAATTCGGCCGGCGCACTTGACGATCAGCTTCGCGCAGGCCATCAAAGGCCTGGGGACTAGTTACTTCATGGATATAATGCTGATCCACATACATCAGCTGGGGCTCACCTTCATGTCCCGTAATGACATGACGTTCCCATACCTTATCAAATATTGATTTTCCACTCATTTTACATACTCCATAGGACATAAATAATCACTGCGTCAATAAGCAGTCCCAAATACCAACAAATTCTAAAATACCATTTTAAGATTTTGTGACGAAAGAGTCTGGCAGCTAGATAGGAGCCGATGCCTGCTCCTGTTAAGCTCATAAAGAGCAAGCTCCTTTCAGAAATTCGCCAGTCCCCTCTTACAGCACGCCTTTTGTCCAAACCGTAAAGAATAAAAGCAATGATGTTCCATGCCAATAAGAGGCCAGCAACAGTAACAATAACCATACTTTTACAGGTTAGCGATAATGGCGGCTGTCATCTGAGCCGTATCGGCATTACCACCTAAATCACGCGTAAAAATACCTTGAGCAAGAGTCTTATCTACTGCTGCTTCAATCATATCGGCCCCCTTTATCTCACCAAAAGAATCCCGCAGCATCATAGCGACAGATAAAATCATGCTGATTGGATTAGCAATCCCCTGACCAGCAATGTCGGGCGCTGACCCATGGATGGGCTCATAGAGGCTAGGACCATTTTCTGAATGGCTAGCCGATGGCATAACACCAAGTGTCCCAGGTAGGACACTGGATTCATCAGAAAGAATATCACCAAACAGATTTTCCGTTACAACCACATCGAAGCGGGCAGGATCAGTAATCATCAGCATGGCTGCACTGTCCACTAACTGATGCTCCAGCCTAACATCAGGATAATCTTTGGCAAGATCATCAGCCACTTTACGCCAAAGCTTAGAGGTCGCAAGCACATTTTGTTTGTCAATACTGGTTACTTTTTTACTGCGGTTTCGTGCGATATCAAAGGCTTTGCGCAGAATACGACGGATTTCTTCTTCTGAATAATCATTGATATCACGCGCTTTTGCTTCCTCAAGAATGTGTTCCCCAAAGTAGATTCCACCCGTCAGCTCGCGTACTACAACAAAATCAACACCTGCAATACGCTCGGGTTTAAGAGGAGATAGATGCTTGAGCGCATCAAAAATTTTTACCGGACGGATATTAGCAAATAGATTAAGCTCCTTACGCAGGGCTAATAACCCCTGTTCCGGTCGGACAGGTGCTGTATCATATTGAGGGGCACCAATAGCAGCTAGGAGGATAGCATCTGCCTGACGGCTGGCTGCAAGGGTCTCTTCCGGCAATGGCTGCCCCTTAGCATCAATGCCAGCACCACCAAAGAATTGAGCGTCAATGTTGTAAGCAAAGTCTATTTTATGAGCAACAGCTTCAAGAACCTTCAATCCGGCAGCCATAATTTCAGGACCAATACCATCACCAGCTAGAGTTACAATGTTTTTCGTCATACTATCTCCCTTTTACATGTCTTTTTCTGACAGACGCCGGCCAATTTCTCCAGCATTTTCCTTTTGAACAAAGACATTGGCATTCACATAAGCTATACTACTAGCCTTCATAACATCAAAATCAATACCAGAGGCGTTGAAAATCGTACCCGTATCAACATTCTCAACAGAAACTGAAACACGAGCTTGAGCATCAATACCATCTGTGATGGCATCAATACTGTAGCTGAGTAGTTTAACGGTTTGATTAAAGAACTTATCAATAGCATTAAAGGCGGCCTCAACAGAACCCTTGCCATTAGCAACGACATCAACCTGCTCGTCGTCGATGTTGGTCATGGTTACGACGGCTGTTACAGTATCATCATTGTTTGAGGTTAATTTCAGATCATCAAAATGGAAGCCTTCCGGATTAGCAACATCGTTGCCTTCCACTAGGGCGATGATGTCTGCATCTCGGATATCGTGCTTCTTATCTGCTAATTTTTTAAATTTGGCAAAGAAGGTGGTAATTTCCTCTTCAGCAAAATCCAGCTCCAACTCTTTGAGTTTCTCAACAAATGCATGACGGCCTGACAACTTACCAAGCGGCAGGGAGCTTTGCTTAACCCCAACCAGCTCAGGGGTAATGATTTCATAGGTCAATGGATTCTTAAGCACACCATCTTGATGAATGCCAGATTCATGAGAGAAAGCATTGCCACCGACCACAGCTTTGTTTTTAGGTACAGGGATACCTGAGAAGCGCGATACTATAGCAGAAGTATTCACTGTTTCATTAAGAATAATATCGCTAGTTACATTAAAATAATCTTTACGAATATTAAGGGCTACTGCAACTTCCTCTAGCGCTACATTCCCTGCTCGCTCTCCAATACCATTGATAGTCCCTTCAACTCGACCGGCTCCATTTTTAATAGCAGCCAAGGTATTGGCTGTAGCCATACCGAGATCATCATGGCAATGGGGACTAAAAATGATATCGCGATCAGACTTGATATTTTCAATGAGGTATTCAAAAATATGTCCAAATTCGGTCGGTGTCGTGAACCCCACAGTATCCGGAATATTGATGTAGGTTGCTCCAGCATCTACGGCAGTCTGTACTACCTCCAAAAGATAATCCAGCTCCGTTCGTGTGGCGTCTTCTGGTGAGAACTCCACGACATCAAAATACTGGCGAGCATAGGAAACGTGCTCCTTAATGACGTCCAAAATTTCTTCTTTAGATTTTTTCAGCTTAAATTCACGATGGATAGGACTTGTCGCAATAAAGACATGGCACTGAGGATATTTCGCATCTTTCAAGGCCTCATAGCAAGCATCAATATCCGACTTAACTGAACGAGCCAAACCTGTTACAGCTGTAGTTGTCATGGCAGCTGCAATCTGTTTAACAGCTTCAAAAGAATCCGGACTAGCTGCAGGGAATCCTGCTTCAATAGCAGAAATGCCCCATTTTTCCAGCTGCTTAGCAATAGCTACCTTTTCTTTTACTGAAAAGTTAACCCCTGGAGTTTGTTCACCATCGCGCAGGGTGGTGTCAAGAAATTCTACTTTATGCATAGACTTACCTCTCTTTTTAATAAATCAGTAAAACGCACCTTAAGCTCTCCGTATGAAATTAAGTTCATTAAAATTTACCCTTATTTTCACCCTTTTGGTACTTTTTAAGGATGAGATGCTTACTGGCCTGTTTTTTTAATAAGATAAATAAAAACACCTCGCACCAAGCGAGATGTTTTCATGAATCCCGCTTGGTAAGCCAAACAGGACTAATGCTTTTGCACTAGCCCTCATTCCTCAACAACAAGACTGTCATAGGTTGTGAGATCATTTGACTTTTTCCCTTCGATGTTTCTTGCTTAATATCCTATCCTATTCTAAAAGGAAAGTCAAGTGTTTTTAGAAATTTTCTGAAAAATCGGATAATTATATCTCGATAAAAGTTCCAAAATAAAGCTAGCGACTGGCAAATATTTCAAACATCTAGGTGCGAAGGTGTGTATAGCTATCACAAACCGTTTAACAGACAGAGGGTCTCTAAAGTTAACAGCTTTCCAATAAGATCGCACCTTGTCCGCTGTTAATAGTTAGTTACCCAAGATACTGGCAATCTTAGTATTGATAAGGTCGATAGCCACAAGGTTTGATACTCCTTCTGGGATAACAATATCAGCATAGCGCTTTGTCGGCTCAATGAACTGGTGGTACATGGGCTTGACCACACTGGTATATTGTTCAATGATACTATCTAAACTGCGGTCGCGCTCTTCCATATCCCGTTTAATACGGCGAATGATACGAATATCATCATCTGTATCAACGAAAAGTTTAATATCCATGAGATTTCGCAAGCGTTCATCCTCTAATACTAGAATCCCCTCCACGATAAAAACATCCTGCGGCTCTTGCCGATAGGTTTGCTCACTGCGTGTATGCTGGGTATAATCGTAAATCGGTATATCTACTGGTCGCCCCGCCTGTAGTTCTCTGATATGTTCAATCATAAGGTCAGTATCAAAAGCCAGAGGATGGTCGTAATTAGTTGAAACTCGTTCTTCAAAGGTCAGATGAGACTGATCCTTATAATAGGAATCATGCTCAATCATCGCAATTTTAGAATCGGGAAAGTGATTTAAAATCGCTCGTGAAACACTGGTTTTTCCACCACCAGAACCACCAGTGACGCCAATAATAATCGTTTTTTTGCGCATGCTTTTCTCCAAAACTTTTAATTAAAAATCAACTTCCCTATTATACCCTAAAAGATGGTATAATTAAAGCCGACATTAAAGAATAAAGGAAGTATAATGACCATCAAACTCCCACTAGTACTGCAAGAAAAGTGTCAGCAAAAAGATATCACTGATTGGACATCTATCCAGAAGCAAGCGTTTCAGCCGATAAAGAGCGGTGCTAACTTTTTAGGAATCAGCCCAACTGGAACGGGAAAAACCCTAGCCTACCTTCTGCCGCTCCTCTTAAAAATAGATAGACTGAAAAGTCAACAAGTCTTAATTTTAGCACCAAACACTGAGTTGGCTGGACAGATTTTTGAGGTTGTCAAAGACTGGGCAGAACCTGTAAAGATTTCCGCCCAGCTTTTCATCTCTGGTTCCAGTCAAAAAAGACAGATTGAACGCCTCAAAAAGGGACCGCAGATTTTAATTGGCACTCCAGGACGAGTTTTAGAATTGATCAGGCTGAAAAAAATCAAGATGATGAATGTAGACACCATCGTCTTGGATGAGTTTGACGAACTCCTTAGTGATTCCCAATACCAATTTGTCAGTAAGATTTCCCACTATGTCCCTCGCCAGCACCAGATGATTTACATGAGTGCGACGTCTAAAATTGATCGGCAGGAGCTGGCTGAGGATACTCTGGAGATCAATCTGAGTGATCAAAGTCTAGACAATATTCATCACTATTATCTCCAAGTAGATAAACGTCAACGCCTAGAAATCCTGCGCAAGCTGTCCAATATTCCCGAATTTCGAGCCTTGGTTTTTTTCAATAACCTCTCCGACTTAGGAGCCAGTGAAGAACGCTTACAATTTAATGGTGCTTCTGCCGTTTCTTTGGCTAGCGACGTTAATGTCAAGTTCCGAAAAATTATCTTGGAGCGCTTCAAAAATCAGGAGATTTCCTTGCTATTGGCTACAGATCTAGTAGCACGTGGTATTGACATTGAGAATCTAGAAACCGTTATCAATTTCGATCTTCCTCGGAATAAAGATGTCTACACCCACCGGTCAGGACGCACCGGGCGAATGGGTAAGAATGGTACAGTAATCACCTTTATTAGCCATCCAGAGGACTTAAAAAAACTGAAAAAATTTGCAAAGGTTCAAGAAATTAGTTTGAAAGATCAGACCTTTTATATTAAATAGCCTTAACTTTTTCCTGTCTTAATAGGTATCACAGATCTTGATCACTCTTCTCGACCAAGATCTGTGAGCCAGATAAGGGGGCTCTGTAGCAAAAGAAGCTGGGCGAAACTCGTCCAGTATTTTTGTTTTAGAATAAACTCTTACCCCTACACAGGTCATTGGTTGCTTTAGCACCACTGAACCACTGCTGGCTGGCTTTCCTTGTACCACAAGATCAAAGGGAAAAACCTAAACGACTGCAATGAACATCGTTCATCTCATTTTCAATCTCCAAAGGCTCCCCGAACCTTATGGGGTGGCTACTGTTCGTCTTATCTCTACTTTTACAGTTGGTTAGGATAGCCGCTATCACTTGTATAGCAGGGGATAAGGATATCCAACCAACCACTGCGCCTAGCAAATAAAATTGACCAATAAATAAGGCTGAGAACTTTTGTCTCAACCTCGGGAAATAGAACTGGCAAAGCAAGCAAGTGTTAAAAACAGTCTGAGGCTAGACTGTTTCAGGCAACAACTAAAAATGAACATTTGTTGATAGCCCTTTTGTTATTTTTGGGTTGATCCCACTCCCTTTTCTTATATAAGTTAGTATTTCCTTCGCTAATTTAGATCCCTTAGAGGCGAGAAGACAATTTTCTCAATATCATTAAGATAAACTGACAGAGCTTGCTGTGCCTCAAGATAAGATTTCAAAAGACTATTGCCTTCAAGCTTTTGTCCAAGTTCTTCAATCTTTTTTTGATCTGATTCACTAGGCATTTGACCAGACTGCATAGCAGTGTAAAGTTGTTCTTGAAGGGCTGAAAACTCTGTAAATAAAGTTTTTGCTTCCTCATTAGCATCAATTTGGGCTTTCTGGTCAACTAGAGTTTGGTATTCCGGTAGCGCACGAATGCCACGTTCAAGTTCATTGGCTAAGTCATAAATATTTGCAGTCATTTCTGTTTTCTCCTCAATCTATCGTTACTGTATAGTCTGAACCTTTATTAATAAGAATCAGGGCCTGTTCTTGGTCTTTTTGATTTTTAAAGGTGATCTGTAAGATACCATTGATATCTTCTCGGTTTTCCTCATTGATACGAATATTCATGACGGAAATGCCACGCAGCAGTTCCATAACTCTTAAAATGCTGTCTTCTTCATCGGGAATGGTAACATAGAGGTCAAAACCACTGTCTACCCCACCTTTTTTATGGATTTCCATAGCTTTACGGGTCAAGCGAGCCTGATTAAAAAATTGCCAAATTGCCTCTTCATCGCCTTTTTCAATACGATCTGCTACTGTATCCAAGCGTTGTTTAAAGTCAGCAATCCGACCGAGAACGGCCTCTTTATTAGTCAGCAGAATACTGCTCCACATTCCAGGTTCACTTTCAGCAATCCGAGTCATATCCCGAAAACCACCAGCAGCAAAATGATTCGTCATCTCATGATCTTGCGCATAATCCCCAGCTTGCTCCATAAGACTGGCAGCCAAAACATGGGGAAAGTGGGAAATTTGACTCGTCACACAGTCATGCTCCTCAGCATCTATCTCAATAAAACGCGCATGCAGACCACTTAATATCTTCTTTAGGTCAACAATCGTTTGCGGTCGGGTTAAAGCAGTAGGCGTGAAGATATAATAAGCATTTTCAAAGAGGTTGATATCCGCCGCAATAGCTCCAGATTTATGTGAACCAGCCATAGGATGAGAACCTACAAATTGGACTGGACAATTGGCTAAATAAGATTCAGCAGCAGCAACGATATCTCTCTTAGTTGAGCCGGCATCTGTGATAATCACATTGTCCTTAAGTCTCAGTTCAGCTAATTCCTTAATAAAACCAATCGTTTGCTTAATGGGAACAGCTAGAATAATGATATCTGCTCTTGGTGCAAATTCAGCAAAATTTGCTGTTGCCTCATCGACTATACCGCGCTCCAGAGCAACGTTACGAGATTTATCTGAGCGATTGTAGCCCAAAACAGTGTAGTCAGGGTGACCACGTTTGATGCCTAGAGCAATTGAACCGCCAATCAGTCCAAGGCCGGCTATATAAATTGTTTTCGTCATGATTCCCCCTTTTTTCTGTTTCCTAATGCTTACTACTTATTATTTTTTGTTCCAATTCCAAAAGGTATCGCTTACGCTCAATACCACCGCCATAACCGCCTAAATCACCATTTGCAGCAATGACGCGATGGCAAGGAATCAAAATTGAAATTTGATTGGCACCGTTGGCATTCCCAACTGCCCTTACTTTATCAGAACCACCTAGAGACAGGGCCAAATCCTTATAAGACCTTGTTTCACCTACAGGAATTTCCTGCAGCAGTTTCCAAACTGAACGCTGAAAGCCTGTCCCTCTTTGATATAGTGGAATTGTGAAATCAGCAGAAAGCCCTTTAAAATAGTCCTCTAATTCTTTTTTTAACTGCTCTAAGATCATGTTGTGACCATGAATGATACGAGCATTTTGTTGCCGACGCAATTTTTCAAGTTCTTTTTCCAAGCCCCTGCGATTATCAAATTCTAAGAGGTAAAGATAGTTGTCATCAGCAAGAGCAAGCATGCGACCTATTGGAGTCATGATAAAAGAGGCGGTGATAACTATAACATCCGTTTTTTTAGCAGGGTTCCCCATAATTTTCGTAAAAGCATCATTAAAGCCACTAGATGATTGGTAACCCATTGCTAGCTGCTGGTCAATAACTTTTGAGCCTTCTTGGATTTCTTTGAAAGCTAATCCCATTCGACGAGATCTGGCATACTGCACAAAGGTCATGTGATAATAATCTTTAAATTTTCGTCTTGCTGTAGCAGAATGTAACCCCAGCTCTCTAAAGTCTTCTTCCCGCCAATGTTTTTCTGGGTCGCTTTCTACCGCATCCACTAAAACCTTTATATCATCAGGTATTTGTTGGGGATAAGACAAAGGACAGCAGATTTTACAGGGACGATATCCCGCAAGCAAGGCCTCTTCAGCAGTGCGATAAAAAAGACAATTTTCAAATTTGGGTTTTCTAGCACGGCAAGTCGCATGGCAAAAGACACCTGTCGTTTTGATAGCTGCAAAAAAGATGCCATCAAATTGTATGTCTCGTTCAACAAGGGCACGGTAATAGCGATGGGTTAAAGTGTTATCGGTAATCATTAATCAAACTCCTTCAGCTGTACGATCATTTTATTTTATGATAACGCAATGAAGGTGAATTTGCCTCCGAAAAATGAACAAGTATTTACCGGAGGAATACCACGATTAAAAGTTCTTCACATAATCGCGATGGCGTGCCACTGCTTCTTTAAGTTCTTCCATGTTGTCCGATGAGAATTTTTCCAAGATTTCATCAACCAAAACTGTTGCGACAACAGCCTCCATGACAACACCAGCTGCAGGTAGAGCAGTTGGATCAGAACGTTCAACCGTAGCCTTATAAGGCTCATGTGTCTCGATATCAACTGACATCAGCGGTTTATAGAGAGTCGGAATGGGTTTCATGACACCGCGGATGACAAGAGGTTGACCGTTAGTCATACCGCCTTCAAAGCCGCCTAGATTATTGGTTCTGCGGGTATAACCCTCTTCTTCATTCCAGAGAATCTCGTCCATAACTTGGCTGCCGCGCAAATAACCGTCCTTAAAGCCAAGGCCAAACTCAACGCCTTTAAAGGCATTGATTGAAACAACCGCTTGGGCAATCTTGGCATCTAGTTTGGTATCCCATTGCACATAGGAGCCCAGTCCAACCGGAACACCGCCAACGACCGTCTCAATAACACCGCCGATGGTATCGCCTTCTTTTTTTATCTGGTCAATGTAATCTTTAATTTCTTGTTCACGCTCTTGGTTGACAATTGATACTTGCGACTTGGCCGCTAACTCTTTGATTTGCGAGACGCTCAGACCATCGGGCACATCAATTTCCTTGCCGCCAAAGACCACAACATGATTAGCAATTTCAATACCCAATTCGGCTAGTATACGTTTAGCTACTGCTCCAACTGCGACTCGCATGGTCGTTTCACGGGCACTCGAACGTTCCAAAGAATTGCGTAGATCGTCAAAGCGGTACTTGATACCACCGACTAAATCTGCATGCCCAGGCCGTGGATGGGTAATCTTTCGTTTGGTCTTGAGGCGCTCCTCAATATCTTCTGCTGACATAATATCCAGCCACTTCTGGTGATCCTTATTAAGGACATCCATTGTGATTGGAGCACCGGTGGTTTTTCCATGGCGAACACCTGAGGTAAAAACGATCTGGTCGCTTTCTATTTTCATGCGCCCACCGCGACCATAGCCCCCTTGACGGCGTTTAAGATCAGTATTTATATCCTCCGCTGCTAGGGATAAACCTGCAGGTACACCTTCAATGATAGCCGTTAGACGTGGACCGTGTGATTCACCAGCTGTTAAATATCTCATTTACTTCACCAAATAATCTTTCATCTCAGCCAAGGGGATTTGATTAACAGCAGCCTGTCCAATTTTAGGAAGGATAACTGTTTTAATGCTATTTCCCCGTGCTTTTTTATCATGGGTTAAAGCAGTGTAAAGCTCTTCAA
The DNA here is from genome assembly GCF_058314515.1 of Streptococcus sp. ELY_137. Classification (NCBI taxonomy): domain Bacteria; kingdom Bacillati; phylum Bacillota; class Bacilli; order Lactobacillales; family Streptococcaceae; genus Streptococcus; species Streptococcus sp. ELY_137. The sequence continues at coordinate 23,334 of NZ_JBZFUL010000003.1, forward strand.
CCTCCCACGGTTCGTGGTCAATTGGCAGTCCAAACTTGATACACATATCGGCAATCTGTTGCGTAATACCTGCGGGCATCAATCCTTTTTGTTCGGCTACCCGCGATAACTGTACCATTCCAATAGCAACAGCTTCCCCGTGCATCACCTTACCATAGCCTGCTGTTTGCTCAATGGCATGACCGATAGTATGACCAAAGTTAAGGTACATACGAACGCCGCCTTCAAATTCATCTTCAACTACAATTTTACGCTTAACATCGCAGGAATGATATATGATAGATTCCGCATGCTCTAAGATAGATTGAGTTGTCCCTGACATAGTCTCCAATTCCTGCCAAAGCTCCACGTCATTGATAAGACCATACTTGATGACCTCTCCCATTCCCTCGATAAGCTCACGATTCCCTAGAGTCTGCAGCGTATCAGGGTCAATGAGTACACCATCTGGCTGAGCAAAACTCCCCACAATATTTTTAGCTAAAGGGGTATTAACCCCCGTTTTTCCACCAATAGAAGAGTCTACCTGTGCTGTCAGGCTAGTTGGGATCTGCAGAAAGTGGATACCGCGCATATAGGTAGAGGCGATGAAACCAGCCAAATCTCCCGCAACACCGCCGCCTAAGGCAACAATACCATCGCTGCGGGTCATCCCCTGCTTAATGAGAAACTCATAGGCTTTTGTAGCTGTAGTCAGGCTCTTGCTGGCTTCTCCTTCCAAGAAATCAAAAACGCAAACATCAAAACCAGCTCCTTCTAAGCCTAGTTTAACCTTTTCAGCATAGAGACGGGCAACATGATTGTCCGTAATAATAGCAATTTTTTGCGGCTGCCAAAGTTCAGTCACCCATCTCCCAACTTCGCTAAGGGCACCTCTTTTGATCACAATATCATAGGGAGTATGTGTTAAATCTACATGTAATTTCATCCTGTGCACCTCTCACTCAATGCTTAAACGTCGTAGCGCTTTGTCAACTCCTGCCAAATAGTATCGGTCGGCATTGTTTCACCCGTCCAAAGCTCAAAAGCCTTAGCAGCCTGATACAGGAGCATTCCCAGACCATTGGTCGCCTTAAGTCCTTTGCTGCGAGCATATTTTAGAAAGGGAGTTTCAAAAGGCTGATAAATAACATCAGCTACACGTAAGCCATCTGGCAAGAACGTATCGTCCGCAATGACCATAGATTCTCCGTCCATACCAACACTTGTAGCATTTACTAAAAGATCAGCCTGAGTAATCTTTTCCTGAATAAGAGACTGGTTCTCAATAGGGAAAACTTCGATAGCAGCTCCCGTTGCTTGAGTATAGCGCTCTGCCTGACTGCGAGTATCTTCTAGGAAAACTGACTGGTTAAAGATATTGATCTTCTGGACACCATTAAGAGCAGCCTGAACAATAATTGAGGTGGCAGCTCCACCGCCTCCAAGAATGGTCATGGTTTTCTCTTTAATATTAAAGCCATCTTTGGCCAAAGCCATAAAGAAGCCATAGCCATCCGTATTGTAGCCGACCAAGCGACCCTTACTATTAACAACTGTATTGACAGCACCAATGAGCTCTGCCGCTTGATCTAACTCATCTAAAAAAGGGATAACCGCTTGCTTATAAGGCATAGAAAGGTTAATCCCAAACATGTCGTAGCGACGGATATTTTTGACAGACTCCTCTAAGTCTGCCTCAGGAATATCCCAGGCTACGTAGACCCCATTAATACCTGTCGCATCAAAGGCCCAATTATGAATAAAAGGTGAAATAGAGTGCTTGATGGGCTGTGCGACTACAGCCGCCAGCCGTGTATGTCCGTCAATCTGCATCGAGAATCTCCCTTATCTTATATATATCTGTTAAAGCTAATTGACCCGGTGCACTGCCCTCTTCAACGCTGGCGAAGGTCCAGCTAGATCCCATCAAATCACCAGCTATACGTGAAATTTGGCCAAGTTTTCCTATGGACATGGTTGCATAATCTTGTTCCGGGTTAATGACCTTGAAGCCACGTGTAAAATTCATAACATCAAGAACATCTTGTTCATTTCGCGGCATCACTGCAATTTTCACCACACGCGGTGTCAAAGCTGTCAGCTCTGATATAATACTCATGAGATTATCCGGTGTTTCTTGAAAATTATGGTAGGACAATACCAAATTAGGAAAGTCCAACATCTGAGAGAATACCTCTTGATGGGAATAGTATTCAAAGTCAATATAGTCAGGACGATAAAGAGCTGAAACTTCTTTAATCAGGTTGATATACTCATCATCAGTCAGCGAAATCTGTCCGCCCTCTTTATCGGTCCTTAGTGTAAAAATTATTTCCCTGTCCGGAAATTTTTCAAAAATAGCCGGAGCTACTTCGATAATACTCTCTTTAGGGAGAAAATCTGCCCGCCACTCGATAATATCAGCATGGTCGTATTTAGCGATGTCAATGTTATTAGCCTCGTCTAGGGAACGTGGCATTACTGGAACTACTATCTTCATGATCTTACTACTCTACCTTTATTGTATATACTTTTAAATAATTACTACGCTTATCAGCTTTGTTGACAGCAAAATCAGCAGGCAACTGTTTCAAATTCAGATACCGATGTCCTGCTTTGCCGAAACCTTTTTCTAATTGTTTTTTGAATTGCTCAACCGACATATTTGAAGCATTGGTTGAGGCAATAATAGTTCCGTCGGGATTTAAAATCTCTAGGGCTTGATGCACCAACTTATCATAATCTTTTACAACTGAGAATGTTTGCCCTTTATTACGAGCAAAGCTAGGAGGGTCTAAAACCACAATATCATAGCTCAAGCCCTTGCGCTTGGCATACCTAAAATACTCAAAAACGTCCATTACAACCAACCTATGAGGAGTTAGCTCCAAGTTGTTAGCTTTAAAATGGGCTTCAGACAGCTGGCGTGAACGTTTAGCTAAATCAACCGAAGTGGTTTCCAGAGCTCCTCCCATAGCCGCAGCTACTGAAAAAGCCGCTGTATAAGAAAACATGTTCAAGACAGTTTTTCCCATTGCCAAACCGTTAATGAGGCTGGCACGAACTTCATGCTGGTCGAGAAAGATTCCCGTCATCAAGCCCTCATTTAAAAAAACCGAATAGGTCACACCATTTTCTATGACTGTGAACGTATCAGGAGCTTCTTGGCCGTATAAATGTGCTGATTCATAATCCAAGCCTTTAAAGCGAATTTTCTCGTAGGCACCTAAAAGCTCAGAGAATACTTCTCGAAAGGCTGCTACAATAATATCCTTCAAGCTGTAAATATAGGGATTATACCAAGAGAAAAGCGCGTAATCCGAATAGCGATCGATAGTCATACCACCGAAGTCGTCACCATCCTGATTAAAGAGGCGGTATGCCGTCGTTAAATTATCCTTTTCGTAGAATTGACGCTTGTTTCTGGCTTGCCTGAAGAGATTGATGAAGAACATCTTATCCAGTTGGACAGTTTGCCGCGAAATAACCCAACCAACCCCCTTATTTTGCGGGGATAGGTAGGCTGTTCCCAGAAACTCTTGCTTGGACGAGTAGAGTTCCAGAACCTGATCTTTTAAAGAAAGTGTTTTGAAATCTTCTCCTTGCAAGAGCTGAATGCCACGGTTAATTTTTTTGACAACCGAGCTATCCACGGTGAGCTTATTCATACTAAGTATTGTACCAAAATTTCAGTAAACTTTCTACCTTGTTTCATATTTAAAATTAAATTTGTGGTATAATGAAAAATGAATTTTTTAGAATAACAGTGATCGAGGATATAGAATGAAAAAGTATTTAAGTCCCTTGAAAAAATTGGGTGGCATTATTAATACGCGTTTAGGCTTTGTCCTAGTCCTGCTCTTTTTCTATTGGATAAAGACTCTGTGGGCTTACGCGATTGATTTTAACCTAGAATTGGAGGATACCCTTCAGACTGTCGTGGCTGTCCTCAATCCTCTTCCTTTGGGACTATTAATTTTAGGACTTCCTCTCTATTTCAAAAATAGCAAGGTTTTCTATACCCTAGAAGTCCTTATCTACCTCTTTTTAAATATCGTGATTATTGGGAATTCCATCTATTTCCGAGAATTTACTGATTTCATCACAGTTAATACCTTACTGGCAAGCTCTAAGGCAGCAGCAGGTCTAGGAGACTCGGCAGCCAATCTCTTTGAACTGACCGATCTCTTTTATTTAATTGACTTAATCTTCTTTGCTTATCTATTAATTCGCAAAAAAATTAAATCAGATAGCCGCTATTTCAACAAGCGAGCGAGTTTTGCAGTGACTGCTCTGTCTGCTCTACTTTTTTCTGCTAATCTCTTTGTTGCGGAGGTTATTCGTCCCCAACTCTTGACCCGCGGTTTCTCCAATTACTATGTAGTTCGGGGAATTGGACTGCCAGCCTTTATCACCTACAGTGCTAATCAGACTTATCAAGCACAGAAAGAGCGCAGCTCTGCGACAGCTGATGATCTCAAGGACGTGCAAAAGTATGTTGATCAGAATTATGCAGCTCCTGATAAGAAATATTTTGGCGTTGCCAAGGGACGCAATGTTATCGTCATCCATTTAGAAAGTTTCCAACAGTTCCTAATTGACTATAAATTGAAAGCTGATGGTCAGGAATATGAAGTAACACCTTTTATTAACTCCCTTTACCACTCTCCATCATCAATCTCATTTTCAAACTTTTTTAATCAGGTCAGAAACGGTAAAACCTCTGACGCAGAAACCATGATGGAGACCTCTCTCTACGGTTTAAACAGCGGCTCTTATATGGTTAACTACGGTGGTGACAATACAGCCTATGCCACACCATCTATCCTCGCGCAAAAAGGCGACTATACTAGTGCTGTTTTCCACGGAAATACTGGAAGCTTCTGGAATCGTAACAATACTTATAAACAGTGGGGTTACAATTACTTCTTTGACTCAACTTACTTCCAAAAACAAGACAGCAGTAATTCTTTCCAATATGGTCTTAATGACAAGTACCTCTTTGGGGACTCTATCAAGTATTTGGAACAGCTGCAGCAACCTTTCTACACGAAATTTATTACCGTATCTAACCACTATCCTTACACCAGCTTGAATGGTGAAAAGGATGAACTCGGTTTCCCTTTGGCAGATACAGGTGACGACACCGTTAATGGTTACTTTGCAACAGCTAACTATCTGGACTCGGCTCTTAAGTCCTTCTTTGATTATCTCAAGGCCAGTGGCCTTTATGATAACTCAATTATCGTCCTTTATGGGGATCACTATGGTATTTCAAACGACCGCAACACCAGCCTAGCACCCCTGCTTGATAAGGACTCAGAAACTTGGTCTGACTACGATAATGCTATGATGCAACGAGTACCTTACATCATCAATATACCGGGCTATACTGATGGCTTTGTCAGCGATACTTACGGTGGTGAAATTGACTCTCTGCCAACCTTACTCCATCTTCTCGGTATTGATACTAAAGGATACATTCAAATGGGACAAGATCTTCTGTCACCATCCAACGATCAGCTAGTACCACTTCGTACCCCTGGTTACTACATCACTCCTACTTATACTAGTTACGGGGGTAAGACCTACTATACTCAAACCGGTCAAGAAATCATTAAACCAAATACAGTAACGCAGGCCGATCTCGATAAATTCCGCAAAGCTGCGGCTACCCAGCTGTCCAACAGTGATACAATCCAAACTGGAGACTTGCTGCGCTTTGCTAATTTCCCTGGCTTGGAAAAAACCGATGCGAGTCAATATTCCTATACCAACTCGCTGAATGATCTCAAAAAGATCAATAAAAAACGAGGGGATAAATCAACCAGTGCCTTCCATCGCAATGGCGATAAGACAACGACCAAACTTTATCAGCCTAAGAGTTACTCTGAAATCCATGGTTCTAATAGCTCCAGCAGTTCAAGCTCTTCCAGCTCCAAGTAGACCATAGATAAGAACAAACCTGTAGTGATTTGTTTTGAAAGGCTCTTTATCGACTGTAGCGGATGATTCACTTCTAGAGAGGACAAGCCTTGTCTTCTCTATTTGTATATTCAAAACAATGAACATTTTGGTTTTGCTGCTTTGATTTTAAAATTTCTTGGGTTCTTTGCGCAGTCTTCAAGGGAGGTGAAGACTTTATGGGATTGCTTTTATAACTTAACTTCGCGAAACAAACTAAAGACTAAAGTATTAGCAAATAAACCAACAAACTTTCAAGACTGTAGCTGCTCAGCTTTTACAACAGATTCTTGAGTCATAATAAAATAAAAGGAAGGTTTTATCCACTCTTTGGGGATCAGACCTTCCTTTTTGCTTATCCGCTATTCTTAGTTTGACCAATAAATAGGCCTAATTCATTCTTTCTTTACTCACTTCCATACTTGATCTGAACATTGAGAAAAACCATCAGTTTAAGAAATAGACTAGTCATATTAGAAAGCACTCCAGAACTTAGGCCATTATACCTGGAAACAAAAACCAAGAAGCTGAACAACTGAACTGTTTTAGAGTTGCTTCTACTCTCGCTTTTCAAAAACCTTGTAAGGACGGCCAACCTTAGTGTAAATGACATGACTGTTGAGATATTGCTGCTCTTCCAGATAGGAGACGTATTTACGGATGGTAACATGGGAGATTTGGCAGCTATCAGCCAGTTCCTGAATGGTAAAAGGAGCTGGCTGTGCGAGAATTACCTTTTTAATCTTTTGTAGGGTTTCCAAAGATAGTCCCTTATCCAGTTCTGAAACGTCCTGTTTTGCCTGCTTTTCATGGCTACTGATAAGCTGATCAATCTGTTCTTGACCGACAGTGGCCTTGTTTAAATTGGTTCTTTGCCGGATAAAAAGAGCTATGCTTTGCTGAAAGCGCTGATTCGTAAACGGTTTGATTAGGTAGTCAACAACTCCCAGATGGAGCCCTTCCTTAACAGTTTGAGCTTCATTAGCGGCAGTAATCAATATAACATCGCTATTGCTATGCTGCTTACGGAGATCACTAAGAAGTTCTAAACCACTGCCGTCTTTCAAATGAACATCCAAGAGAATCAGATCAATTTCATAACTTTCCAGCAATTCTTCTGCATCTTGCAAAGAATTAGCCGAATAGATCGCCTCAAACTGACCGCCTTTTTCTAAGTAGTTGCGATGGATAAATTCAACCATAGGATCGTCTTCTACAATGAGTACCTTCATCTACTTTCCTCCCTGTAGGGTAATACTAAAACAAGCTGAACCAAATCATGGTCTATTTCTAATTCAAAATCAGCCCTATGCTCTTCCAGCATCTGCTGAAAGAAATGATTATCAAAATAGCTCTGCAGCTGCCCATGCTGCTTATTGGGCAGGGTCAAAAGGTAGCATACCGTTAACTGGACATTCTTATAATGAAGCAGCAAAGAGGGCTGAGTAGATAGAACAAACTGCAGGAGGACATGGTGGATATAACGGCAGATATTAATCAAAGCCTTAGTCTCTGCTTCGTTTTGACTGGCCGGAATTTCAGATGAAATTTCAATCACTAGCGGTGTTTTACGCTCCATAAATTTTTGGCGTTCACCATTCAAAAAACCTGCAATCTGAGGATTTCCAACCAAAAAGGGCAGCTGCTGGGCAAACTCATGATCTGGTTTCAGGATATCTTCCAAGTAGACTTTCAATTCCTCATACGCATTGAGGTCTGCCAAACCATAGATGACGTGGAGACGGTTGACAAATTCGTGAGTTTGGGCCTGCAAGGCCGAGGCATAGGCGGTTGTATTGGCTAGCTGATCCATAATCAGGAAAGATTCGGTAGCATTGCGTAAAAAGATAAGCCAGCCAATCCGCTTACCATTTACTTCAATAGGAGACGATGAAAAAATATAATCCTGCCCCTTTTGCCGATAGATCTGCTCTTTTTGATTTTCCAGCATATCATGAGAAAAATCTGCCATCAGCTGGGTAATAGACTGTCCCACCAAACTGTCGCTGAGGCCGCTGTTTTTGCGGTAAAGCTGCTCTGCAGCGATATTGGCCAAATTAATTCGATAACTAAGATCAATCACGACCACGGCATCCTTGCTCTGATCCAGCATCGCATTGCGTTCTTCAAAAAGACGAGATAGTTCTTTGGGTTCCAAATTAAGAAGCTGTCGTTTGAGATAGAAAGCTAAGCCAGTCGCAGCTAGAAAACCTGCCATAACGCTTAAGAGTAAGGCCAGAGAATAGCCTTGACGCGAGGTTTTGATGAGAGTGCTCAAGGAGCGCACCTTGATTCCCAATACCACAACACCGATTTGTTTCTTCTTCGTGCTGTCAGCATAGATAGGGACAAACCCTCTCAGGGACTTGCCCAGACTCCCCCGACTAACTGATATTTTTGTCCTGCCTTTTAGAGCAGGCAGTTCATCACCTCCTTCAAAATGCTTGCCAATTTTGCTGCTATCTGGGTGGGTCAGGCGAATCCCCTGCATGTCAGTAATAACCACGAAATCCAGTTCATGAATGGCCGCAATCTCTTTAGTATAAGCTTCTAATTTTCCGCTTTGATGTTTATTTAAAAGAGCCGCTTTGATCTGCGGATCCAGAGCCAACTGGCGGCCAAGAGAAAGCAGCTGCTTTTCCTGCAGCTTGTACATAAGCTGAGAGTGCTGATGTTAGTAAGTAAAATAGAGAAACCATCAGCAAAAGTGTCAGAATGAAGACCGTGGTCAACAAATTTCTAAGATTCAAGCTCTTTTTCATAGTCACCTCTTACTTTTTATTGGCAGGAGTCTTATATGTAAGCGCTTCATTGTTCAGTATAACACATTTCCTATAAGTCCTTCTTTTTAAAAAAATTGATTTACTTAAATTACTTAAATAATCTTAAGTCTTAAATAATATTCTTTTATAATGTGTTTATTAATAAAATTAGGAGGAGGAATTTATGGAAAAGGTTAATAATACCCTAACAGGTTGGGACAAGTGGATGAACCGCTATGTTGGTTCTGTTCCCCTTCCTGTCTACCTAGTTTTGTCTGTAATCATCTTGATTACAGCCCTGCTTCAGCAGCTGCCTGTTAACATGCTGGGAGGCTTTGCAGTTATTCTGACTTTAGGTTGGCTTTTAGGAACAATCGGCGGTAATATCCCGATTTTGAAAAACTTTGGCGGTCCGGCTATTTTTTCATTGCTGATGCCTTCTATTTTAGTTTTTCTCAATCTGCTCAACCAGAACATTTTAGATGCTACAGATATCCTGATGAAACAGGCCAATTTTCTGTACTTCTACATTGCCTGTTTGGTCTGCGGCAGCATTTTAGGCATGAACCGTAAAATCTTAGTGCAAGGGTTGATACGGATGATTATCCCCATGATGTTGGGAATGGTGTGCGCTATGGCAGTCGGTACCTTGGTTGGAGTACTGTTGGGACAAGACTGGAAGCATACTCTCTTCTTTATTGTCACGCCAGTTCTCGCCGGAGGAATCGGGGAAGGCATTCTCCCACTGTCCCTTGGTTACAGTGCCATCACTGGTATGGGAAGTGAGCAGCTGGTTGCACAGCTTATCCCTGCTACTATTGTCGGCAACTTCTTTGCCATTGTATGCACGGCTATCCTATCGCGCTGGGGAGAAAAACGAACTGACTTGTCTGGGCAGGGACAGCTAGTCAAACTTAAATCACAGGATGATATGGCCGACGCCCTTGAGGATGACTCCGGCCCGCTTGATATTAAAAAAATGGGAGCTGGCGTTCTGACAGCCTGCAGTTTATTCATTATTGGCCATCTGCTGCAGCATTTGACAAGTTTCCCAGGACCAGTATTGATGATTGTAGCTGCCGCTGCTCTCAAATATCTCAATGTCATCCCTAAGGAAACACAGCATGGGGCTAAGCAGCTCTATAAATTTATCTCAGGCAACTTCACTTATCCTTTGATGGCTGGACTCGGTCTGCTCTATATTCCGCTGAAGGATGTAGTCGGAGTATTAACACTGCCCTATTTTATTATTGTGATCAGTGTTGTCTTCACTGTTATTTCGGTTGGGTTCTTTGTTGCCCGTTTTATGAACATGTATCCGATTGAAGCTGCTATTATTTCTGCCTGCCAAAGCGGAATGGGCGGTACAGGAGATGTGGCTATCTTGAGTACAGCCAATCGTATGAATCTCATGCCCTTTGCCCAAGTAGCTACCCGTCTTGGGGGAGCTATCACAGTCATCACCATGACGGCTATCTTACGGTTTATTTTTTAATCATTAACTACATTAACTATAATCTTATAAATGGAGGAATTATTATGTCAAATGATGTTAGAGAGCTGGCTTTGCAACAAGCTAGAGAAAACGGAGGCAAGTTGGAGGTTACTTCCAAAGTCAAAGTTGAAGATAAAAGAGATTTAAGCATCGCTTATACACCCGGTGTTGCTGCTGTTTCTTCGGCTATTGCGGAAAATAAGGAATTGGCTTATGAATTGACAACCAAAAAGAACACAGTAGCAGTTGTCAGTGATGGTTCTGCTGTTTTGGGACTAGGAAATATTGGTGCTGAAGCGGCAATGCCAGTTATGGAAGGCAAGGCTGCTCTCTTCAAACGGTTTGCTAATGTAGATGCTGTCCCAATTGTCCTTGATACACAGGATACTGAGGAAATCATTGCTACTGTTAAGGCTATAGCTCCAACTTTTGGTGGGGTTAATCTCGAAGATATCAGTGCGCCACGTTGCTTCGAAATTGAAGAGCGGCTCATTAAAGAATGTAACATTCCGATTTTCCATGACGACCAGCATGGTACAGCCATTATTGTTTTGGCAGCAGCTTTTAACAGTTTAAAGCTAATTAACAAGGCCATTGATGAAGTTAAGATCGTCGTGAATGGCGGCGGTTCTGCAGGTCTGTCAATCACACGAAAATTCTTGGCTGCTGGGGCTAAGCATATCACGGTTGTCGACCGAGCAGGTATTATCAACGAGGAAGATCCTGATCTCCCAGCCCATCATGCTGATATCGCTAAGCTCACCAATCGTGAACATTTGTCAGGTAATCTGAGAACTGCCCTGCAAGGCGCAGATATCTTCATCGGTGTATCAGTACCGGGGGTATTAAAGGCAGAATGGATTAAGGAAATGGCAGACAAGCCTGTTATCTTTGCTATGGCTAATCCCGTTCCTGAAATATTCCCTGATGAAGCTATTGCTGGTGGTGCCTATATTGTCGGAACCGGACGCAGTGATTTTCCTAATCAAATCAATAACGTCCTCGCCTTCCCAGGTATTTTCCGCGGTGCTCTGGATGCCCGAGCTAAAAAGATTACGATTGACATGCAGATTGCAGCGGCACACGGTATCGCCGATCTCATTCCTGCTAGTGAACTCAGTCCAACCAATATTATTCCCGATGCCTTCCAAGAAGGGGTTGCTAAAACAGTTGCGGCTGCCGTTCGAGAAAGTGCCAAAGGATGACTAGGTTTTTCTTGAAATATCAATAAATAAAAGACTGATCAATTTTGAACTGTACCATCCTCAAAAGTTAGACAGAAAATCTAACAATTTGGATACAGCTCAGTATAGCGATCAGTCTTTTTTTGTACTCCGTCCAATTTTACCCTTGATTGACTCAAATCTTCTGACAAAAACAAAAGTCCCAACATCAGGCTGCAGAAAGCACAGTTCAGTGTTATAGTTGCTGTAATTGGCTTATTCCAAATAACAGACACGACCGACTGCTGCTTTTTTTGCTTAGGCGAAAAAAGCATTTATAGCAGCCTTTTTTGCAAAGAAAACTTTAACCGTTACCTGTTCCTGTTGTTTTCTCCTGTTTGAGATTAAAGAGAGTTTTTTACACCTACATTGGATAACTAGCATCTGATTTGAGCTTTATAGTCTGTTTTTTTAAGAGATTAACTTTCCTGCCCCAAGGTTTCTATGATATTATCAAGAAGTTTATCCACTTCTTCTTGACTGTAACCTCGACATTTAACAATTCATTGTTTGTCACGGATGTCCTGCTGTTTTAGCACCTTTCTGGTCTTTAATAATCTGTAATTTCTTTTCGATCATGAACATTGCTTTTCTTGCCCTGGCGGGCTTCCAGCACTTTATTGACATCGTCCGGCGTCACGCCAGTTTCGACCAGCATGACGGCCAAATGGTAGAGTACATCGGCTGTTTCATTGGCGATTTCTTCTTTGTCTGCATTTTTGGCTCCAATGACAACTTCGGTGGCTTCTTCACCAACCTTTTTTAAAATCTTGTCCAGACCCTTGTCAAAAAGATAGTTGGTATAAGACCCTTCTTTTGGGTGCTGTTTGCGATCCAGTGCTTCTTTGTATAAGGTTTCTAACATATTTAAGATATGAGAGCGTCTAAAAAGCGACCGAATTTTAGGAAATTATCGGAAAATCCTGATTTTCCAGATAATTTATCAAAATTCCGAGCTTTTAGCTCAAACTCAATTCCTTTCTTTCGATTTTTTGAAATGACAGTCCTACTTCTTTTACTCTTCTTCACTGTAAATCTCATTGAAAAAGCAAGAATAGGCTCCTGTATGGCAGGCGGCACCGACTTGCTCGACAGCGATAAGCAGGGTATCTTGATCGCAGTCTGTTTTGATGGATTTAACGTATTGGTAATGACCGCTGGTTGCGCCCTTGTGCCAGAGTTCCTGCCGCGAGCGGCTCCAGTAGTGCATTTGCTTGGTTTCAAGGGTCAGTCGATAACTCTCCTCATTCATATAAGCCAGCATAAGAACCTGTCCTGTCCGATAATCTGTGACAATGACAGGGATTAGTCCGCCCTGCTTAGCAAAATCAAGTTGAATATCTGTCATAAGCGCACCTCGATTCCTGCTGCTGCCATGGCTTTCTTAGTATCTGCAACAGCAACTTCTCCATAGTGAAAAATAGAGGCTGCCAAGGCTCCAGTCGCTGGGGTTTTCTCAAAAACTTCCACCATGTGGGCAATATTGCCCGCACCGCCTGAGGCAATGATTGGGACATCTGCCACCGCTGCGACTGCATTTAGCATGTCCAAATCAAAACCTGACTTGGTACCGTCCTTGTCCATGGAGGTCAGAAGAATCTCGCCAGCACCGAGACGGACTGCTTCCTTGACCCAGGCAAGCAAGTCCTTGCCAGTATCCTTGCGACCGCCAGCCACATAAACATGCCAGCTGCCATCAGCCTGTTTCTTAGCATCAATGGCCATCACTACACACTGGCTGCCAAATTTTTCAGCACAGTCTGCGATGAGCTGCGGATTGACCACAGCCGAAGAATTGACTGCAACCTTATCAGCGCCAGCCTTGAGCATCTTGTTCATGTCCTCAGCCGAGCGAATGCCGCCGCCGACGGTAAAGGGGATGAAGACTTGGTCTGCCACGCGCCGCACCATATCTACCGTGGTTTCGCGATTGTCAGAGGTCGCCGTGATATCTAGGAAGACCAATTCGTCACAGCCCGCTTGGTAGTAAGCACGCGCCGAATCTACCGGGTCGCCGACATCGGTCAGATTGACAAAATTAACCCCTTTGACCACGCGCCCGTCCTTGACATCAAGGCAGGGAATAATTCGTTTTTTCAGCATGTTTATCCTCCAAAACTTTTTAACTCATCCAGCGTGATATTACCGTTATAGTAGGCCTTGCCGACAATGGTACCTGCCACACCGATAGCCTCAAGTTTGATCAAATTATCCAGCTCTGCAATGCCACCTGAAGCGATAACTTTGGCGGTTGTCAGCTCAGCCACCAAACGCTCATAATGGTCAAAATTGGGACCGGTCAGCGTGCCATCTCGGCCAACATCGGTGTAGACAAAGAGCTTGACTCCCATTTTTTCCATTTCCTTGGCCAAGCTGATGTAGTCAACCGTACTGGTCTTGAGCCACCCTTCCGTAGCAACATAGCCATCCTTGGCATCAATACCAACAACAATCTTATCTGCCCCAAACTTATCCAGTGCAGCCTTGACAAAAGTGGGATTTTTAACGGCCATAGATCCGATAATGACACGGTCAATACCGACATTGAGATAGTCCTCAATCTGCTTCAGCGTACGAATGCCGCCGCCGACTTCAACACCAAGGCCTGTCGCCACTTTCAGCGCTGCAATGAGATCGCGGTTGGTCGCCTGACCATCCAGAGCTCCATCAAGGTCCACAACGTGAATAAAGTCAATGCCCGCACCTGCAAAAATACGTGCCTGACCCAGCACATCAGGATTAACCACCGTCTGCTGCTTAAAATCACCTTTGAAAAGGCGGACAGCCTGACCGTCTTTAATGTCAATAGCAGGAAGAATCTGCATAATTAAGATACCAAGAGCGTTAAGAAAGCGAGATGAAAATAGGAAACTGACGACGTGTGCCCGCACACAAGGAAGTTTATCTTTTTCACGACGCTTTTAGCTCGGGTTCAGTTCAGAAAATACCTGAATGAACCGTCCTTTCTAATTTATTTTCATCGCTCACACAAGTCTACAAATTTTTTGAGGATGCCCAATCCGACAGTTCCTGATTTTTCGGGGTGAAACTGGGCGCCATAGACATTGTCCTTGTGAATCATAGCGGGTACTTGGATAGAATAGTCAGCTGCTACGTCAATGTAGGCTTGGGGGACATCTGTAAAATAGCTGTGCACGAAATAGACTGCTTGATCCTGCAAACCAGCTGTCAGCGGCGACTCCTGCTTGACCTGTAAATCATTCCAGCCCATGTGAGGCACTGGAAAACCATTCTTGGCTGGAATTTCACGTGTCGCACCTGGAATGAAGCCTAAGCCAGCCGTTTCTTGGTGCTCCAGCCCTGTTTCGGTCAGCAATTGCATGCCCAGACAAATTCCTAGGAGCGGCGTGCCCTTGGCAACGGCCTTTTTAATAGTGGATACTAGCCCTCGTTTTTCCAGCTCGGTCATTGCTGCAGGATAGGCTCCTACTCCCGGCAAAATCAAGCCAGAAGCTGCCAAAATCTTTTGCGGGTCAGCTGACAGCTCGGCTTCGACACCGATCTTATCCAAGGCTCGCAGGACATTAGCCGTATTGCCGGCGTCATAATCAATGACTATTATTTTCATATCACAACATTCCTTTGGTGGAGTTAACCCCGTGAATTTCTGGGTTGATGGTTACTGCTTCGCGCAGGGCACGGCCAGTCGCCTTAAACAGACTTTCTGCCTTGTGGTGGTTGTTTTTACCATGCAAGATTTTTAAGTGCAAATTCATCTGTACATTAAAGGAAAGGGCTTGGAAGAATTCTTCCACCAATTCGGTATCAAAATTGCCCAGTTTGGGATTGTCAAAGTCAGCATCAAAAACGAGGTAAGAGCGGCCCGACAAATCAAGGCTGGCCATACCCAGCGTTTCGTCCATGGGCACAAAACTTGTTCCATAGCGGTTGATACCGGCCTTGTCTCCCAAGGCCTGGCGCAGGGCTTGACCAAGAACGATCCCTACATCTTCAACTGTATGGTGGCTGTCTACATACAAGTCACCATCAGCTTTGACCACCAAGGACATCCGTCCATGACGGGCAAAAAGCGTCAGCATGTGGTCAAAAAAACCAACACCTGTCTGAATATCCACGGGTTCTTGTTCATCTAAATTCAGGCTCAGTTTGATTTTGGTTTCAAAGGTATTGCGCTTAATTTCTGCTTGTCTCATTTTCTTACCTCATCTAATATCTCAATCACTTTGTACAGGTCAGGCTCCTGAATTTGGTAGGGGGCTTGCTCGCGTACAACAGGTTTGGCACAAAAGGCAATGCCGATACCAGCCTCGTGAATCATGGGCAGATCATTGGCTCCGTCACCCATAGCAACAGTGTCTGCCAACGTCAGCCCATTTTCCGCAGCCCAATCGCGAAGCTTTTGCACCTTGACCTCCTTGGTCACAATATCACCGTAAGTTCGGCCTGTCAGAATGCCGCTTGCCGTTTCCAAGTGGTTGGCCATGACATAGTCAACATTTGCCTCAGCAGCCAGACGGTCAACCGTCTCATGAAAGCCGCCAGATACCAGACCAACCTTGTAACCGCGCGCGTGCAACTCAGCCACTAATTCCTTGGCTCCCTTGTTAAAATGAATGCGGGCATAAACCTTATCAAAGATGTTTTCTGACAATCCTTTCAAGGCGGCCACGCGCTCAGCCAAAGCTTCCTTAAAGTCCAGCTCCCCTCGCATGGCACGCTCGGTAATGGCAGCTACTTGCTCGCCAACGCCTGCTTCTTCTCCCAACAAATCAATCACTTCTTCCTGAACGAGGGTTGAATCTACGTCCATGACTAACAGTCCTTTAATTTTGGTCATTTCTCACCTCGATGGCTCTGGCATGTGCTTGCAGGCCTTCAGCATAGGCCAGGGTCGTGATATCGTGTTCAGCCCTATTAACCGCTGCTTGAGTATATTGGGTGTATTGAATGCGCTTGACAAAGTCATGCACCCCTAGCGCTGATGAAAAACGGCTGGTTGCGGTTGTTGGCAGGACGTGATTGGCACCTGCATAGTAATCACCGATGGGCTCACTGGTATAATGCCCAAGGAAAACAGATCCAGCATTTTCAACCTTGTCTAGGTAATCATAGGCATTTTCCATAGAAATTTCTAAATGTTCCGGAGCCACTTGATTCATAAGGTCAAACATATCAGCAGTATTGGCTGCAATGATGATGCGGCCGTTATTTTCAATAGACGGACGGGCAATGGCTTGACGCGGCAAGGTTTGCAGCTGAGCTTCAATCTCAGCCTCTACCGCATCAGCCAGAGCTTCAGAATTGGTTACTAAAATCGTCCGCGCACGAACATCGTGCTCTGCCTGCGAGAGCAAGTCTGCTGCTACATAGGCTGGATTAGCTGTACTATCCGCAATAACACCAATTTCCGATGGACCGGCAATCATATCAATACCGACAATGCCGTAAACCTGTTTTTTGGCTGTTGCCACAAAGATATTCCCAGGGCCAGTGATTTTATCAACCTGAGGAATGGTCTGGGTGCCGTAAGCCAGAGCGGCAATACCTTGGGCACCGCCCACTTGGTAAATCTTATCCACACCAGCTAGCTTAGCCGCAACCAAGATAGCTGGAACAAAATGCTCCTGTGGCGGCGTGATCATAATAATTTCCTTGACACCTGCAATATTGGCCGGAATGACATTCATGAGGACTGAGGACGGGTAAGCCGCTGTCCCTCCCGGCACATAAACACCCACCCGCTCAATGGGGCGGATGAGCTGGCCGCGAAGGACACCATCTGAGGGCTGATCTTCAAAGCCCGTCTCCAGTTGTTGGCGATGGTAAGATTCAATATTAGCCTTGGCATTTTCAAGAGCTTTCAGAACATCCTTGTCAACCTCAGCAAAAGCTTGATCAATCAGCTTCTGCCCGACTTCAAGATCCCTTAGGTCAACCTTGTCAAATGTCGCGGAGTACTCGCGCAGTGCTTGATCACCGCGATTTTTCACATTCTCAATAATAGCGCGGACAGTTTCCTCAACATCGATATTCTGCCGGCTCAGCTCCAGCTGCTCTTGATAGAGAATCTTAGATATAGTTTCGTTAGTTCCTGTTAGACGTTTCATTGAAAAGGTACCTCCTCGTCTCCAACAATAGCCTCAATTTTTTTAATAAAAGGTAGCACTTGGGAGTTATTTTTAAGAGCTGCCTTGTTAACAATCATTCTAGCGGATATACGGCAGATATCCTCAAATACTTCTAAACCGTTGGCTTTTAAGGTGTTGCCTGTTTCGACAATATCGACAATGGCATCAGCTAAACCAATAACTGGAGCAATTTCAACACTTCCCTGAATGGAAATGATTTCGACATCCTCTCCTTTCTGATTATAAAAATCAGTGGCAACCGTGGGGTATTTCGTTGCGATACGCTTACGCTTATGGTCGCCCGGATCAAAACTAGGGATCGAAGCTACGGCAAATTTACAAAGACCGATATTCAGATCCAGCATTTCCAAATAGCCTGTCGGATGCTCCAGGAGCACATCCTTGCCCACCACCCCAATATCAGCTACGCCGTGGTGGACGTAAGTAGTAACATCCGGTGCTTTAACTAATAGGAAGCGAAAACGGCGATCGGGACTTTCAAAAATGAGACTGCGCCCTTTATCGGCCATAAAAGCCAAATCAAAACCGGCCTGTTTCAGGAGGTCCACGGTACCTTTTTCGATCCGTCCTTTCGTGAGTGCTATCGTAATCTGTTCTGTCATCGCAGACCTCCTCCTTCTAAGCTATTATGAATGGCCTGATAAATACTGTCTAAATCAACTGCCCAGCCAACAGCCGTCAGCTCTGACGCGCCGAAACGTTCAAACAATTTGTCATAACGGCCACCAGACACAAAAGCATCTGGAACATTTTCACCAAAAACTTTAAACATCATACCGGTATAGTAAGGCAGGGAGGGAACTTGCGCGAGGTCAACTGTTGTTTGGGGCAGAAAACGGTAAATGTCTCCTAGTAAAGCTTCCAAATCATCAAGGGCCTTCAAAATCAGCTTGTGTTTAACTAGCCGACGGACTTTTGCCAGCACATCGTGACTTTCCCCAAACAAGAAAGGCAGAGCCTCGATCAAGGCATCAAACTCGCTGGGATGGACTTCGGTAAAAGTATGGAGAGCTGTGATATTCTTATCAATAATAGCTCCCTCCAAATGGTGCTGACCGACTTCATCCAAGTCCAACTCATCATAGATGGTCTGCAAGATAGCTGCATGGGAAAACTCGAACTGATAGACTTTAACCCCAGCTACATCTAGGGCTGCTTTAGCCGATAAGATAGCTTCTTTAAGCGCCTTATCGGCTGGGTAGCCAACAATCTCTACACCAGCCTGAGTGTGCTCATTGAGCAGGCCGCGCAATTCTTCATTATAGTGAAAGACCTTTCCTGAGTAGGAAAACTTAATCGGTGTTTCTACTTGAGTTGAGGCAATGACTCGTCCAATTTGACTGGTAATATCTGGCCGCAGACTGAGTAAATCCCCCGATTTATCAAAAAGATGATAGTGGGTGTTTTTTAACTCATCTCCAAATACTTCTGTATGCTCCAAAGTCGGTGTTTCGATGCGCCTGAACTGTCGTTCTATCAATAAATCACTGATATCACGTTCTAAGCGATACATGGTCGCAGCCCTCTTGAATAATTTGTCGTGCATACCTACTGGTAATGTTGTTTTTTTCATGAAACTACCTCTTGAATGATCATTATGACTTTCTCCATTTCTTCCTGTCGACCGATAGAGATACGTAAATATTCCTTAATTCTCTCTACTCTAGGGAAATAACGGACATAGATATTCTTAGTCTGTAAATACTGAAAGAGCTCCTGAGCTGCTAGAGCCGGCTTAACCAAAACAAAATTGGCCGAACTCGGCAGGACAGTAAATCCGATAGCTTCGAGCTCCTTTACAAACCAATCGCGGGTTTTAACAATTTTTTGACAGTTATTGCTGTAGTAATCCCAGTCATCTACAGCCGCTAGAGCTAATTTTTCTGCTATGCTATCAACGGCGTAAGGGTTGACCGAGTTTTTGACAGCCTCGATAACCTTGATCAACTCGGGGCTGCCAACCCCATAGCCTACACGCAAACCTGCTAGAGAAGCATCTTTTGAGAAAGTGCGCGTGATAAAAACGTTTTTGTATTTTTCCAGCAGAGGCAGGGCGGTCTTACCACCGAAGTTAATGTAGGCCTCGTCAATAATAACAACGACATCCTGATTTGCCTGAATGATCTTTTCCAGTTCATCCAAAGGCTTATAAATACCTGTGGGGGCATTTGGATTAGCGACAACAAGACCGCCGTTTAATGTCTGGTAATCTGATGGGGCTATCTCAAATTGACTGGTCAGCGGCACCTCACGATAGGCAATATCATATAAGTTGGCCCAAACCTTATAAAAACCGTATGTTAAATCTGGAAATAAAATTGGTTCATCATTGTTAAAGAAAGCCAAAAAAGCCATGGAAAGGATATCATCGGAACCGTTACCGAGGATAATTTGATCAGCTGCCACTCCTAAATGAGCAGACAAGGACTGACGCAGTTCTTCTTGAGTGAGTGTAGAATATTTGCGCAAATCGGCGCTGTCAAATGCCTTCAAAGCATCCGCCACCTTAGGACTAGGTGAGTAGGCATTTTCATTGGTATTCAGCTTAATAATTCGTTTACCCTGGGGCTGACTACCAGCTGTATAAGGCTCAATCTCTCTCAGACCTCTAATCATAAAAACCTCCTGATGCACTAGCTATTTAACAAAAAAGCCCTCGCAAAAATTTTTGCAAGGACGTCGCAACGTGGTTCCACCTCAATTCGAAAGACAGTCACCTATCTTTCCTCGTGAAGTCATAGACTTCTGGTTATTAACGAAACCACCCGTCAGGCACTACTATAAGCTTCGCACCTGCACTCAAGACTGTGTGGCCAAACCTGTGTCCCTTTTTCAGCAACGGAACTCTCTGGCAGTTGATTTGGCGCTTGTTCTCTCGTCGTTTTCCTATTACAAAAACCAGTATAGCAAAAAATTCAGACAATTTCAACACAAAAAATAGTTTTCTGACAATTTATTTTTATGCAACAATCAACTCTAACAATTAGCATTGTAAACGTTTCCATACAGTGATATAATAATTTTGAGAAAGCTTTAATATTTATAATCCAAGCTGCTGATGATTGGGCAGCTATAAGACAAGTCGTTAGAGCTTTTCTCTTCAGCCATTAGAAGGAGGCTAACTATGGAAATCAAACGACGCATTAAAATGCACAAGGTAAAAAAACACTGGGTAGCCATCGCAACCATGGTAGTGATGCTAACTGGTCTGGGAGCTGTGAGAGTCAGTGCAGATCAAACGACAGCTCCTGTAAGTGACTCTGTTCCAAGCAGTCAGACGAGCAACGCCAGTCCTGCTAAAGCAACTGAGACTGGTTTCATCACTGATGATAAAACCGCTGAAACGGTGACAGCTTTTGAAGCTAAGTCTCAGGTTCAAGAAGATGCTAAGAATACTGATTCAGAAGGTACTCAGTCGGCTTCTGCCGAGGGAGAGCAAGAACTAGATGACAAGAGGGCTGAACGTGGTACTGAAAGCTCTACGGTTGATGCTAATACTGGGGCGGCAGCTGTTTCAGACTCTAGCAGTTCTGGAATTTCAAAAGCAAATTCTGACACTGACATGCCTAAACATCAGGAAGGTCAAAACAGTTCTGGAATCGTCAGTGAGACCCACGCATTCAACCAAAACGCTCGAATGGACACTGAAAATATGGTTAGCGCTACACTTACTACCGCTGGCTGGCACAAAGGGGATACTGGTAAATTTTACAGTGACGGTAGCGGTCAAAATCTAACCGGTTTCCAGACGATTGATGGTAAGCTGTACTACTTCCAAGATAATGGCCAACTGGTTGAAAACCAATTTTTTACCCCCGATCATGAGGTTACTTGGTACTGTGCTGATGAAACTGGTCAACTTCTGACGGGGCTGAAAACTTTTCAAGGAAACACCTACTTCTTTAGGCCAGATGGTTCTCAGGTCAAGGGTGCATATGCCGAAGTTGATGGAAATTGGTATTATCTGGATAAGGATAACGGTCAGCCACTGAAATTTTGGCAGACTATTGACGGTACCCTGCGCTTCTTTGATGATGAAACTGGTATCCAAGCAAAGAATGGTATCTATACTATTGAAGGTCGTGTTTTACGCTTTGATGATAACGGCAATCCCTTCACAATGGATGGTCAAGTCTACACCCTGCCAAGCGGCCTCTACACCCACAAGGGCAAGACTTATTACCGCAACGAAGATGGCAGCAGGGCAAAGGGGTTTAAGACCATTGATGGTAAACTTTACTTCTTTGGTGATGACTATGCTCAAGTTACTGAAGGCTTCCGCAGGATAGACTACAAACTCTATCACTTTGGTTTTTATGACCACGAAGGTGATATTCTCAAAGGAAGCTATCTAAATGATGGCGACAAGTGGTACTACTTTGATAAAGACACCGGTCAAGCGCTGACTGGCTGGCAGACTATTGATGGTACCAAACGTTACTTTGATGATAACGGTGTCCAAGCTAAAAACATCGATAAGACAATTGACGGCCTGCTCTACCATTTTGACGATAACGGCAATCCATCTGGTAACCAAAACGAAGAACATCCTAGCATCACCGGCCATTTTGAAAGGTCTGGCAATGGCTACGGACACGTCTTCATTGATGATAAAACTGGCCAAAAGGTCAGCGGCGTTCAGTATATCAACGGTGAGGAATACCATTTTTCAAAAATCTATTATAATAATTTCCTCGTTAAAATTGGCAAAGATGGTAAGGCCTATGATTATCGAGGAGAACTGCTGACCCCTGGTCTTACATTAGACGATGTTTCAGCTAATGTTGATCCTATCTTAATCAATGATGACCATACGCTGGCGCGCAACAAACTTTATTGGGGTTCCATTAACTATCATCCACTGCGGCCCCACCTTGGCGATATTAAGACAGGTTACCTCTATTTTGACCAAGAGGGTTATGCCATTAGAGACAAGTTAATAACAGTTGACGGCAAGATCTACTACTTCAGTCAAGACGGTTTTGCCATTACCAACAGCAGCCAGACTATTGATGGTAAGACCTACTACTTTAATGAAGATGGTAACCCTATCACCAGCCAATATAAAGAAATAGGGGGCAATTGGTACTACTTTAATAAGGAAGGTCACATGTTAACCGGCTGGCAAACCATTGATAATACTCAGCGCTATTTTAATAAAGACGGCGTACAGGCTAAAGATGGAGATTACACTATTGATGGTATCCTCTATCACTTCGATGCCGATGGCAATCCCAGTCGCATAGGCTGAGTGTGACTAACTGACCTGCTTTCTTCCAACTTTAGATTATTTTGAAGAGACCCCAATTCCGAATGGAATCGGGGCCTCTTTTATGAGACGAACCGTCAAATTAAGTGTTATATTTTCGGCGTAGCCAAGCCTTTCTGGCTTCCTCAATCAGGAAGATTGGAATTGGGCAGAGAATAAGGATGCCCCACTCTAGTCTGTTAATGGGGGCTGTATTAAAGAGACCGTTGAGAAGAGGGACATAAGCCAGAAGGCAAAAAAGCATAATCTCCAGTGCCAGTCCAAGATTAATGGTACGGTTGGTGAAAAAACCCCGCTTAAAAATAGATTGGGTCTGTGTGCGACAGTTCATGACTTGAGCGATCTGGCTAAAAATAATCGCTCCTAAGGTCATTGTTGTAGCCTCACGATAGAGACTGCCACTGCTAGCTAGAGCGCTGCCCAGCTCTCCATGAAAGGCATAAACTGAGAAGAAAGCAGCCATAGCAACAAGGGCTTCCATACCACCGTACCAGATAAAAGACTTGATTAATATCTTGCGGTTGACCAGACGGTCAGACTTGGCACGCGGTGGCTGACTCATGATACCTTCCTCAGGCTGTTCAACACCTAAACCTAGAGCAGGCATCAGATCGCTTCCTAAGTCGATCGCTAAAATTTGCATAACCGTCAAAGGCAGAGGAACTAATCCCCTAGAAAAGAGAAAGACCGCCGACGGCACAGCTTCTGAAGTATTGCTGTTAAAGATATAGCTGAGGAATTTGCGCAGGTTATTGTAAATACTGCGACCTTCTTCAATAGCTTTAACAATAGAGGTAAAATGATCATCTGTCAAAATCATATCAGCAGCTTCCTTGGCGACATCGGTTCCTGTGATCCCCATTGCGACACCAATATCAGCCTTTTTCAGAGCAGGGGCATCATTGACCCCATCACCAGTTACAGCGACAACATGGCCAAGTGCCTGAAGATTGGTGACAATACGGAATTTTTGTTCCGGAGCAATCCGAGCAAAAATGACTTCATCCTTGAGGGCTTCTTGCAATTCCGCATCAGACATCTCTGTTAGGATACGGCCACTGATAACTCGTGGTT
The DNA here is from genome assembly GCF_058314515.1 of Streptococcus sp. ELY_137. Lineage (NCBI taxonomy): Bacteria > Bacillati > Bacillota > Bacilli > Lactobacillales > Streptococcaceae > Streptococcus > Streptococcus sp. ELY_137. Next base: position 47,234 of record NZ_JBZFUL010000003.1, read on the forward strand.
GTTCGGTTTTAACAATACCAATACTCTTAGCAATGCTGACAGCAGTCAGGTCGTAGTCCCCTGTCATCATGATAATCCGAATATCAGCTGCATGGCATTTAGCAACGGCTTCTTTGACGCCTTCGCGCGGTGGATCCTGCATCACTAACAAACCCATGAAGATCATGTTGCTTTCTGCGGTTTTTATCGTAGCGGCCTCAATCTTGTCTTCGTTATCGTAGAGCCGGCAGGCCAGCGCCAAAACCCTGAGCCCTCGTTGGGCATAGGCATCATTGGCTCGTAAAATTGCCGCTTTTTCACTGTCACTGAGGCTTCTGATGCGGCCATTCTCACGAATATAGGGACTGAGCTCCAGAATTTCCTTAGGCGCGCCCTTGGTAAAAGACGCTGTCGATTTACCTTCAATCGCTTGCGCTAGATGATTGAAGGTTGTCATGCGCTTGCGATCAGAATCAAAAGGCAGCTCTTTTAGTCGGTAATTGTCTCTCTCATTATCAGACAAATCAATCCCAGCCTTCTGAGCGGCTACTTCTAAGCAGGCCTCAGTCGGATCGCCCAGCACGGTGTAATTGGGATTATCGCTACTTGGATTGCTGATTTTAGCATTGCTGCAGAGAGTCGCCCCTCGCAGAATCCAGTTGAGATCGGTATCCTGTGCTGCTGCGACCTCTTGACCGTGTAAAAGCACCTGCCCTACTGGCGCATAGCCCAAACCAGTCAGCTTGTATTCCTTTTTGAGGGTCCAAACATTGTGGACAGTCATTTCATTTTTGGTTAAAGTTCCTGTTTTGTCCGAACAGATAACAGTGGTCTCACCCAAGGTCTCTACCGATGCTAATTTTTTAACAAGGGCATTTTCCTTAGCCATGCGCTGAACAGCCATAGCTAAAGACAGTGTAATCGTCGGCAGCAAACCCTCTGGGATAAAGGCTACAACCATCCCCAGTGAAAAGATAAAGGCTCTAGCAATCGGCTCCTTGACAAAGAAAACTGAGGCAATAAAGAAGAAAATTCCAACGCTCATCGCAATAAGAGAAATCTGCTTGGTCAGACGATCAACGTCTTTTTGCAGCGGGCTTTTATCATCGGCAACATCCTGAGTTAAATGAGCAATCTTGCCAAACTCTGTCTGCATACCAATCTGAGTGACTAAAACTCGGGCAGAGCCATTGGAAACCGTCGTCCCCGCAAAGACTAAATTATCAGCTTCCAGTGCTGTAACATCACTATCTGTTACTGTTTTATCATGCTTGCGGACAGGGTTAGACTCACCAGTCAAGGCAGATTGATTAACCTGCAAGTCTGTCGCCATAAGAATCCGAGCATCGGCTGAAATTTTATCACCTTCCTCAATAAGGAGGACATCACCAGGCACTAAATCCTCTGCTAAAATCTTTTGCTCAATGCCGTCGCGAACAACGCGAGCATAGGAAGGTAGCAAGTTTTTCAAGGCTTCAGTTGCCTTCTGAGCGCGATTCTCCTGAATAAAACTAAAAATACCATTGATGACATTGACCAACCAGATGGCAATTCCTAGCTCAATAGTCCCTGTCAATATAGCCACCAGTCCGCCCGTCCAGAGTAAGAGGGCCATCAGACTGGTAAAATTCTTTAGAAAACGCAATAGTTTGGATTCTTGCTTGGCTTCTGCCAGAAGGTTCTTGCCAAACTGCTCCTGCCGTCGGTGAACTTCTTCACTGTGCAAACCAGTCTGTCTCGTATTAAGCTGGTCGTATAGTTCCTGTGATGACAGTGCTTGATAGCGAACTGTTTCATCAATCATGTAACCGCCTTCTTTCTATTTACACCTACATTTTAACACCACTAGAAAAAAAGAAAAGCAAAAAGTTTGAAAGAAGAAATCTAAGTTTTCATTGCTAGCCAATCCCAATTTATCCCTTGGCTACAGTTGGACGATCCGCCCATCGGATCCCATCAGCACTGGTCTAGAATCACCCTTGCGTGTATAGGTGAAACTCTACATCCTGAACTGATTCAATAATCAAAGCAGGCTGAAAAATCTCTAGCTAGACTTTGGGAGCCAAAACGACAGGAACGAACTGGTCTTTGATTAATAAGACCACCTAGAACATGCGGTAATCTAGGAGGAAAAAGTAAACTCTAAGGCTATATTCTCCCGCAGTAGCTTGCTCACCCGACATTTTTCATTGATATAAGCTACAATATCCGAGTGATCCTGATCTGTTAAATTCCTATCAATATCAAGCTCTAAGGCAAAGCGGCCAGCATCATAATCGAGATCAGACTTTACCCTAATCGGAAGACTATCAATATTTTCATAACGTTTAAAGTATCCCTGAATGCACATGGTGACACAGGAGGCAAGGGCTACATTGAGCAGACTGACTGGTGTTTCTCCATCATTGACCCCACCAAACAATTCAACAGATTGACCATAACCTGCAGACTGACTGTGATAAAGACGGTCACCCAAAATTTCCGTATGATACATACTATCACCTCTTAAATTTTTTCTCATTGTAACATCTTTAGCTAGTTTTCACGACAAATTGGTTTCACTATATTTAGTATTTTAATACCAAATATGTCTCCCACTGACCTAGCGCAAGTCCTAAATTGTTGTCAATACAGATTAGGCACAAAATACTAGCCTAGAGAAGACCCAGCCTAGGCAGCCTGGATTTTTTTTAATCATTGCCATCTGACTGCCTTTTTACTATTAGCATAAAGTAGTTTGGAAGGCTGAAATTCTTGCAATAGGAGAATTAGAATTTAAACCCTTTCAGATATTAATTAATATAAAGGATCCTCTGCAGTTGGTGAAGAAACTCCTTCATAATAAGAAGAAACAAAAAGACTGATCTCTCACTTAGAGGAGAATCAGTCTTTTTAGCTATTGCTTATCAGCTATTAAATCTGCTAGGCAATCTCAATCTTCTTTGCGCTTATAAGAAGCCATGAGAGTTGCTAGTGTAAAGGCTATAATACCAACACCAAAGGCTGCCACACCATAGCTAGTGGTTTCACCAGTTTCTGGTAATGTCCCAACTGGTGTTTGTGAAGCAGGTGGTTGCGGTGTACTATGTACAGGCACAGGCGTAAATGGTGCTGGATCCTTAGGTAGATCAGTCGTTGGAATACCTGGCTTTGGTTTTTCAACAACTTCAACAATATAGTTCTTATGCCATCTTACAGTTGGAACCTTTGGCTCGGTTGGCGGTGTTGGTTCTGCTGGAACTTCGACATTGATTGTTGTTGGCGGCGTCGGCGCTGTCGGTGGGGTCGGCGCATCCGGTTCCGTCGGCTCGTCTGGAACTTCAACGATGACCTTAGTCGGCGGCGTTGGCGCTGTCGGCGGGGTCGGCGCATCCGGTTCCGTCGGCTTTTCTGGAACTTCAATGATGGTCTTGCGCGGCGGCGTTGGCGCTGTCGGCGGGGTCGGCGCATCCGGTTCCGTCGGCTCGTCTGGAACTTCAACGATGACCTTAGTCGGCGGCGTTGGCGCTGTCGGCGGGGTCGGCGCATCCGGTTCCGTCGGCTCGTCTGGAACTTCAACGATGACCTTAGTCGGCGGCGTTGGCGCCGTCGGCGGTGTTGGCGCGTCCGGTTCCGTCGGCTCGTCTGGAACTTCAACGATGACCTTAGTCGGCGGCGTTGGCGCTGTCGGTGGGGTCGGCGCATCCGGTTCCGTCGGCTCGTCTGGAACTTCAACGATGACCTTAGTCGGCGGCGTTGGCGCCGTCGGTGGGGTCGGCGCATCCGGTTCCGTCGGCTCATCTGGAACTTCAACGATGACCTTAGTCGGCGGCGTTGGCGCTGTCGGCGGCGTTGGCGCGTCCGGTTCCGTCGGCTCGTCTGGTACTTCAACGATGACCTTAGTCGGTGGGGTTGGCGCTGTCGGCGGCGTTGGCTTGGTTGGCACTTTTGGCTCTTCACCTGGATTTTTAGGGAATCCAACATTTGAGTTAATGGCAAACCAATAAACTGTTGGGGCACCATCCGCATTAGCCCCCTGAGCAGTGAAAACCAAGTGACCGTCGGTCATACGAACACCTGCACCACCATAGTAAAGATAAGGGGAGTCAGGGTCATCCCATCCACGCAGTGTTGGTGTTGTCTCACCATTGAAAACTGCGCCATTTTCAATATACTGATTCTCGTTTTCAGAAGTTACTTGCTTCGTGTTTGGATCGTAAGTAACACTTGAATTAGGAATTGCTACAAAACCTTTATTACCAATGTCAACAAACTCTTGGTGCTCTGTTGATTGGAATTTTCTTTTAGGGGTAAACGTAATAACACCGGTTGTCTGATCAACGACATAGGTTCCGAGAATATCATCTTTCCCATCAAATCTATATTCATCAGTACCAGTTGAATGACCGTTGCCACCACCTGAGGCATATACAGCGTTACCGAATATGGTCGTTTCTTTTTCTACAATCCAACTATGACCATTCCAGCTAGCCTTCTGAGCGATAATTCTAAGAGGATTGTCCTGCGAAACCTCGACAGTCTTGCCAGCAAAATCAGCACGGCCTGATTTGACAACAACCCCTCCATTTTCCATACTTGGAGAGCTGCCGTCAGCGTAGGGATCCCAAGTACCACGGACCATATTGCCATTAACATCTTTGGCTTCAACAGTTAAAGCACGAGGTTTATCACCACTATCAATATAAGCAGCTCCCTTCCAGTGGTTAAGAGAGTTCAATGCAATGATAGCTTTACGCTGTGATAGGTCATACATCTTGCCATCTTTATCGTAGAATTCAATATCAACGGCTACTTTGACTGGCTCTTGCGTATCTGATGATGCCCCAACCGTTAGCGTAACCGTGGGGTCAGCATCAACCTTGGCGATTCCCTTCTTATCGTAAGAAGGCAAGTTCACGATTTCGTAGCGGTAAATAACTCTGCTGATATCGCGTTGAACACCTTCAACCAGCATTTTAGATTGTGAAAGCCCATCATAGGTGACAGAGAACTTATCACCTACCTTGATTTGAATCCATTCAGATTCTTTATCAGAGTAAGGACTTTCTGAAACAACTTCACCATCTGCCAATTCATTAGATTGGTACTGCTCAACCCCACCCTTAGAGGCCAGACGTTCTTGAGCAGCCTTAGTCAGATAACTACTAATGCCTTCAATCTTATGTGTTGCAGTTGGTTCACGCAAGAATGTCAATTCCTGTGCAGCAGCTTCAGCTGATAATCCTTGGTCAGCTAAGAATTTATCATAAGCCTCTTTGGCGTTTTCGTACTGTTTCAGAGCAGTTTCGTACTCTAAGAGTTTTGTATTGTAATCAGCAAGATCCTTGTCATATTGCTCTTTATCAACCTGATATTGAGCCAATTCCTGCTGATACTTGGCCTCGTTCTCCGCATTGATGCGGTCGGCTTCCGCCTTCTCAGCGACCTTGCTATCATAGTTAGCTTTATCAGCGTCGTACTTGGCCTTATCTTGGTCGTACCTAGCTTTATCGGCATCATACTGGGCTTTAGCTGTATTATATGCCGCTAACGCTTCTTGATACTTGGCCTCGTTTTCCGCATTGATGCGGTCGGCTTCCGCCTTCTCGGCGACCTTGCTATCGTAGTTAGCCTTATCAGCGTCGTACTTGGCCTTATCTGTATCGTACTTAGCTTTATCGGCATCATACTGGGCTTTAGCTGTATTATATGCCGCTAACGCTTCTTGATACTTGGCCTCGTTTTCCGCATTGATGCGGTCGGCTTCTGCCTTCTCGGCGACCTTGCTATCGTAGTTAGCCTTATCAGCGTCGTACTTGGCCTTATCTGTATCGTACCTAGCTTTATCGGCATCATACTGGGCTTTAGCTGTATTATATGCCGCTAACGCTTCTTGATACTTGGCCTCGTTCTCCGCATTGATGCGGTCGGCTTCCGCCTTCTCGGCGACCTTGCTATCATAGTTAGCTTTATCAGCGTCGTACTTGGCCTTATCTTGGTCGTACTTAGCTTTATCGGCATCATACTGGGCTTTAGCTGTATTATATGCCGCTAACGCTTCTTGATACTTGGCCTCATTTTCCGCATTGATGCGGTCGGCTTCTGCCTTCTCGGCGACCTTGCTATCGTAGTTAGCCTTATCAGCGTCGTACTTGGCCTTATCTGTATCGTACTTAGCTTTATCGGCATCATACTGGGCTTTAGCTGTATTATATGCCGCTAACGCTTCTTGATACTTGGCCTCGTTTTCCGAATTGATGCGGTCGGCTTCCGCCTTCTCGGCGACCTTGCTATCGTAGTTAGCCTTATCAGCGTCGTACTTGGCCTTATCTGTATCGTACTTAGCTTTATCGGCATCATACTGGGCTTTAGCTGTATTATATGCCGCTAACGCTTCTTGATACTTGGCCTCGTTCTCCGCATTGATGCGGTCGGCTTCCGCCTTCTCGGCGACCTTGCTATCGTAGTCAGCTTTATCAGCGTCGTACTTGGCCTTATCTTGGTCGTACTTAGCTTTATCGGCATCATACTGGGCTTTAGCTGTATTATATGCCGCTAACGCTTCTTGATACTTGGCCTCGTTCTCCGCATTGATGCGGTCGGCTTCCGCCTTCTCGGCGACCTTGCTATCGTAGTTAGCCTTATCTGTATCGTATTTTTTCTTATCAGCATTATACTGAGCGAGCGCGGCTTCATAATCTGCTTGCGCTTGCTTATAAACAGCCATCGCTTGTTCATAGGCAGCCTTATTCTGAGCATTGATTTGATCAGCCTTTTCCTTCTCAGCAGTCTTATTGTCAAATTCTAATTTAGCCTTGTTGTAATTCTCAACAGCAGCTTGGTACTGGGCTCTAGCAACTTGGTAATCATTCAGTGTTTGATTGATTTCTTGAGTTTGAACATTGTTGTCAGCAACTGCTGCCTCTACTGACGGCTGAAGCTGGGGCGGGGTTTCTTCAACTTGGATACCCTGCTCTTGAGCAGCTGCTTTAGCCTTCTCCAAGCCAGATGAGGTCACCTCTGAAGTTGTCGTAACGGTAGTACCGTTGTCATCTACACCAACAACACGAGTTTGAATGGAGTCTGTTTCGGAAACTCCTTCATTGGTTGCTGGAACCGCTGGTTGATCAGCTGTACTGCTCCCATCATCAACAGCTGACGGGGCTGCTGCCCCCAAATTAGCGTCCTCTGCTTTTACTTGTACTCCTCCTGCAGCCAGTAAAGCTGTACCCAGCAGGACAGACGCTGCCCCAAAGCTATACTTTCTGATGGAGAAGCGCTGTGAACGTTTTCCCATTTCAATCTTCCTCCCAATAAAGATAGTTTAAATTAGTATTTGTTTTTGCAAACACTCTTTTATATTCTAGCAAATTTTCTATTAATTACAATACTTTTGTCCTCAAATGTTGTTTTTTCAGTGCCTTTCATCGTTTTTGAAAGTTCTAAAATGAAGTTAGACACAAATCTCAACTCTCCAAATTTCTGAATACATTGAAAGCGGCCCTAGCAAACAAGTGCTAGAGCTGCTTTTAGATTATTTAGCAATCAACGAATTTCCGCATTAACATTTTCCGTCAGTGATTTGGTAATTTTCTCCATATACTTAGCAACTTCCTCATCTGTTAAATTATCCTTTGGATTTTGGAAAGTTAAACTATAGGCCATTGACTTCTTACCTTGACCAAGATTAGCACCTGCGTAGACATCAAAGAGTCTAATATCACTCAGGCGTTTAACCCCTGCTGCTACAATTGCTTGTACAATGGTCTTGTGACTGATAGATTGATCAACCAGAAGGGCGATATCGCGCGACACTGCAGGGAATTTGGTGATATCTATAAAGGCTGCAGCTGGTTGTAAGGCAGCTGCCACTGCTGTCAGGTTTAACTCGGCAACATAGGTTTCAGGAATGCTATAGGCCTTAGCCACCTCAGGGTGAACCTGTCCAACAAAACCAACCACATGGCCATCCAGCGAAACAGTAGCTGTACGACCGGGATGCATGCTTGTTAAACTCTTATCAGCTGCAAACTCGACTGTCAGATCTAATTTATCAAAGAGAGCCTCAATAATTCCCTTAGCATGGAAGAAATCAACTGGAGTTGCCTCAGTTTGGAAATCCTTATCGGCGACTAGGCCAGTCATCGCAAAGGCAAAGGTTTCCAACTCACGAGGCAGGTCTTCTTTTGGATTGCCTTCTTGTTCAAAAATTTTACCAATTTCGTAAATAGCAACATCGCTGTTCTTACGAGCTACATTATAAGCCACAGTATCCAGCATCCCAGAGATGATGTTTTGGCGGAGAGCAGAGCGCTCAAGGCTCATTGGCCACATCAACTCCGTTACTTGGCTTGGTGCCATTGTAAATTCGGTTGCCTTCTCAGGCGTGGTCAGAGCATAGGAAATAATCTCTGATAGACCAGCGCCTTCGGCAAGAGTGCGAACCTTACGACGCAGTTTTTGCATCGCTGTCAGTTCACCAGCCGTTCCAGACGCTTCTGGCAAGGTCGTCGGCAATTTATCATAGCCATAGATACGGGCAATTTCTTCAACCAAGTCTGCCTGAATAGCGATATCCCAGCGACGACGGGGCACAGAAACAGTAAAGGCCTCGCTGCTGCCAGCGACAGGAAATCCGAGTCGAGTGAAGATAGCCTCAATGTCTGCGTAGGTTAACTGAGTTCCCAGACGAACATTGACATATTCAAGACTAGTGGAGACTTCTACTGGGTTTGTTGGCAAGCTGCCTGCTGAGACACTTCCAGATAGGACACTGCCCCCAGCTAATTCCTGCAGCATAGCTGCCGCAAAATCAAGCGCCTCTGAAACGGTATCATAGTTGATTCCTTTTTCAAAACGTGAAGAACTTTCTGAACGGAGGTTGAGGCGGCTACTGGTTTTACGAATTGTTTGGCCATCAAAAACCGCGGCTTCCAGTACTACCTTCTTAGAGTCAGCAGATATCTCTGTAGACTGTCCGCCCATGACACCGGCTAAGGCTACTGGCTTATCGGCAACGGTGATGACTAGATCTTTCTGCGTCAGGTCGCGCTCTTCACCATCAAGGGTAAGCAGACTTTCACCTGCACGCGCTGAGCGAGCGACAATCTTTTTATCTTCAAACTTATCATAGTCGAAAGCATGCATGGGTTGACCGAAATACAGCAGAACATAGTTGGTCACGTCAACCACGTTATTGATAGGACGAATCCCTGCATTCATGAGCAAGTTTTGCAGCCACTGAGGACTCGGTGCTACGGTAACATTATCCACCAGACGGGCTTGATAAGTTAATACCTTATCTGACTCGATAGCCACCGATAAGTGTTCAGCAACTGGCTGGCCATTTTCGCTGAGCTGCTTTTCAGGAAAATGGACAGTTTTGTCATAGATGGCAGCTACTTCATAGGCAACACCGCGCATCGATAAAGCATCAGCACGATTAGGAGTAATCGCCAACTCAATGATTTCATCATCCAAATCAAGATAAGGAAAGATGCTGTCGCCAGGGACAGCTGATTCAGGCAAGATTTGGATCCCATCGGAAAATTCTTTAGGGATAATACTGTCTGACAAGCCCAGTTCCTGCAGGGAACAGATCATTCCCAGCGATTCCAGACCGCGGATTTTCCCTTTTTTGATTTTATAATTATCAGCGATACGGGCGCCCGGTAAGGCGACAATAACCTTGACTCCAGCCTTGATGTTTGGAGCACCGCAGACAATCTGACGCGGTTCTTCCTCACCAGTATCCACTTGACAAAGATGAAGGTGAGTATCCGGAACATCTTCACAGGATAAAACATCTCCCACTACAAGTTTCGATAAACCCTCAGCTGGTATTTCCACACCTTCTACTTCGATACCTGTTGTCGACATCTTTTCAGCAAGTTCAGCCGTTGTTACATCAACATCAACTAACTCTTTTAACCACTTATATGATACAAGCATATTACTACCAACGGATATCTTTAAAAACAGTTGGAAACAGAAACCCTATCATATCGAGTTCCCCTTTGTCCTTCCAAACTTTTTATCCGCATCCATTTCCTTTCAGTTATTTCAATTTTTTCTTGAGCAGCCAGTCTACATCAACCTTATCCTCTGAAACCGGAAAGGCATGCTGGCTGAATTTTTCAAAACCATACTTGGCATAGAATCTCTGTGCCTTAAAATTCTTTTCCCAAACACCTAACCAGACCCAAGAAGCACCTGATTTTTTTGCCTCTTTCAAGGCAAATTCAAAGAGCATTTTACCGATTCCTAATCCCTGAAACTTTTGCAGGACATAAATCCTTTGGATTTCAAAAGCATCATCCAGTTCTGTCTCAGTCTGAGCAGAGCCCGTATTGGTCTTAAGGAAACCTGCCTTTTGTCCATCAACTTCCGCAAAGGTATAGCTAGATTCTGAGCAGGCAAGTTCTTCCCTTAAACGTTCGAGAGCTAAGGCAGAATCAAAATAAGCCTGCAGCTGCTCCTCAGTATTATCGTGGGCAAAGGTTTCGCGAAAGGTTTGCATAGAGAGTTCTCTCAAGGTGTTAGCCTCGTTTAGGCTAACGGTTTTCAATACAATAGTCAAAACCTTTTCTCCCTTTTACTTAGGCTTATTTAAACTGGGCGGAAAACCGAACATCGCCTTGATAGAAACCACGGATATCATTGATACCGTAACGTAACATAGCAATGCGTTCTTGCCCTAGACCAAAGGCAAAGCCTGAATATTTCTCTGAATCGACACCAGACATTTCAAGGACTCGCGGATGAACCATACCAGCACCTAGGATCTCAATCCAGCCAGTTTTCTTGCAGACATTGCAACCTTGGCCTCCACACTTGAAGCAGGAAACATCTACTTCTACTGATGGTTCAGTAAAAGGGAAATACGATGGTCTCAGACGGATTTTCCGATCTTCACCGAACATTTTTTGGCTAATCAGCTGCAGGGTCCCCTTGAGATCCCCCATCGAGATATTTTCTCCGACAACAAGACCTTCAATCTGATGGAATTGGTGCGAATGAGTAGCATCATCGGTATCGCGTCGAAATACACGCCCCGGTGAAATCATTTTAAGAGGGCCTTGTGAAAAATCATGCTGATCCAAGGTCCGGGCCTGAACTGGACTGGTATGTGTCCGCAGCAAGATATCCTCAGTAATGTAGAAAGTATCTTGCATATCGCGCGCAGGATGGTTCTTAGGCAGATTCATCCGCTCAAAATTGTAGTAGTCACTCTCAACTTCAAACCCATCAACAACTTGAAAGCCCATACCGAGGAAAATATCCTCAATTTCCTCAGATATTTGCGTCAAAATGTGGCGGTTCCCAAGATTAACCTTGCGCCCTGGCAGTGTCACATCCAGTGTTTCTGACTCCAATTGGGCTTGAATCTTAGCAGCCTCAACAATCTTAGCTTGCTCTTCAAAAGCCTGAGTCAAAACATCGCGCACTTCGTTGACTTGCTTACCAATGACTGGACGCATCTCACTTGATAGGTCTTTCAGCCCTTTAAGGAGCTCCGTCAAAGACCCCTTCTTCCCTAAAACAGCAACCCTCAGCTCTTGCAATTCCTTGCTGTGATTGCCATTCATTTCCTTGAGTTTAGCCTTGGTTGAAATTTTTAACTCTTCTAACTCTTTTTGTAAATCCATTACAGGTTTCCTTTCATGATTGATTCAGACCTCTTGAGATGAAAGCGATACTAAAAAACCGCCTGCCTACTACTCCTCTATCAGCGGAGCGTTGACACGCGGTACCATCCGTTTTCATCCAGTATGCTGGACCTTAATTTGATCAAGTCTTTAACGCGAGTGAATTCACAAGGTTTTCCTTTAGTGAACTTCCAGTCAACGATTCACATTCCCTTTAAAGTGCCACCAAGCTACTAGTCTCACAGACCTCTATTCAATTAGCCTTATTCTATCAAAAAAAGCAAAGGCTGACAAGTTAATTTTATCAGCCAGTAAACTCTTGCCAAGCTTTAAACAGAGAGTAGTAGCACCTGATTGCAGGTAAGGCACTCACTTACAAGCATTTGGGGAAGCAAAGGCAATTATTACGATAAAAAAAGGGGATAAAAAAGCAGGCAAAAAGTGAAAAAACAGCGGCAGGTTATTGGGTGCAAGAAAATAATTTCAAAACAGCTAAACTTTTTTCATAGAAGTTAAGCGAATTTCTTAACAGGAACCTTAATATCTATCGTTCTTGATTCTAATCTGGCCATTAGGATTATTAGCATCGCTTATCTTTAAAGGCTACTTGGCCCTCCTTACCTGACCAGTTTTGTAATCCAGTGTTATACCTTCCTGAATATTAGGAATAAAAACATTAAATTCAAGGCTTCCATCATCAGATCTTGCTTCCAAATGACGGCCACTGGCAATCAGATTATCCCCTTCATAAATAAGAGTAACACGGTAGCGAACACGTTTGCGCCGATCTAAGGTCTGACGAATGAGGTTCTCATAATAATTTTGCCCCGTGGAATCTTCACTGTTAGCCTGGTTTGACCAAGCTGTCTGAACGGCAATATTAGCAGGATTACTGGTTGAGGCATCAAAGCCTTTGAGTCTGCCACCCAAAGCGTAGCCGATCAGATGTCCACGATCAATAGCATGATCATATTTACCAGTCAATCCAGTTTGTTGGTGCCAACCAGCTGGTGTCCAATCCGTAGCGCCATTGCCAGTTTCTTGACGGCTGCGATACTGGCGGGTTGATTTGGACAAAAGCGCATTAGCCACTGTAGGCACTGTTTGTCCTTGCACTTGTTTGGTCTGATTATTAACATAGGGGGAACTGGCGACATGGGCATTGAGTTTGGTCCTATTTCCATTGACCACATAAGCACCTGCCCCATTCCACTTTATATCACCACCAAGCTGCTGTTTGACCGATCCAGTCAGGACCCCCTCAGCCAAGCTTTGACTGGGACTATCTGTCTCTTCCTCATCACCTGTTAGAAGGTAAGCAACTTGTTTAAGAGGACTCTTATCAGAAATATTTTCATTGGTTGTCACATAGCCGAGAAACAGTACTATCGCTAAGCTGATAAGGGACAAGAGCGCCTTTTGTTCACGCTTGTTCAATCGTTTTTTCTTCATTTATTTCATCTCTCTAAAAAGGCTCGCTGGCTAATGACCATCGAGTCTTTTACGCTTCTCATTTACTAGCGTCCAGTGAATTTGTCAACCAAGGACTGCCATTTTTCCGGTGACAAAATAGCTAAGGGATTATGACCTTGACCAAGTACGGCATAGCCCAAGATCAAACCTAGAACAAAGACAAACAGGCAGAGGAAAACTACCAGCAAAACCAGACCTAGCTGACGTTTGACATAACCCCAACCTACATTTGACATTAGCCATTCACCCTTTCAATATCAGCACCTAGAGCAGCCAATTTTTCGTGGAATTTATAGTAACCCCGATCTAGATGCGTGAGTTTGCCAACAGTCGTTGTCCCCTTGGCTACCATACCGATGAGAATCAGAGCTGCGCTAGCACGCAAGTCCGTTGACATAACTTGTGCTCCTTGGAGTTCTTCTCCTCCATGGATAATAGCTGTATCGCGCAGAATTTCTGAGTTCAAGCCCATGCGGCGCATTTCTTCAAGATGCTGGAAGCGATTTTCAAAAACCGTCTCAATCATAGTCGACTCACCTGCCACCACAGCCATCAGAGCTGTGAATTGAGCTTGCATGTCTGTCGGAAAACCTGGATGAGGCAGGGTTTTTACGGTGACTGGTTTTAAACGGCTAATATCCGATTTAACGCGAATTCCTCGTGCTTCTTCGATCACCTCGACCCCCATCTCTACCAACTTAGAGATCAAGGGACGATTATGTTCCCACACAGCCGATTTAATCAAGACATCTCCAGAAGTCATAGCAGCTGCAACCATAAAAGTTCCAGCTTCAATACGGTCCTGCACAACATCATGCTCAGTCCCATGAAGCTGTTCTACACCTTTGATTGTAAGAGTTTCTGTCCCTGCTCCTTTGACATTGGCTCCCATTTTATTGAGGAGGATAGCAAGATCGACAATTTCAGGTTCACGGGCTGCATTTTCAATAATTGTCGTCCCTTCAGCTAAAGTGGCAGCCATCATCAAATTTTGAGTAGCACCAACAGAAGGAAAATCCATGTAAATCGTTGTTCCCTGAAGCTTTTCAGCTCTTGCTGTAATATCACCACCAATTTGGCTGATTTTAGCTCCCATAGCTTCTAACCCTTTGAGGTGGAGGTCAATAGGGCGACTGCCGATCGTACAGCCACCCGGCATCGATACCTTAGCGTGGCCATTGCGGGCCAAAATAGGTCCTAGTACAACAATGGAAGCCCGCATCTGGCTGACGTACTCATAGGGGGCTTCATCCAAAAGCTCTCCTCTGGCATCAACTGTGACTTTGTTTTCATCTTCATCAAAGGTCACACCCACATTAAGTCCACGTACTACATTATTCATAGTGTAGACATCTGACAGGATAGGAACATTATGCAGAACTGTCTGACCTTCTGATGGCAGAATAGTCGCTGCTAAAAGGGGCAGAACAGCATTCTTAGCCCCTTCGATCGTTACCTCACCATGCAAGCGTGTTTGTCCGCCTTTGATAATAATTTTATCCATAAGTAATTCTCCAATTTTACCAAGTATTTTTACTATTATATCATAAGATAACCAAAAGTTAACGTTAGTGGATTGTGGTAAAAATCGTTGTACTCAGCGAAATAATGGATAGGAAGAAACTACTGACCAAGTAACCCAGAGCGATCGCTAAAAACATGACAAGTAAGGTGATAGTCCCTAAATTATCAGGGTTAACCTTCAAAAACTTTTCCCAATCTACCAATCTTATTAAGAGTTGATAACTTAAGAGAATAAAAAAGATGTGACAGATAATAGGGATCATTGATTGTAAAATATCCATGCTGTTATTCTATCATGTCCATAGGTAGGAATACAACTGTTAGCTTATAATTTCACCTTTGTAAAAAATCAAAGTTTTCCGAACTGCTCGTTCAGATCCAGAGAGCGATTTGCTTACAAAATTTCCAACAAGAAAACAGGAGAGTGGCGACGTTTATTTGCATACAAGGAAAGCTATCTTTTCTTCAGGAATTAACCCCGAGTTTAATTAACAGATTTTTTGAAAATTTGTCTGTAAAAAAAACTCTAAGCTTTTTAAACTTAGAGTTTGTAATAAGCAGCTTACTTACAGCAGTTGGGATACAAAAGCCGTTATTTATTTCCAACACTGATACGATTAAGGGCACGGCGCAGAGCCACTTGAGCGCGACGAACTTCATCCATTTGATGGGCTTGCTCGGCTAGTTCAAGCTCTTGTTCAGCACGCCGTTTAGCACGTTCAGCACGTGAAATGTCAATATCACGAGCACGCTCGGCCGAATCGGCTACAATGGTAACCATATTGTCCTTGATCTCAAGAATCCCGCCATTAACAGCTACCCAGTCCACATGGTTATCATCATCAACGCGGCGAATTTTCATCTCATGTACAGCCAGCGGAGCAATAGTATTGACATGGTTAGCCAAGATCCCCATCTCACCATCAGTCGTAGTTACCGAGATATAGGTTGCATGGTGGTCATACCGAATGCCATCCGGCGTCACAATTTGCACGGTCATCATTTCGGACATAATTTCACCTCATTAAAAACCCATTTGTTTAGCCTTTGCGACAACATCCTCAATTGGACCAACACTGCGGAAGGCATCCTCAGGTAGATCATCGTATTTTCCTTCAAGAATTTCCTTAAATCCACGAACTGTTTCAGCAACTGGCACATAAGAACCGGGCTGTCCTGTAAACTGTTCAGCAACGTTGAAGTTTTGTGAGAGGAAGAACTGGATCCGACGAGCACGGCCAACAAGGACCTTTTCGTCATCTGACAACTCATCCATACCAAGAATAGCAATAATATCCTGCAATTCGTTATAACGTTGCAGCACACGCTGTACTTCTGTGGCTACTTGGTAGTGTTCCTCACCAACAATTTCCGGAGCAAGGGCTCGTGAACTTGATGCCAGTGGATCTACGGCTGGATAAATCCCCATTTGGGTCAATTTACGTTCCAAGTTGGTTGTTGAATCCAAGTGGGCAAAGGCTGTTGCCGGAGCAGGGTCTGTATAGTCATCAGCAGGTACGTAAATAGCCTGAATGGAAGTAACCGAACCTTTTTTGGTTGAAGTGATTCGCTCCTGCAATTGTCCCATTTCAGTCGCCAAGGTTGGCTGGTATCCAACGGCTGACGGCATCCGTCCGAGGAGGGCTGAAACTTCAGAACCTGCTTGGGTGAAACGAAAGATATTATCAATAAAGAGCAAAACATCTTGGCCTTCCCTATCACGGAAATATTCAGCCAAAGTTAAACCAGTAAGAGCAACACGCATACGCGCTCCAGGTGGTTCATTCATCTGCCCAAAGACCATGGCAGTCTTTTCAATAACGCCTGATTCCTTCATTTCCCAGTAAAGGTCGTTACCCTCACGAGTACGCTCACCAACCCCAGTAAATACCGAAATACCACCGTGTTCTTGAGCGATATTGTGGATCAACTCTTGGATCAGGACAGTCTTACCAACTCCTGCTCCTCCAAAGAGGCCAACCTTACCACCTTTTAGATAAGGGGCAAGTAGGTCAATGACCTTAATCCCTGTTTCCAGAATTTCTGATGAGGTTGATAGTTCATCAAAACTAGGAGCTTTCTTATGGATCGGTTCCCGCTCTGCTTCTTCTGCAAAAGGCTGTTCAAGGTCAATAGTATCGCCAAGAACATTGAAAACTCGGCCCAATGTTTCCTTACCGACTGGTACGCTGATTGGACGCTCAGTATCTAAAACCTCCAGCCCACGCGTAAGCCCATCAGTTGACTCCATAGCAATGGTACGTACAACGCCGTCACCCAATTCAAGAGCAACTTCGAGCACGATTTTTTCTTTTTTATCGCTGTCTTTATAAACGACCAATGCATTATTTATCTCAGGGAGTTTATCATCGGCAGCAAACTTAACGTCGACAACCGGTCCAACAACCTGAGCAATCTTGCCTGAGCTCATTCTAATTTCCTTCCTTGTCATATTTCCCGCAGAGGCCGAGGCAAAACAAGCCAATGACCTAATCACTGCTTATCTTGACCCAACCTTGAGGGTGTCAGCTTATTCAACTATCTTATTCCAGTGCATTTGCCCCCGCTACGATCTCTGTTATTTCTTGAGTAATCGCAGCTTGACGGGCACGGTTGTATTGGATAGTTAAGTCACTGATAACGTTTTTTGAATTATCTGTTGCTGTTTGCATAGCTGTCATACCCGCAGCATGCTCAGCTGTCTTTGCATCAACAATGGCACCGTAAATCAAACTTTCAGTATACTGGGGCAGAAGCTGCTCCAAGATAGCACTGCGATCGGGTTCTAGTTCAAAAGCATTAGCAGCCTCTTCTTCTGATTCATTAGCATCGAGGTCAACAATAGGCAGCATCTGCTCAACACGCACCTGACTGGTTAGACTGTTGATGTGATGGTTATAGCAAACATAGAGTTCATCAAAAAGCTCTTGTTTGTACATTTCAACAGACTGAGAAATGATTTGTGATACCTGATCGAAACTAGGCTGATCTTCTAATCCCCGTAATTCAAAAGCCAAATCAATCCCACGTGCCTTGAAAAAGTCGGCTCCTGTTCCACCGATAGAGATGATCGCATAGTCATCTTTTCCAGCATGGTAATCCTCAATCAAGTCCATGACAGCCTTGAGAATTTTGGCATTATAACCACCAACCAGACCTTTATCAGACGTAATCACAATATAGCCGGTCCGTTTGACAGGACGGGAAGCCAGCATAGGGTTATCGCTGCCATTTGTTAATTCTGCCCGCAGCAAATCTGTGGTGATTTGACGAATCTTAGCAGCGTAGACCTGAAAATCTTTGGCCGCCTGTTCAGATTTAGTCAGTTTAGCGGCTGATACCATCTGCATGGCACTTGTAATCTTACTTGTTTTTTCTGTTGATGTGATTCTTGTTTTAATTTCACTAAGAGATCCGGCCATATATCCATCCCCCTTTATTCAAATGATGATTGATCTTTAAAGGCTTGGATAGCAGCATCGAGTGCTGCTTCGTCAGGGAGATCTTTAGTCGTACGAATAGTTTCAAATATATCGGCATGATGCACATCAAAATAATCATACATAGCCTGTTCAAAAGCTAGGATATCATTGACTGGGACACTATCCAAGAAACCATGCGTCAAAGCATAGAGAATCAGCACCTGCTTCTCAACAGGAAGCGGTTGATGAACCGGCTGTTTAAGTACCTCTACGGTACGGCGGCCACGGTTCAATTTAGCCTGAGTAGCTTCATCCAGATCCGATCCGAACTGAGTGAAAGCTTCCAATTCACGATAAGAAGCCAAGTCAAGACGGAGCGTACCTGCAACCTTTTTCATAGCTTTGATCTGGGCAGACCCCCCAACCCGTGAGACAGATGATCCTGCATCAATGGCTGGACGGATCCCAGAATTGAAGAGATTTTCCTGCAAGAAGATTTGCCCATCAGTAATAGAGATAACATTGGTTGCGATATAGGCGGAGATATCTCCAGCTTGTGTTTCAATGAAGGGGAGGGCCGTGATAGAACCGCCGCCTAGCTCATCTGAAACCTTGGCAGAACGCTCTAAAAGGCGACTATGGAGATAGAAGACATCCCCTGGGTAAGCTTCGCGTCCAGGAGGACGGCGCAAAAGCAAGGAAAGTTCACGATAGGCAACAGCTTGCTTGGAGAGATCATCGTAAACAATTAAGACATGCTGCCCTTTGTACATGAACTCTTCTGCCATTGCAACACCAGCGTAAGGAGCGATATAAACCAAGGGTGATGGTTGCGAGGCAGAGGCCGTCACAACGATGGTATAATCAAGAGCGCCATATTTACGAAGGGTTTCTACCTGATTACGAACTGTTGATTCTTTTTGTCCAATAGCAACATAAATACAGATCATATCCTGATCCTTTTGGTTCAGAATAGCGTCAATCGCTACGGATGTTTTACCAGTTTGACGGTCACCGATGACCAACTCACGTTGACCGCGGCCAATTGGAACGAGGGCATCAATAGCCTTGAGACCTGTCTGCAGAGGTTCAGAAACAGACTTCCGCTGCATAACACCTGGGGCAGGCGTTTCAACAGGACGAGTTGCACTGGTCTTAATATCGCCAAGTCCGTCAACAGGCTGACCTAGCGGGTTAACCACGCGGCCAATCAATTCCGGACCAACTGGAACTTCCATAATTTTACCAGTACGTTTGACAGTGTCACCTTCGGTAATTTCAGAAAAATCACCTAGGATAATGATACCAACATCATTTGACTCAAGGTTTTGAGCCATACCATAGGCACCATTTTGAAATTCGAGCAACTCACCAGCCATGGCATTATCGAGACCGCGAGCGCGGGCAATGCCATCACCGATATAGGTTACTACTCCAGTTTCAGTGACGTCAAAATTTGGCTGGAAGTTTTCAATTTGCTTTTTAATTAAAGCACTAATTTCTTGAGCATTTATGGCCAAAAGTCACACCACTTTCTATTTAAGATTATTTTTTAATTGCTGTAATTGACTGCGGATGCTGGTATCAATAATTTGATTATTGGCTTTTAAAACGAAGCCACCAATGATTGCTTGATCCAGTTCTTGCTTCAATTCTTTGGCTTCAATATCAAACCGCTGTTTGCCCAGTGTAAGCAGACGCTCCTGCTGGCTGTTACTCAGGGGAACAGCCGTTGTTACCGTCAATGGAAATTCTCGCGTTTCTTGACGCAGTTTATCCAGAACAGTCCGAAAAATCGGCTCAATAAGACTTTCACGCCCATTGTTTAGAATAACTGTGAGAAAATTCTTCAGATAAGCAGAGAGTTCTTTCTGCAGCAAACTAATTAAGGCTATCTTATCATCATGAGCAAGCGCGAGACTGGACAGATAAGTACTGAGGTCAGTCTCCTCAAAAACACTCAAACAGGCTGCAAGCTCCGTCTGAATGTCAGAGACTAGATTTTTCTCAAGGGCAAACTGACTTAGGCCCTCAGCATATTGCTCAACGATAGCTTGTGTATTACGATCCATTAGGCATCTCCCAACTGATCAAGATACTGGTCAATCAACTCTGACTGGGCCGAGTGATCCAGATTTTTTGTCATGATTTTTTCTGCCAGCAAGATAGTCAAATCTGCCACGTCTCCCTTCACGTTGGTGAGGGCTTCAGCCTGATTTTGAGCAATATCTTGGTTAGCTTTTTCTTTCAAACGCTCAGCATCAGCACGCGCGTCTGCGATAATTTTGCTACCTTGCGCTTGACCTGTCTCCTTGGCATCATCAATAATTTTAACTGCATCATCTTTAGCAGCACTCAGCTCAGCTTGACGTTTTTGAGCCAAACCTTCTGCTTCCTTACGAGCGCTCTCAGCATCAGCAATATCCTTTTCAATCTTTTCTTGACGCTGCTCGAAAATACTTGTCAATTGTTTCCAAGCAAATTTACGAATCAAGAATATCAATAAAAGGACAGAACCAGTTGTAATAATGATATTCCCAAGCGTCGTGCTATTAATAAGTATAGACATAAGGTTCCTCTCTTTCTTGGTTAATCATTAACTTTACCACCAATGTAATTTGAACTTAGGATGATAAAGACATAGGCTTGAATAAATCCGATAAAGGCTGAAAAAGCCACCCAAATCCCATTGAGTAAGAATGCTAAAGGTCCTAAAAATACCGATATGGTAAACAATTGTAGGATCAGACTAGTTATCACCTCACCAGAATAAATGTTACCAAATAGACGTAGAGCAAGTGAAGCAACATTTGTGAACTGCTCAAGGATATTCATGGGCAGCATGGCTGGATAGGGCTGCAAATAGCCTTTCAAATAGCCTTTGATTCCTTTTTTACGAATCCCCTCAAAGTGGCAAACAAGCGCAATTATTAGAGAAAGAGTAATGGTAACCCCAAAATTCGACGTTGGAGAAGTCCAAAAATTATACTTTTGTGTTTTAATAGCTGTCACCAAACCGATATTATTGGCCGTAAAGACAAAAGTAAAGATAATAAACAGAAAAAAACTGTAATTTTTAGTATATCTCCCCAAGTTTTGAGAAATGGTATTGTTAACAAACTCATACACATACTCAAGAACATTTTGTTTCTTACTTGGCTTCAAAGTCATCTCACGACTAGCCCAAAAGACCAAGAAGAAAATGATGAGAACCGTTAAGAGAGAGACTGCTAAAATGGTCAAATCAAACTCGATACCTAAAAAAGATACGCTTGGATTTTCAGTTGATTCCAAACCTTATCCCTCCTTCTTTTTCTTATAAACCTGCGAATTTCACCAAGAAACTTAGAGCAAAAAGAACGAAGAAGGTCCCTTCGATAAAGGCAACACCAGTAAACATCAAGGTTTGCAATTTACCAAACATTTCTGGTTGGCGAGCTGCAGCTTTGGCGATATTGGCAACAAGAATCCCTTCACCAATTGATACCCCCATAACGGCGAGGCCAAGACCTAAGATTGTTAAACTCATAATAGAATTCTCCTTTAAATTTTTTTACCCACTAATTTTAGTCCTATTTGCTGGGAAAGTCAACGATTTCCTGCAAAATGTAAAGGCTTACTGAAAACTGTTTTACCTATTGCTGACTTTTATAACTGATTGTTCGGAATTTTTAATG
Organism: Streptococcus sp. ELY_137; assembly: GCF_058314515.1. Taxonomy (NCBI): domain Bacteria; kingdom Bacillati; phylum Bacillota; class Bacilli; order Lactobacillales; family Streptococcaceae; genus Streptococcus; species Streptococcus sp. ELY_137. The sequence goes on from NZ_JBZFUL010000003.1 coordinate 68,936, forward strand.
ATAATTTCTTCTTACACACCTGATGTAGCCTAAGATAAAAACCGAAGCAAGCAAAAAAATCTAGCTCGCCTCGGTTTGGATCAGTCTTTATTTAGAATGAATCGCTATACTCTTCGAAATGTCACGATTCGTCCTTCTACTTATGAGGCCAGCTCTGCTGGTCTCACCTCCTCACCTTAAAAGCTCTCTCAAACCTTTTAAGTTATCCCTGCTTCACCGACAGAAGCTAGGTTTGCCTGACCCTCAGGCTAGGTCATAATTTTGATCCTCACCACTCCATGATTGTAAAGCGGCAGCTCAAAACGCTCTCTTCCCAGAGCGTTTTAGACCATAAAAATGCTACGTCGCTCAGTCTGATTTTTTAAGTATTTGCTTTCGCTCAAATATTGATGAGCCTAATCATCGTCATCACCAAGTTCATCAACCTCGTGTGAGAATTTTTGAGCGATAGCTTCGAGAGCTAACTCTTCTGTATCGAGCTCCAGTGCATCATCAGAAATCTCATCTGCATCAGCATAGAACTCAATATGATTTTTGAGATTTTCCAGAGTAATTGGAGCATCACCACCGTATTCACCGTCTAGGTTAATCATCATACGCTCACTGGTTTGGGGTTCGATGACAATTTTACTCGTCTTAATATACTCAATACGCCGATCCCCGATATGCTTACCACCTTGAAGAAGCTTTCTGACTAAATGAGCAATATCAATCAGGTTGGCCGTCTTAATAATAATCAAGGTAAACATTCCATCATCAAGTTTCGCATCAGGAGCAATCGTTTCAAAACCACCGACTGAATTGGTAATAGCCGCAAAAATCATGGATGCTTCACCATCAAAAACACCCTGATCGTGGGTGATCTTGACAGGAGCCGTCCGAACACGAGGCAGGAGTTCTACCCCTTTTGCCAAATAGGCTAGATAACCAATCATCGTTTTTAGTTGGCTGGGGACACTGTAAGTGAGTTCAGTCAGCGTACCCGCTGCTGCAATATTAACGAAATAGGAATCGCCGTGCGCTTGACCAACATCCATCTGAATGGTTTGATTTTTCCCGATAACCTTGGCTGCTTCGATAGGCTTGCCTCTTGGAATCTTGAGCGCCCGCGCCAAATCATTAGTTGTTCCTGTTGGAATGATTGCCATCTGAGGGCGATTCCCCAACGGAGCAATACCGTTGACAACCTCATTAATAGTCCCGTCTCCTCCTGCCGCAATAACCAAATCAAAACCTGCTTGGGCAGCTCGACTCGCTTCGTTTTTGGCTGAGTCGGGATCTGGAGTCGTTTGAAAGGCAGAGGTCTCAAAGCCAAACCCTTCTAAAATATCCAGTACTTCGCCTACATTTTTTTTCATAATTTCTTGGCCTGATGTTGGATTATAAATCAGGCGTGCACGCTTTTGAGCCATCTTTTTCTCCTATAGGTTAATTAACCACTCTTCGTCCTGGACGGTAATCCCCAGTTCTTGAGCCTTACTCAGTTTAGAACCAGCATCTTCTCCCGCAACAACGATATCTGTTTTTTTAGAAACCGAACCTGTAATCTTGGCACCTAGCGCTTCTAACTTTTCTTTGGCCTGAGTCCGAGTCAGGTCGGTCAACTTGCCAGTTAGTACAATGGTCAAGCCCGATAACTGAGCATCTGCAGCCACTCGCTTACCTAGATAATCAAAGTTCAGTCCAGCTTGATGCAGCTCTGCCATTAGCTGCTGTGCTCCTGCGGTCGCAAAATAATCTTTGAGGGATTGGGCAAGAACCTGCCCCAGACTATCAATGGCAGCAATAGCATCAAAATCTGCCGCTATCAATTCGTCCAAGTTCCCAAAAGTTTCTAGCAATAGACGACTAGCCTTGGCACCGACATGACGAATTCCAAGACCAAAGAGGAGTTTTTCTGCCGAATTATCCTTGGAAGCCACAATTGCTTGATAGAGCTTTTGGGCTGATTTTTCTTTGAACCCTTCTAGATTAAGGAGCTTTTCTGGAGTCAACTGGTAGAGGTCAGCAACGTCTTCAACCAATCCTGCCTCATAGACTTTTTCAATATTTGACGGTCCCAGACCGGTGATATTCATTGCATCACGGCTGGCAAAATGAATCAGCTTTTCTTTAAGTTGAGCTGGGCAGCGTGGATTGACGCAGCGCAGGGCCACTTCATCCTCATAGTGGACCAGCTGACTCTGACAGGACGGACAATGTTCGGGGATTATCATAGGAACTTGGTCTGTTCGCTTATCTGTGACTACATTGAGTACTGCTGGGATGATATCGCCTGCCTTGTAGACCAATACCCTATCGCCGATGCGAATATCCTTATCCGCGATATAATCAACATTATGCAAAGTCGCTCGACTAACTGTTGTTCCGGCCAGCTGCACTGGTGTCAAATTAGCTGTCGGTGTCACAACTCCTGTTCGGCCAACTGTCCAATCAACTGAGAGAAGCTCTGCCTCTTTTTCCTCAGCAGGAAATTTATAAGCAATCGCCCAGCGAGGAGCCTTAACCGTAAAGCCTAACTCCTCCTGCATAGCTAGGCTATTAACCTTAATAACAATACCATCGATGTCGTAAGGTAGATCGTCGCGCTCCGCTTGAACGGTTTGTATAAAATCCCAAACATCCGCTATAGAAGAAGTTACAATACGTCGTTGATTAACAGTGAAGCCTAGCTTTTCAAAGCCCTCTAAAACTGCTTCTTGGGTCGCAAAATTGGTTTCTCCTGCTTCTTGATAGATGAAAGTAGCCAAGTTTCTCTTGGCCACTACAGCTGTGTCCAGCTGCCGCAGGGTACCTGCCGCAGCGTTGCGAGGGTTGGCAAACTCCTCCTGCCCATTTTCTCGCCGTTTGGCATTGATAGCATCAAAAGACACTCTGGGCAAATAGGCTTCTCCCCTTACCGTTATGGTGGAGTTATTAGGTAAGCTCAGGGGAATATCTTTGATGCGTTTGAGATTTTCGGTGATATTTTCACCAACAGTACCATCCCCACGGGTAGCTCCAATGACTAGTTGACCATTGCGGTAGGTCAGGGAAATGGACAGGCCATCAATCTTCAACTCTGCTAGGTAAGAGGCTTGGGGAAATTCTGACTTGATACGGCGGTCAAAATCCTCTAATTCTTCCCGAGAGAAGGCATCCTGTAAAGAAAAAAGAGGATATTCGTGAGTATACTTTTCAAAGCCATCCAAGACCAGACCCCCAACACGGTGGGTAGGGCTATCTGGCTGAACTAAGTCGGGGTAGTGCTCCTCCAAATCAAGCAATTCACGGTAAAGCTTGTCATACTGAGCATCGGAAACGCTAGGCTTGTCTTTGGTATAGTATTCTTTGGCATAGTGGTTTAACTGGGTAACCAACTCTTTGATACGATTTTCCATAATGCTATTATAGCACGAAATGAAGGGAGAATTAAGACAAAAAGCCTTCTAACTCCTCTTTGAAAACCAAAAATACGATCTTGCTGACTCCAGCTTGACATAAGCATTTGATTTTTTGAGTGTTAAAAGACTTTTACCCATCTCTATTGGTAGAGGTCAACACGTTTGGACAGAAGACTGATGAGGTAGCCACCGACTAGCAGGGAAGCGAGTTCACCAACTGCTGTTGTAAACCAAGTTAAAAAGAAGGGAGCTTGAGCCACAAGGTGCAATTCAGCCGCAATAATAAACATGCTAGCTGAAAATAGGAGGCTGAAGTAGAAGAAAGCCTTGTTGTACCCCCATATAGTCTGATTCATATAGGACTTAAAGAGCCAAACACCTAGGCTGACAAAAATCAGAGTTTGACTGCTGCCAACGAGGACATCAACTAGACCAAAGCTATAGAAATTAGAAAGGGCACAACCTAAAGTTAGGGCGATAATATATTTTGGCTTGTAAAAGCCCAAAAAGTTTAGCATTTCCGATAAACGAAACTGATAAGCACCATAGCTAAGTACGTTAAAAGGCGGTAGAGCTGTAAAAACAAAGTAGAGGGCTGTTACAACAGCGATTTGCAGTAAATCACGAGCAGAAAATTTCATCAGATTAATCACTCCTTTAGGGGCATCCCTTATAATATGCTTGACGAAAGGATTAGAAGCGTCAAGGGCCGCAAGACAGCCTATCCAGTATAGCACAATCGACTGAAAAAAAGAAGCCAAGCTGTTTGAGCCTGACTTTTTCCTAACACGAAAAGAGTTAAGCCGCACTCCCAAAATTAGACAAAAGTTCCAACAATTAGGGTGTTTTTCGACTCTTTGAATGCCTTAAATAGATCGGTAGCTTGTAAGAAGCGAGGAACTGCTGGACTGTTTCTACTCCAAATAAACGGTTTTAACTACCTTCTCTTCCATGGTACAATAGGGGCGTTTAAGATGGTAGTCGCAATGAATGCCTGTATCAAATAAGGATCCTTCTTCTGTCACTAGGTATCGCCCTTGGTCACGGTAATTATTAAAGGGAGCAATGCCAGCGGTTGTTGTAATCGTAAAAATGATAAGGGACAGAACAGCTGCCAGAAAAAAGCTCTTCCACCAAGACAGCTTACCAAGGAGTAATAACAATAGGCTGGGACCCGATAAAAATAAAATAAGACCAATATGCATAATCCTTGTCTCCCAGAGCAAGCCAAAATCAGACAAGATGACATTTCCAATAAAAATGACGGCTAAACTGATGAGCCATAGAGCCAAAATCAGGGACTTCCAAATATTCACAATATCTATTCCTTTTTAATTGCTTGTTTAATCCCAGACTACACTAACAAAAACATAGTCAATGTAGCACTTTGTTTACCATTTCCTTTTCTTCCAAGTGTTTTAGGCCAATGACTCCTAAACTCAAATAAAACACTTATACTTATTCTAGCATAACCAGCCATTTTATGCTAAAGTATTTTTATGAAAAAAATTAAATCACTTATTATTTGGGCTTGGAATAACGAAGCCATGAAATACCTTTTTTTTGGCGGACTAGCTACTATGGTCTATATGATCAGCCGTTTTACCATCTTTTCGCTGACGACTATGCCTCTAGTATCCACTGTTTCGGCTAATGCCATCGCTATTATTTTTGCTTTTGTCACTAATGACATCTGGGTCTTTAATCAGGAGCGGTCAGGCTGGCCCAGTCGGTTTATCAAGTTTGTATCAGCCCGTTTGATCACTCTGGTGCTGGACTTTGGTATGACCTTTATCTTTGTTAAGACCTATCCTCATATCGTCGGACAATTTGTAGGGGACAATATTCATGCCGTCGATACTATTGTCGGTGCGATTAGTCAGGTAATGATTATCCTGCTCAACTACATTTTTAGTAAACTTTTCATTTTCGACAACAAGAAAACAGCTGACTAATTTCGGTCAGCTGTTTTTTGTTATCTAATCATCATTATTCCTAATGCAGTCAGATTGAGGACGGAGAAGTTATAGTACTGTAATTCTTAAAATACAGTCGCTTTAGTGATATCAATTTCAAAAATAGTATTAGTTCTTATTCAGCTTTTTCAATGTCTTCTCTCAGCTCATCAACGTTTAATTTCGCAAAAAGGTAATCTCGATCCTGAACTGGAAAACGCTGATCCAGCTGATCAACAGGCCCCACTTCAACCGTACCATCTTCAATGATGAAGTCCATAACATGGCCACCAAAGGTTAAATCATTCGACAAGAAGTGCAAATGGTAGCCTGCTACACTTACGCCGTGAAACATTTCAGGCGTCCAGATACCAACAATGGTTCCAGAAATATTGTCAATGCTGTATTCAGGTTGCATAGTTGCCACTTGGGCAAATTTTTCCCCGCTTTGAGCCTTGGGAATCATGCGGACATGCATCTTTTTAAAGTGCCCTTTAATTTTTATGGAGCGAAAGAGGTTAACACCATCGTAATAGGATTCAATACGGTCTTCTAGCTCCTTATCTGTCATTTCAAAACGTTGGCGAAAAATGACTTCTGCTTGGTGAGGAACGACCGCTGCGTAGGGAACCTTGGCATCAAGCGATACTTCAACTACTTCTGGTTTATCTCCAGATCCCTTAGCTTGATAGGCCTTGCCATCAAGAACAATCAGTTCACCATCAATAGAATCCAAGGTACCAATTCCCAAATCGCCGTGCTCTAAAAGTTCACCAATCGTCAAGGATCCCTCGTAGAGACCTGCCATAAGAGCACCCAGTGTATTATACTGAAACAGCTTAATCACATCAGCCATATCTGATCCCTCCTCTTTTTCTTTCTAATAAAATTCGTCTGGCAAAATCGTTTCGCCCAGCTTGATATTATCCTTGTAATCAATAGGAACATCAATTAAAACAGGCCCTTTCGCTGCTTCACTCAGAGCTTGCTTTAGAAGATGGTCAAAGGAAGCCTTACTGTCAGCGCGATAGCCCTTGGCGCCAAAGCTTTCAGCATATTTGACAAAATCAACTGCACCGAACTCAACACCAGATGAGCGACCGTATTTCATCTCTTCCTGAAATTCTACCATATTGTATTTACCATCGTTCCAGATAATATGGACAATAGGCAGTTTCAACCGGACAGCTGTCTCTAATTCTTGAGCAGAGAAGAGAAAACCACCGTCACCAGAGATAGAAACAACCTTGGTATTAGGACGTAAAAGGGCAGCAGCAATTGCCCAAGGCAGCGCGACCCCTAAAGTCTGCATACCATTGGAAAAAAGCAGGTGGCGAGCCTCATAGCTCTTAAAATAACGCGCCATCCAAATATAGTGACTGCCGACATCAACAGTTACCGTCATATCGTCCGTAACAGCTTCCTGCAGACTTTCAATAAGGTCCAGAGGATGAACTAAACCTTGTGGGGACTGACGGTCAAATTTCAGGTCTTCAACAACCTCTTTTTTGAGATTTTGTAAATATTCAACAGACCCCTCTGGCAGACTGTAGCCCGAAACAGCAGGGAGTAAAAGCTCAAGTGTCTCTTCAATATTACCAACGAGCTCACGCTCCGGCTGAAAATAGGTGTCAATTTCCGCCGGTTCAACATCAATCACAATGATACGCGCTGAGATTTCAGCATTCCAGTTGCGAGCCTCATATTCAATTGGATCGTAGCCAATGGCGATGACTAAATCCGAACGTTTCAGCAACATATCACCAGGCTGGTTGCGAAAGAGACCAACACGGCCAAAGAAGGTTTCTTCTTCTAAATCACGAGAAACAATACCAGCTCCTTGGAAGGTCTCAACCACTGGCAACTTAACTGCCTCTAAGAGACGTCGAACAGCTCCTGTCACTGCACTGGTTGAAGCACCATTCCCTAAAAGGAGGACGGGCAGGGCAGCATTGCGAATAGCCTGAGCCAAGTAATTAATATCATCAACTGAGGCTGAACCCAATTTAGGATCTGTCAAAGGTTTGATAGCCTTGACAGAAACAGGGCTGTCTGTAACATCCTGCGGAATCGATATGAAACTAGCGCCAGGTTTACCAGATTTAGCATAGCGATAAGCATTCGCTACAATTTCTGAAATGGTATTAGGTTCATGAATTTCAACCGCATATTTAGTAATTGGAGACAGCATAGCCACGTTATTCATGGACTGGTGAGAGCGTTTCAGCAGATCAGAGCGCTTAACTTGACCACCGATGGCTAGGACAGGATCACCTTCATCTGTAGCTGTCACCAGTCCAGTCGCCAGATTAGAGATACCAGGACCTGAGGTCGCAATCACAACCCCCGGTTCCCCAGTAATCCGACCAACTCCCTGAGCCATAAAAACAGCATTTTGCTCATGGCGGGCAACAATGAGTTCAGGTCCCTTATCTTCCAAGGTATCAAAAACACGGTCAATCTTAGCTCCTGGAATCCCAAAAACATAAGGGACATTGTGATTAATAAGACTGTCAATCACCAAATCTGCACCATAATTTATAGCTTCTTCTGCCATCTACCTACCTGACTTTCTACTTAATTGAAAAGGAAGACCTGTGATCTTACTGAAAAATTTCACAAAGTTTTCCTCATACTTCTGTCTAATATAAACCAATTATAGCACGTTTTTCAGCAATTTCCACAGCAAAGTATTGTGAAATAATGAGCAAATATTTGCTAGGATATCTTTCCTTTAGGAATTTTCCTGCCTAGTACCTTTCACTTTCATCTTGTTTTTAGCCAGCATTCCCATGCTGGAAACAATTGCCACCAAGCTGATAAAACTAATTTTATATCGTTTTAAACTGATATTTGCCTTTCCTGCTGCAAGCACTACTGCTATTTGGAAAAAATTAGGGAGTCTTTTACACCGTAAGCTAGCAACCCTTGCAAAAAGAGCAGAAACAAGCTGATTTCCCTGAGAAATCACTAGCCTGAATCCACTCTTTTAACTTTTTATATCCTTTTGTCAGTATATTTGGTGATTGCTATTTTTATTTTATACTACAGGAGCAAGAGAATTGGGCGGTTACCGTGATGAAAGGAGTTGTCATAGCCAAATTATCCTTCCAATGAGTGCTCGCTATACGAGGCGGCAAGAGGATACCAGCGGCTCAACTATAGGAGTAGCCCTATTCCAAATTATTCTTGCCAAACTTAAACCAGAATTATATACTTCTTTAGCTTCTTGTCCAATATAGCAAATGGACATGGCGCGTCCATAAAGTCGGTCAATAGCTTTCCTACTTAACTGATAGCGAACGATAAGACCATACCGATGGGCATCATCTTTGAGCCATTGACTAGCCGGACCATCTCTCAAAAAGTCGCCTCCCTTATCTGTTAAGTCATAGGTGAGTCTGGAACCTAAACTTACTGAGGTGCAATATTAATATATCGACGGATACCGCTGTAGGACATATAGCTAATCCATTGCTGGCCATCAGCCTCTAGCGTTTTGTCGTAGTGCACACTTTCGCCTTGGTTGAAGTAAAATTGAATTGGGCTTGATAAATCAGCTTGATTCCTAACTTCTGTACGCTTCGCAAAGGTATAGGTTCCTTGGTTAGGAAGGGCAGCTCGACCAGAATTAGAAGCAGCTACTCTGTTCTGAGCGCCAGCAATCCCCACCATTTGACCATCGTCTTCAACATAGTAGAGGTGAACCTGATAAAGCCCCGTCTCATTTTTATGTTCAGAGCGTTTGACAGTCACTTTGTAAGTACCATCGCCTTGTTTAACACCGTCATACCAAATAAGGTCATCTTGGTCATTCTTATCTGTCCAGACAGGGACCTTAACGGCCTTAAGGCCCTTGCTGTCAGAAACATTAGAAACAATGATATCAAAGTCACCATTGGCTTGATTGCTGAAAGAAAGAGTACCTGTGCGGGTAATCTGTGGTTCAGTTTCTGCTTCGACGGTATGCTGAACACCTGCTACACCAATCATTTTACCATCATTTTCGACATAGTAGAGGTGGACAGCATAGTCGCCTGTTTCATTTTTATGGTCAGCCAACTTAACAGCAACCTTGTAGGTACCGTCGCCTTGTTTAACACCATCGTACCAAATAAGGTCATCTTGATCATTTTTAACTGTCCAGACAGGGACCTTGACCGCTAGCACACCATTGTTATCAGAAACATTGGAAATACGAATATCAAAACCTTGAGCAGTTTGATTTTCAAAACTGATTTGACCAGTTGCTTTGGAGTCAGATTTTTGGGGATTAGATGGGACAGCCAGCTGATCCAGCATGACATAGCGACGCACACCGCTATAGGAGATATAGCTGATCCAATTATAACCATCAGCTTTAATACGCTTGTCGTAGTTGATACTTTCTCCTTTTTTAAAGGTAAAAGCTGTTGCAGCACTGGCTTTCAGTTCATTTTTAACTTCTACTTCTCTATCAAAAGTATAGCGTTCAAGAGCTGGCAGCGTTATTTCACTGTTATCTGAGACATTTGGAGCTGGTACTGTGGCTTGAACCGCACCAACAGGCACAACTTGACCATCGGTTTCTTGATAGTAGACATGTACCTGATAGGTACCAGCTTCACCCTTATGATTGCTGGTTTTGACAGTTAACTTATAACGACCGTCAGCCTGTTTAGTAGCATCGTACCAAATGAGGTCATCTTGATCATTTTTTTCTGTCCATGTAGGAACCTTGACCTTAGCAAGACCATTGCTGTCGGAAGCGTCACTAATGATGACATCAAATCCTTGCGCAGTAATATTTTCTACCTTAATGTTTCCCGTCACCTTGGCATCAGCTTGTGGAGCCGCTTGGCTAACTAACTTGGCGATATTGGCATAGCGACGAATACCGCTATAAGATCTGTAGCTGATCCATTGATAACCATTTTGGTTCAGCACCTGATCATAGAAGACTCTGTCACCAGCATTGGCATAAAATACCAGCGGGGCTGACGGATCTGGACTGTTGCGTACCTCTGTTCGCTCTGGATAGCTATAATAGCCTTGGCTCGGAATATCTTTTCCACCAGTGACCACTGTTGTCGAAGCGTCCGCTCTGGTAATTGCAGCTGCCTTAGTCTCCGGTGCTTGGCGAGCTGCTACCGAACTAACAGCAGGAATTTCTGCTTGTTTGGCAGGAATTTCGTCTGTCTGCGTACCGACGTCGACCTTTGTAAACTCTTCGCTAGCTTGTCCTCTTTCTGGGATAGCATCGTTTCCAGCCACTACATTTATTGGCTCTTCGCTCTCTATAATTTCAACGGCTGCTGGAGCTTGAGCAGGGGGTTGTGCCACAGTTGATACATCACCAGCAGTTATACCATCTGGGGCAATCACTGTCACCGTATCATTAGCAGCAGTTACATCGCTATTATTTGCCACATGTATCTGAAGCGCTAGATCTTGCTGCTGCGGTGTTGGGAGTGCCTGCTCATCTGCTAGTGCATAGCCACCCATCATAAGACTAGCCCCAATAACAACAGAGGCCGCTCCGAATGAATATTTCCGAATAGAAAAGCGCTCTCTCTGATTCCATGCCCAATCTTTTTTCATAATAGTGACTCCTTTCATCCGAACACATCTTTTAATTTTGTTATCTTAATTATAGAAAAATATGAAAGCGCTGTCAACATATTTTTGTAATATTTGTAATATACCGTAATATTTTTGGTTCCAAATTCCGTTAAAAGGCGTTCAAAAAACCAGAAGAGCAGCTGCAATCTTCTGGTTATAGTTGTTTCTGGTTTATTGACAAGGACTAATCTTCCAAGAACTCAGTCATGTTGAGGTCATCGGGGACTAATTCCAAATAGCGGCTAGCAATTTGGTAGGCTCTGTCACGGTAGCCAAATTCACGCAAGATATAGGCATAGTCCTGCAAGAATTCAGGATTATCCTTAAGATCCTCTGCAATCGCCTCAAAATACCTCAGGGCCTCTTCTTCTCTCTCAAGGGCCTGGTAAGCCTTGGCTAAATTCCACTTGGTTAAGACATTGTCAATCTCCTCCTGCTCCAAGGCGACAACTTCTTCATAGCGTTCTTCTTCTAGGTAGAGATTGGACAGGCGCATTAAAACATCTTCTAAATCCTCCGCTAGGTCTTTGGCGGTCAAAAGATAGCGTTCAGCTGCCTGAAAATCATGGTTTTCGTAAGATAGTTGAGAGGCTAAAAGCAAAAGCTGGCTGTCAAAATCATTCTTAGCCAGTCCTTGCTGAGCTAATTTCAGAGCTTCTTCAATTTTGTGTTCTTCATGAAGAGAGAGGGCGTAGATGTACTCATATCCTTCAAAATCAGGGTTTATAGTATCTAGCTGCTTAAAATAGAGATTGGCCTTTTGAAATTCTTCTTGATCATAAAGCAGCGTGGCCAATTCAAAAACAGTTGCATCATCATATTCAATCTCAACAGCCATCTCCAGAAACTCGATGGCAACTTCAAATTCGCCCATATCTGCGTAAGCATGACCAATTCGCTGGTAAGTGGAGACGCCTGTCATCTCTAAGGTTCTTCGACAGTCCAATTCGGCATATTCTCGGATTGCTTGCTGTAAATTCCCCAGCTGATAGTCCAATTCTGCCAAGCCAAATATCACTAAGGGATCATCGCTGAGTTGACGAGCTTCCAACATTTTTTCACGCGCAACGTCACTCAATCCTTCCATATCATAAAGATCAGCCATAACCAGCAGAGCCGATAAATAATTATCATCATTTTTATCAATGGTATCTAGATAGAGAAAGGCTTCTTCAATTTGCCCATCTTCAGCAGCAATCTGAGCTAGATTAATGTTAACATCAGGATAGGCTCTGCGCTCCTTCAGATAAATTTCTTTGGCCTGCGGTAGAAAACCGATCCCTTCTAAATACTGAGCCAGAGATAGAAGAGTTTCGTCATCATCCTCTTCCAGAGCTCGTTTGAAATATTTATTGGCATGCTCCAAGTCTTGTTGATCAATAGAAGCAATCATTTTTTCACTATTTAACACACTTACGTTACTCACTTTCTTCATAGAGTCCGCTAAAATCACGATACCATTCAAAGATTTCTTTGATGACAACCCTGATTGAAGCATAGATTGGAATACCAAGCAGTACACCCCAGACGCCAAAGACCGAGCCTGACGCTAAGAGAATAAAGAGAATCATAATAGGATGGATACTGAGCTTATTTCCCAGAACCAAGGGAGAGACAAAGCGGCCTTCGACAGTCTGCTCAATAGCAAAGACTATAGCGACCTTGACCAGCATCCATGGACCTTCAACCAAAGCTAAGATAACAACGGGAATCATAGCGACAAAGCTCCCTAGGTAAGGAATCATATTAAGAAAACCAGCCAATATTCCGAGAGTCACTGCATAGCGCAGACCGATGATGCTAAATAAAATAGAAAACATGATGCCGACGATAATGGCCACAGTTACTTGCCCCTGAACGTAACCCTGCCACTGAGAATTGATATCACTCAAAATACGAGAGCTGGGTGTACGCCATTTAACTGGAATCGTCTTTAAAATATTTTCTTTTAGTTTATCACTGTCGCGCAGAAGATAGAAAACCACGAAGGGAGCCATGATAATGGCAATGGCTACCTTGGCAACAGCACCGGCAAAGTCACCGGCCCAACTGACAATATTCTTAGAGAAATTCTCAGCATAGTCAACAGCTTTATCACTGTAGTTGTTCACCCAGTTTTCTACCTGCGGTCGAATGAAAGCTAAACGGTTGTTATCTAATATTTCATTAGCCTGACGCTCAACACTTTTAACATATTGTGGCAGATTATTAATAAAAGACATAATCTGTTCCTGCAACATAGGAAAAAGACTGGAACCTCCCCAGAATAAAAGTCCTGCCAAAAGCGTGTAAACCAGAGTGATAGACCAAGTTCGGCTGGTTTTAAAATGATACTCAATAAATCGGACAAGAGGTTTGAGCAAGTAGTAAAGGAGGACAGAGATAACAATCGGCAGCATAACAACCGCTACAAATCTTGCCGCAGCAGCAAAAATGAAGCTGATCTGGGTCAAGAGATAGAGAGTCAGAAAGGTAAGTAATAAAACCAAAAGAGCACTGACAAAACGATTGTCAATAATCCACTTGTAGAACCAGCTATCATAAAATTTTCCTGTTTTTTTATCCATTATTGCTCCTATCTCTTGTAAAATTGGACACTTTTATCAATGAGCTGACCTGATCGGTCGTAACTAAACTTAGCTGAAAAAAATGGCTTGTCTTCTAAAATCCATTTAAAGAGTTCATAGTCACCTTCCCAAGTTGGCTTGGACAGAACCTGATCGTAAGGAACCCATTCCAGTGTGCCTTCACGGGATTCTTCATCAGAAATCAAATCACCTTCAAAGTCTGTAACCTTAAAAACATAGGTATACCAGTCGTGCCCTGGGGTGAATTCAGGAAAGGTAATCATTCCTTTAAAATCCATCTCCTTAACAGTGAGATGGGTCTCTTCAAAAATTTCTCGTCGGGCACACTCTTCAGGTGTTTCCCCCACTTCTAATTTTCCGCCAACAGAAATCCATTTGCCCTCATGCACATCATGGGGCTTTTTATTGCGCAGCATCAAGAGTAGTTCTTGGCCGTTATCAATATAACAAATGGTGGCTAGTTTGGTCATACTTGCCCTCTTTCACAGTCTTTGCCCCTATTTTAACAAAAAAATGCTATAATTTCTTTGTAGAAATAGCCTTCAAAGCCTTTGGTTAATGAAAAGCTTCAATAAGTAGATTAATACAGAAAACAAAGAGGTAAAAGGGGACTATATGGAACAAATTTATTTTGGAACCTATACAAAACGGGAATCGCACGGCATATATCGAGCTGACTTTGATAACCAAGCAGGACACCTGACTAATTTACAACTGCTGGCGGAGGTTAGTAATCCTACCTACCTTACCAAGACTAAGGATGGCTGCCTCTACAGCATCGCTAGCAAAGAGGGGCAAGGTGGAGTAGCTAGCTTTGGAGCTGACTTTCATCCTCTTAATCATGTCCTCGAAGACGGTGCTGCTCCTTGCTATCTTGGAAGCGACGATAAGCGCGGTTTGGTCTTCAGTGCTAACTACCACACTGGCCAGGCTCTTATTTATAAACGGCAAACGGATGGACAACTTAGTTTAGTCAACCGTATTATTCATCAGGGTTCCGGGCCTCACCCGCACCAAGATCACGCTCGAGTTCACTTCGCTGATTTAACACCAGACCGCTATCTATTGACCTGCGACTTAGGTACCGATGAACTGACGAGCTACGCGCTGAATGATACGGGACAGGTACAACCAATCAATAATTTCCAGCTGGTATCAGGATCTGGCCCTCGCCACGTGATTTTTCACCCTATTTTCAAGCATGCTTTTGTTGTCTGTGAACTGAACTCAACCGTACAAAATCTCATTTACCAAGGCTGCGGAAGCTTCGAGAATTTCCAATCCCTCTCGAGTATTCCTAAGGGCTACACTGCCTTCAATGCTCCGGCAGCAGCTCAAGTAACCCAAGACGGGTGGTTCCTCTACGTTTCCAACCGCGGTCATAACTCTATTGCCTGCTATCAGTTTACTCTTGATGGCTACCTTCATCTTATCGATATCGTTCCTACTCATGGACAGACACCAAGAGATATAAGTTTAACCAGCAGCGAAGACTACTTACTGGTTCCCCATCAGGATTCAGATAATGTAACTGTCTTCAAACGTGATAAGAAGACTGGACACTTAAATGAAGTGAGTCATGACTTCCGCGTACCGGAGGCTGTCTGTGTGCTCCATTAACTTGTTGCTTCGCCCTGCTTAAGCAAGTTCGGCAGAGCAACTGATAAGCAGATTGATTTGATATTTTAAAGATGTATGATTTAATAAGGGTAACGTATAAGGAAGGCAGGTTACTAGATATGAACCCAGCAGAACTTTTTAACCAAGTAAAGGACTTAATTGCACAGAAAGATTTCTCCGCAGCTCAGCAGTTTATTGATGACCATAAAAATGATTTGGGGGAATACTTTGAGCAAGCTCAGGGACTGTTGTCAAATGTCCAAGGTGCTGACGGTATACTCGATAAGCTCAAAGGTTTCTTTGGCAAATAACTAAAAAAACTGGGGCCTAAGCTTCAGTTTTTTTGATATAGTTCTGAACTGGATAGGCAGCGCTGTCTAATTCGCCTTGCCGTTCCATTAAAAGGGAGACTAGTTCTTTAGCTATCAGAGGACCGGTTGTTAAACCAGATGAGCCTAAACCGCTGGCAGCATAGACCCCAGGCAAACCGGGAACTTGACCGTAAAAAGGCGCAAAATCGCTGGTATAGGCACGTGTCCCCACTCGTTCGTCAACTCGCACAGCCTCTGCTAACTTAGGGAGATATTTCAAAGCTTCTTCTTCCAAGCCGGCTAAAATAGCTGAATCAGCTGTCAAATCATAGCCCTTATCATTTTCATGACTGGCTCCCACTGAAATCTGACCAGCTTTAAAGGGAATAATGTCCAATTCTCCTTCTGGCATAACCACTGGCAGCTCCTGTGTTTCCCAACCATCAAAAAAGTAATCGCGCAGCTGACCTTTCTGTGGATAGATATCAACTTTATATCCTAAGGGTTCTAATAAGGCTGGCAACCAAGCACCTGTAGCCAAAATGACACGATCAAAGTGCTGGTTAGCAATTTCATAACCGCTTCTTTTGAGAGTTAAGTCTACCTGTTCCTTAATTAGATGACAGCCACTAGCCTCCAACAAGGTCGCTGTCAGACTTGCCCCTTCTACTCTAGCTCCACCAGAAGCAAAGAGCAGCTGCTCAACTCCCTGTAAATCTGGAAAATGCTGCTGCACCTCTTCGCGTCCGAAGAGCGCTAACTGACCGATCAGAGGTGACTCTTTCTTACGCTTTTCTGCCAGCTCCTTTAGCTCTAGGATTTTTATTACCTGTTTCTTCAATACGAAAACACCAGTCTGCCGATAAAAATCTGTCTCAAAGCCATCCATCTGCAAATCAGCAATCAACGTCTGGTAAAAATCTGCCCCCAAACGAGCTAGTCTATACCAAGCTTTATTGCGACGTTTAGAGAACCAAGGGCTGATAATACCAGCGGCAGCCTTGGTCGCCTGCCCTTCCCCGTCATCAAAAACGCTAACCTCAAGGCCTGCTTCCTTAGATAGATAATAGGCCGCTGTTGAACCAACGATACCGGCTCCAATAATAGCAACTTTCATGCATTCCTCCTATCCAAGAGCAACATCCATGACCATCATAATAACAAAGCCCAACATCAACCCCAAAGTAGCGATGTCGGTATTGCCATTGGTTTGTGATTCGGGAATCAGCTCTTCCACTACGACGAAGATCATAGCCCCTGCAGCAAAGGAAAGAGCATAAGGCAAAATGGGCATCATCAGCATGACAAGTCCCGCTCCCAAAACCGCTCCGATTGGCTCGACAATAGCCGACATAGAACCCAGATAGAAAGCTCTGAGTCGAGATTCCCCATCAGCCCGAATAGGGATGGACAGGGCAGCTCCTTCTGGAACATTTTGCAGACCAATTCCAACGGCCAAACCAATAGCCCCTAAAAGAGCGGCTTGACTAGCATTACCACCTGCTAGTGCCCCAAAGGTAACCCCGACAGCTAAGCCTTCTGGGAAATTATGGATGGTAATTGCTAAGAATAAGAGAGCCGTTTTAGATAGTTTCTTTTGAGGCTTTAATCCTTCTGCCTGACTAACATCCTTCTTATCAAGGTGGAGATGGGGGACCACTGCATCGATCAAGCGCAGCATAAACCCACCAAATAAAAAACCAACAGCTGCCGGTATCCAGGACCAGTTGCCATAGTCTGCTTGCGCATAAGAAATAGAAGGCTCTAAAAGCGACCAGAAAGAGGCAGCGATCATCACTCCTGCAGCAAACCCCATCATAGTATCTAACAGACGACGGCTAATATTTTTAAAAAAGAAAACAATCGCAGCACCGATAATCGTACATCCCCAAGTAAAGAGACCAGCTAAGAGAGCTAGTACAACAACATTTTGCGATAAAAGCCAATTCATAACAATAACTCCTAAAGATGACTAAAAGGATTAGTTGATATCTGACTAGGGATTAGCTCAATATTCCAGCCTTCCTCAGCCGCCCAGACTGTCATCTTTTCAACTAATCTTTCAATAAAGAGAGCTTCAATATGATGTCCTGGATCAATTGCCAAAAGACCGTCAGTAATCATATCTTGAGCTGTATGATAGTAAATATCTCCTGTAATTAGAACCTGAGCACCTCTGGTAAGGGCATCGCGATAAAAACCTTGACCACTGCCGCCGCAGATAGCAACTCTGTTAACTTCCGGATTAGAACCAGCATAGCGAACTAACCGCACACTATCCAGATTAAAGGTTGATTTCACCTTAAGTGCCAACTCCTCCAGCGACAGAGGTCGAATATTGCCAACGCGGCCGATACCATAGCCAGCAACTGTAGGTGTCAGTATTTCTGTATCTTCAATCTCTAGGAGATCACAAAACCAATCGTTCAAACCATCTGGTACCACGTCAATATTCGTATGGCTGACATATACTGAAATATCATGTTTAACAAGCTCCAGCAAAATATCTGTCCTAGGACTGCTAACCAAATCCTTCAAGGGGCGAAAAATAGGAGCATGCTTAGTCACAATCATATCAACATTTCTTTCAATTGCTTCTGTGACCGTGGTCTCGCGAACATCTAACGTTACCATCACACGTTTGATGGTTTTATCTAAGCTGCCCAACTGCAACCCTGAAATATCGCCTTCCATTGAGAGGTCCTGCGGACAGTAGCTCTCATATTTTGCAATAAAGTCACTCGCCTTCATAACTGATAGCCTCCTTAATCGCTTCTATTTTCTGCTGAATGTCCCTGCGGTCGGTCTGATTAGTTTCAGGAATCTGCTCCAGAGCCTTTTCCAGCTTCTGCAGCTCATTTTGCCAGCGCTCCTTAAAAACAGCCGCCCCCTCTTGCAAAAGGCAAGGTCCAAAGCGCAGCTCCTGCGGCTGTAGCTGCTGTCTGCCGTGCTCTGCTACAATGATTTCATAATACTTGTGATTTTCTGCCATGATTTTTTCAGCAAAAATTGTAAAACTATGCTGACTCAGCCAGTAACGCAGATCATCTTCGCAATTATTGGGCTGTAGAACTAAACGCTTGACATTATCCAATTTCTCTAGGCCTGCCGCTAGGATATCCGCAATCAGACGCCCCCCCATTCCGCAGATTGCTATCACATCAACAGCATCACTATCATCAAAAGCTGCTAGCCCATCAGCCAAACGAACATCAATCTTATCAGCGTAGGCTGATCCTTGAGCATTGTTTAGAGCCGACTGATAAGGACCTTGGGCAACTTCACCTGCGATCGCTGAACTAATTCGCTCCTGCTCCAAGAGATAAAGGGGCAGGTAGGCGTGGTCACTGCCAACATCTAATAGAATGCTGCCCTGAGGGATAAAGTCTGACACATCCCGCAAGCGCTGAGAAATATTGATTTCCATAAAATCCTTTCTTTTTAAATTACAAAGGTCGTTTATTGAGGGAGCTAGCCTGCTGAAGTAAAGAGCCAAGCCTTCCCGAGCGTTTTTTAGGCTTCAACGATTCTATTATAACAAAAAATGAGAGCCAACCCCACTGCTAGGACAGCGATCTATGGCTCTCATCACTTATATTACAAGCTTAGCCGTGGCTGGTCCATCAGCTCGATTTATTGGTCATCACTCCACACATTCATAGCATTGAGAAAATCATCTGATACTTGGACCTTAGCAGGGTTTGCCTGATCCCGTTCCTGCCTGCGTTCTTCAATCTGGCGAACAGTCGTAATGCCGTCGCGCATCCAGCGGCGTAAAATGGCTGTCAGATACTTCCAGTTGCGCTTACTATTGAAGATACTCTCTTTGAGAGCCTCCCGAATCAAATCTGGACTGATGCCATCTTCACGAACATATTTTTGAATATCTTCCAATTCAAATGGTGTCAACATCCAGCCCGATTTTTCAAAATCATTCAGCAGCACTTGAAGATCATTTGCGTTGTCTAAAGGCTCCGACGCTGCTGAATCCAGCTTGTCCTCACCTAGAAGAGCATCCAAGCGTTTGAGAACGGGACTGGCATCGAAAATGATATCAGTTTCACCGTCTAGCTCAATGGTTTTCATGACCAAAAGCTCCTGGTTGGTCAGATTACTGATGGCTTGATTAACCTCAGCAACTGTCTTGCCCAGAGCATCAGCGATACGGCTAGACGGCATTTCCTCAACCTTAGTCGTGTTTTGCAGATAGAAAAACTGCCAGATCAGGTAATCATCGCTGCTGGAAAAAATATCTTTGTAGTGAAAGAGTAAGCTGCTAGGCAAAACCAGATTGCCTGACTGATAATTCTCTAAAAAACTCATAATTCCTCTTTTATAAATAACCATAATAGGAGGCTGAATTTTCCAAATCCTCCAAATGGTAAGGTGTCTCTTGATAAACAGCATAATTGAGCCAGTTGGTAAAAAAGGTCGAAGCCGCTAAACTCCATCGCAATTCTGGAGTTCCACTACTGTCATTATTCGGAAAATAATTGACAGGCAAGGCCGGATTCTTATTAGCTTTTCTATCGCGCAGGTACTCTCTTTTCAAGGTATCTCTATCATACTCCAGATGCCCAAAGCTATATACCTCTCGCATATCACGGCTGGAAAGAATGGAAGGGCCCACTTCCTCTCCCCGTGCTAGGATCTGGAGATTAGTCTTACTATGGATATCAGCCTCTAATACCTCAGTATATCTGGAATGCGGCGATAGAAACTGATCATCAAATCCCCGCATCAGGGGCGATAGGTGTTCTGTCACCTGCTGAGAATAAATTCCCGATAGCTTGTGCTCCATTTTTACCTTATCAATACCGTACTTATAATAAAGGCCGGCTTGAGCTCCCCAGCAAAGATGCAGGGTAGAATAAACATGGTGCCGCTTCCACTCAAACATCTGACAAAGCTCATCCCAGTAATCTACTTGCTCAAAGGGCAACGTTTCAACCGGCGCTCCCGTGATAATCAGACCATCATAATAATCAGACTTGATATCTTCAAACGTTTTGTAGAAGGTTTCTAAATGATCAGGTTTGGTATTTTTAGATTCATGGCTAGCCATATAGAGAAAATCTAAATTGATCTGTAAAGGGGTGTTTGACAGGTAGCGCAGCAACTGAGTTTCTGTCGCTTCCTTGGTTGGCATCAGATTGAGAACCAAGACCTTGATAGGACGAATATCCTGACCGCTGGCCCTTTTATCATCCATGACGAAGATATTCTCATTTTTTAAAATATCGACGGCTGGCAATTTCTTGTCTAAAGTAATTGGCATGAAAATATCCCCATTCTATAATAGTTTATTCCTATTATAAGGTAAGGGGATGGGCTTTTCAAATACAATTTTTCTTGATTAAGCTATAAAGAATAGCTATAGCTAATAGCTAGCCTGGGAAATTCATCAAAATTTTAGTATCGTAACCTTCAATCGCCCTGCGGCCATCTAAACCATCCAGCTCAATTAGGAAGGCACAACCAGCAACAACCCCACCGAGACGTTCAACCATTTCGATTGTTGCTTTAACCGTTCCGCCAGTAGCTAAAAGATCATCAACAATCAAGACCCTTTGTTCTGGCTTAATAGCATCGGCATGCATGGTCAAGGTATCAATACCATACTCTTTTTCATAGTCAGCAGAGATAACTTCCCGTGGCAGCTTGCCAGGTTTACGAACTGGTGCAAAACCGATGCCCAACTCGTAGGCTACCGGACAACCAACGATAAACCCGCGTGCCTCTGGTCCAACAATCATATCAATCTTTTTGTCTGTAGCGTATTGGACAATCTCACGAACAGCATAACTGTAGGCATTCCCATCAGCCATTAAGGGGGAAATATCGCGGAAGGTAATCCCTTCTTGTGGGTAATCTTTAATAGATGCAATATAATTTCTTAAGTTCATAAAAAATCTTTCTATCGGCTCTCAGCCAAAAATGTTTTACATTTCATTATAGCATAAATTGATATAAAAGATTTAAAAATTATCTTGAAGCATAGGCTTCAGCCCTCATCAAGAAGGCCTCAACCTGAAATAAGGACGAAAAATTTGGTAGCCAAATTGACTACCAAATTTCTCATTGTTCAACATAGGCAAAGGCTCTGACAGGGGAACCAGTGGCTTTTTCCCAATGGGGATAACTAATAGCAATAAAGCTGCCAGTTGCTGGAACTTGATCCAAATTAGCCATGACTTCCAGCTGGTAAATGCCTTGTTCCAGAAGATAATATTCATTAAGGAGAGCTCCATTTTTAGCAGCCGTCTGACCACTATCGGTATCTAAGGTTTCATGTCCGAGAGCCTTAACCTTTCTCTCTTTGATGAGGAACTCCAGAACTTCCCGACTCCAGCCTGGCGTTTCTTGCACACCTTGAGCGTTGAGATTTCGGATAGCGTCTTGGTGGGGCCATCTTTTAGACCAGTCACTCCGAAAGGCTACAAAGGCAGCTGCTTCTATCCTGCCATGTTTCTTTTCAAAATCTAAAATATCCTCTACCCCCACTTCATAATTGGGATTTTCAGCAACCTCTTTGGATAAGTCCAAAACATAAAGAGGCAAGAAAAGGTCTTCTAGGGGGAGTTCGTCCAGCCATTTACCTCCTTGCACAAAATGAACGGGGGCATCAATATGCGTGCCGTATTGACCGACCACTTTGAATTGTTGGACATGAAAGCCATCTTCAAGGGTAAAAATATCCCTTTTTTCAAGAGCTGGTAAGGCAGGGAAATGGGGACTGGTCTCTGAAATTTGATGGGTTAAATCAACTAATTTTGCCTGCTTAAAGATGGCAAAGGCTTCTTTCAGACTTACCATAAAAACCTCCCAAATTATATCTGTTTTAAAGCTTGATCCAAATCACTAATCAAATCATCGACATTTTCCAAACCGATAGACACACGGATTTGGTTAGGTTCAATACCGCAGGCAAGGAGATCCTCTGGACTCATCTGACCGTGAGTTGTGGTTGCTGGGTGTACAACCAGAGACTTGGCATCAGCGACATTGGCAAGATCTGAGAAAATATCCAAACTGTCAATCACCTTACGAGCAGCCTCCGCTCCTCCTGCGACATTGAAGGTAAAGATGGAGCTGGCTCCCTTAGGCAGATATTTTTGTGCCAATTCGTAGTAAGGACTAGATGGCAGACTAGCGTAGTTGACCTGAGTTACCTTGGGATGATTTTCTAGATATTCTGCAATTTTCTTGGCATTTTCAACATGGCGTTCCACTCGCAGAGACAAAGTCTCTAGTCCTTGTGTCAAAAGAAAGGCGTTAAAAGGGGAGAGACAGGCACCGGTATCGCGCAGCAATTGTGTGCGAACCGCTGTAATAAAGGCTGCTGCCCCGATATCACGGGTATAGCTGAGATTGTGATAAGACGGGTCTTCATCGACAAACTGCGGGAATTTGCCGGATTTTTCCCAGTCAAATTGACCCGAGTCCACAATTACACCACCGATAGAGGTACCGTGACCGCCGATAAATTTAGTGGCCGAATGCACGGCAATATCAACACCGTAAGAGAAAACATTGATCAGATAAGGGGTGCCAAAGGTATTGTCAACAACCAAAGGAATATTATGGCGATGGGCAATCTCTGCTAGTTTTTCAAGATCAGCAACGTTCCCTAAGGGATTTCCTAGGGTCTCAGCTAAAATAAACTTGGTATTGTCCTTGACAGCTGCTTCAATGGCTGCAAAATCGGCTACATCGACAAAGCTGGTCGTAATTCCATAGCGCGGCAGAGTTTCTTTGAGTAAGTTAAAAGTGCCACCATATACGGTAGTAGCCGATACAATGTGATCGCCAGCATGCGCTAAGGCAAGAGCCGTATAAGTAATAGCTGCCATGCCAGAGGCAGTCGCCAAAGCACCAACCCCACCTTCTAAAGCTGCCATCCGCTCTTCAAAAACAGCAGTTGTCGGATTAGTAATCCGCGTATAGATATTACCTTCTGTCCGTAGGGCAAAAGAGTCTTCAGCGTCCTGTGAATCATTGAAAACATAAGATGTGGTTTGATAAATGGGCAAAGCACGGGACTTGGTGGTCGGATCCACCGTTTGACCGGCGTGCAGCTGCAAAGTTTCAAATGAATAGTCTGTTGTCATAATCATTCCTCCATAGATATCATTAGGCCTATTTTACACCTAAAGCTTTTTATTGGCCAATAGTTATCTAAAAAGAAGAGCTATAGTTGATAACTATAACCTCTATCTTATTAGTTCATTCTCTCTTTTCAATCGGCGCTACACTGGCTAAAACCTTTTTGAGACCGATATCTGGAAACTTGATTTTAAGTTCTTGCGACTTGCCGCTGCCCGTCACCTCAAGTACAGTGCCATCTCCCCATTTTCTATGATGAGCGATATCTCCAATCTGCCAATCCAGAACTGGAGTTTCTGCCGCCTTTTGACCAACTGATAGGGCAGTTTGGGCAAATGGTAACGATGCTTCTTTTTTAGCAGTAGATGAAGGTGCCACTTGCG
Organism: Streptococcus sp. ELY_137; assembly: GCF_058314515.1. Classification (NCBI taxonomy): domain Bacteria; kingdom Bacillati; phylum Bacillota; class Bacilli; order Lactobacillales; family Streptococcaceae; genus Streptococcus; species Streptococcus sp. ELY_137. The sequence goes on from NZ_JBZFUL010000003.1 coordinate 92,883, forward strand.
CTTTGCGATTCTGCAGTGCCTGAGCTAAGCTCATGCCTTGGCCAAAGGTCTTTTCTTCACCACCAGCATAAGTAGCTGAAAAAGCTGTGTTTACTGGCCGGGCCAATCCTTGATAATTCAGAAGTTCATCCGAAATTTCTTTAATAAAGCGGGTTGGGCGATTAAAACTAGACTTTCCAAAGAGGATACGGCTGTTAGCGTTAGTCAGGTAAAGCACTTGCTCAGCACGAGTAATCCCGACATAAGCTAGTCGACGTTCCTCTTCTAGCTCATCTGGATCTTCGCTCGCTCGATTAAGTGGGAAAACATTTTCTTCCATTCCAATTAAAAAGACAACTGGAAATTCTAATCCTTTAGCAGCATGCAGAGTCATAAGGGTCACTTCTGCAGTATCGGTATCACCTTCATCAGTATCAGCAATCAAGGCTAAATCATTTAGAAAGCGGCTAAGTTTTTCCAAGCCTGTTTCATCTTCGGGTGCTGCTTCCTGATTATCATCAAAATTTTTGGTGACAGAGAGAAACTCCTCAATATTTTCAATTCTCGCCTGACTTTCCAGTGTATTTTGCAGCTGCAAAGCCTCCATATAACCAGTCTTACCCAATACCTCTTCAACTAATTCTGTTAAGGTGTAGGTATCCAAGTTAGAGCGCAGTCCCAGTAGGATGCCAGCAAGAGTCAAAACTGCTTGAGCCGCCTTCCCCTTGATTCCTGAGAGCATGATCTGTTCAGAAGCCTCCAGCAAACTCATATTCTGTAAATTAGCAAAATCACGAATTTTCTCAAGGGTTCCGGGCCCTACTCCCCGCTTGGGTTCATTGATAATACGCTCATAACTGATATTATCCTGAGGATTGGCAATGACATTGAGGTAAGCAATGACATCACGGATTTCCTTACGGCTGTAGAATTTAGTTCCCCCGACCATGGTGTAAGGAATATTTGACTTAAGCAGGGCTTCTTCAATAGTACGTGACTGGGCGTTAGTACGGTAGAGGACAGCAAAGTCCTTAAAGTCCTTCTTGTTTTCACGTACCTGCTGGTCAATAGTAGCAGCTACAAAAACAGCCTCATCACGTTCATCATTGGCACGATAATAGACAATCTCTTCTCCATCTGCATTTTGTGTCCAGAGCTTTTTAGGGCGTCGGTTACGATTATTGTTGATCACATCGTTAGCTGCTTGCAAGATTTTCTTTGTTGAACGGTAATTTTCTTCGAGGAGAACCACCTTAGCCTCTGGATAATCCTTTTCAAAATCCAAGATATTTTGCATATCAGCACCGCGCCAACCATAGATAGACTGATCAGCATCTCCAACCACACAGATATTCTTAAAACGGGAAGCTAAGAGCTTAACCAGCTGGTACTGGGCATGGTTGGTATCCTGATACTCATCCACATGAATATACTGGTAGCGCTGCTGATAATAGGCCAATACATCAGGATTTTTATCAAAGAGCCGCAAGGTCAACATGATTAAATCATCAAAGTCCATGGCCTCACTACGACGCAGCTCTTCTTGATAAGCTTTGTAGCACTTGGCAACAATTTGTGTGTACATATCACCAGCTTGGTTCTCATAAGCGACTTCATCAAGCAGGTCATTTTTAGCATTGGAAATAGTTCCTAAAATCGCTCGTTCATTCCATTTTTTAGAGTCTAAATTCAAATTCTTGATGATACGCTTCATAAGGGTACGCTGTTCACCAGGATCCACAATCGTAAAATTGCGATTGTAACCTATGTGATCGCCATCGCGGCGCAGGATGCGCACACACATGGAGTGAAAGGTCGCGATTAAGGTCTCTTGCGTAGCAGGGTTGAGCTGCATAGCCCGCTCTCTCATCTCACGCGCAGCCTTGTTAGTAAAGGTAATGGCCAGAATATTCCAAGGGTTGACCATCTTCTCATCAATAAGATAAGCAATACGGTGTGTCAGCACCCGTGTCTTCCCAGAACCAGCCCCAGCCATAATCAAAAGCGGCCCTTGAGTAGTTTTGACCGCTTCTGCTTGTTTGTCGTTCATTCCATTCAGTAAAGGATTCATGCTTTTCTCCTTATCCATTTTGCCCTAAAATTATATCACAATTGCATTTAAAAACCTACTATGTAAAAGCCGAAAAACATGCCAAGCAATAAGAAGTAACACCATATTTTACTACCTGATCAATGAACACATTCAATACTTCCCAAGAGTTAGATATACTTCTATAAATCATAGGGTTGCCAGTTTATTTCTTCGCCTAGTGCTTTACGCCGCCTAATATTTTCCTTTCCCCAGTGACACATAACATCAATAAGACTATTGGCTGTACGGCCATAATCTGTTACGGAATAGACAACTTTAGGAGGCATCTGCTGATAGTCCTTGCGGTGAACCAAACCGTCTCTTTCCAATTCTCTTAACTGCTGAATCAGCACCTTCTGTGATATTCCATCAATCAGCCGTTCTAATTCCAAGGTTCTTCTAGGCTTTTTCATCAGCAAGCAGATAATCAGAGCCTTCCACTTTCCTCCAATAACATCAAGTGTCGCTTCAATTCCAAGATGATAATTTTTCATAATCCTCTCCTCCACATTTTTCATTATTATATCATCCGTCACTCCTACTTTAAATACTGACTTTAAAGTAAGTATTTACTGATTTATTTGTGGGTATTTACATATTTTAAAATTATAAGAAAATAGAAATAGAAAGTCATAAAGGAGGATCAAAAATGAAAACCTTAATCATATTAGCGCACCCTAACATCGATCAGTCGCAAGTAAACAAAAGTTGGAAAGCTGAATTAAAAAAGTTTCCTGAAAAATTTAAACTACACGAGCTTCATACCCTGTATCCCGATTGGGAGATTGATGTTGCTAAAGAGCAGGCCTTATTAGAACAATATGAAACCATAATTTTTCAATATCCCCTCTATTGGTATAGTTATCCACCCCTTCTCAAAAAATGGTTTGATGATGTTTTAACACATGGATGGGCCTATGGATCAAAAGGAGACAAACTCACAGGTAAAAAATTCAGCCTGATTATCTCCATTGGGGACAAAGAGGAGAATTATTCACCTGAAAAAAGCATCGGTCATACCATGGAAGAGCTGATTGCTCCATTCCAAAGCACGGTTAAACATATTGGCGGAGAGCTTTTGCCTATTTTTACAAGTTATGGATTTTCCTTCGAGTCAAGTAAGGAATTAATTGACAGCAGTTCACAAGCTCTTATTAAACACCTTTTAGAAATCACTCAATTGTAATGCTTGAACTATCTATAAAAAATTCCAATAAGTGCTTCACATTAATCCTTACGCAGTTCTTTTCGGTAACGAAAACGCCAGCGACAGTAATCCCATGTAATCATCAACTTACTGCGCCACTTGAAATCATGGCGTAAAAAACGAGCACCATCCCTAAGCTGCTTAAAACCAGCAGTCTGCCAATTCTCTCTTATCAAGAACTGACCGCGACTGCGCCAGTATTGCTCATTGTAGCGGTAGTAGAATTTACGAACTCGGGCTAGACGGATTAAGGGCTGGTAGTGATTAGCAGGGGTATAGTAGCCGCTTGGAACATTGATAAGAGCCCCTGTCAGCAGGGGCTTCCAACTATTAGGATGCTCATGAAAGTATATACGCATAGGTTTTTGAAGATCGTTAGGGAGCTGGTAGTGCCAACGTTTCCCATTTAGCAATTCCACTTGGACATAGAAAATTTTCTTGCGCTTGGCCATGTGCCCGCTCTCCCCCTTTTTATGTAAATGTCCCTAATATTTAATATTGTAACACAGATCAGTTTGAAATAGGATCGAACTTATTGTTTTTTAGAGAGTTGCCCATCCCAAATATTTTTCCAAGCGGGAAAGGGATCGTTTGATTAGGTCATAATTCGGAATATACTATTATTTATGGAAAATAACCTTGACAGTATTCGGAAATTGAGCTAAACTAGGACAGTATTATCATAAATAAACCGATTGAAATCATCAGGAGAGAAAAGACAGGGTCTTTCGCCGAAGGAGTAATGCTCTCAGGTTTCTAGTGCTTAGAATAGGACTGATGGTGGACGGACTTCTGGAGAGCTTCCCAATTAGGGGAACGCCGAAGGGGCAAGGCAGTCAACTGCTCAAACTCTCAGGCAAAAGGACAGAATTTTCAGCAAAAATAAGCGATCAAGCCTATAAGAGGTTAGGTAGTTTTTATTTTTCTGACCAGTCTTTTTAGAAGTCCATGACATTACTGTCTGGACTTTTTTCGTACTTGGGATGATGATTTCATCGGTTTCAGAAGGGATATGATTATGTTAGACTTTTTTACCAAAATTGATGACTTTGTCTGGGGCCCACCGCTCTTAGTGCTGCTAGTAGGAACAGGAATCTACCTCAGTTTTCGACTGGGGTTGTTACAGATTCTTCGTCTGCCTAAAGCCTTTAGACTTATCTTTGCTGAGGATCAGGGAGAAGGTGATATTTCCAGCTTTGCTGCTTTAGCAACAGCCCTAGCCGCTACCGTCGGAACCGGTAACATTGTCGGTGTTGCGACGGCTATCGGAACCGGCGGTCCTGGTGCCCTCTTTTGGATGTGGGTAGCTGCTTTTTTTGGAATGGCTACCAAGTACGCTGAGGGACTTCTCGCTATCAAATATCGGACTAAAGATGACAATGGGCAAGTTTCAGGCGGTCCCATGTACTATATTATCAATGGAATTACAGGACGCCTGCGTATTATTGCTAAACCCTTGGCTTACTTCTTTGCCCTAGCTGGTATCCTCGTAGCTCTTTTAGGAATCGGAACTTTTTCACAGGTCAATTCTATCACGGAATCCCTGCAGAACAGTTTTAGCTGGTCACCACAGATTGTCAGTATCCTAATTGCTATTTTCGTAGCGATTATCGTTTTCGGCGGCATTCAATCAATTTCCAAGGTATCAGAAAAAATCGTACCATTTATGGCAATTCTTTATATTCTAGCTGCATTGACCATCATTGTTATTAACCATCAAAACCTTATTCCAACAATCGCGGCGATTTTTAAATCTGCTTTCACACCAACCGCTGCTGTCGGCGGCTTTACAGGAGCGACTGTTATGCAAGCTATCAGACTCGGGATTGCCCGCGGGGTCTTCTCCAACGAATCAGGACTTGGATCTGCACCTATTGCAGCGGCAGCGGCTAAAACGGAGGAACCTGTTGAACAAGGATTAATCTCTATGACTGGTACCTTTATTGATACTATTGTTATTTGTACTTTAACGGGCCTCTCTATTCTGATTACAGGGCAGTGGTCTGTTAAAGGACTTGAGGGAGCGGCAGTGACACAGAGTGCCTTTGCTTCAGTTTTTGGCAATATTGGCAGCCTTGTCCTTACCTTATCTCTTGCTCTCTTTGCCTTTACAACCATTTTGGGCTGGTCTTACTACGGTGAGCGCTGCGTTGAGTTCGTTTTTGGTACCAAGGCTATTACCCTTTATCGCTGCGTCTTTGTGCTTATGGTAGCACTCGGTGGCTTCTTGCAGCTGCAAGTTATCTGGAAAATTGCTGATATCGTCAATGGACTTATGGCTCTGCCTAATTTGGTTGCTCTGCTCCTGCTGTCACCCGTTATTATAAAGGAAACGACGTCATACTTTAATCGTCATAAATAGGAATACTTGTTTCTTAACTCCATTTGACAAGTAAAAATATTATTTTATAATAAATAGGGATATATTGATGAAATGTGTCAGGCAGACTGGGCTAGGCAACTTAACTAGCCCTTTTCTTGTGGTGATGCCTAATCCTCTTTGAAAATTACAACCTATAGTATATTACTTCCCTAGCGAAAACACCCTATAATCTCAATATTCTAATAAGAATTAAGGGCATTTAAGAAGTTGCTACGCTTTCAGTTTTGATTTTCTTTGAGTATAAAACTAAAAAGATTGGATTGACACTATGTTAGATTTATTAGCTAAAATTGATACCTATGTATGGGGGCCTCCCCTATTGATTCTTCTGGTCGGAACAGGAATTTATCTCAGTGTTCGGCTGGGACTGCTACAGGTGGCCAAGCTGCCTCGCGCCCTGCGGCTAATTTTTGCAAATAGCGAGGGCCATGGCGATGTTTCCAGTTTTGCGGCTCTATGTACAGCTCTGGCTGCTACGGTGGGAACAGGTAATATCGTTGGTGTTGCGACGGCTATCAAGGCAGGTGGCCCCGGTGCCCTCTTTTGGATGTGGATGGCTGCCTTCTTTGGTATGGCCACTAAATATTCCGAGGGGCTCCTAGCTATTAAATTCCGCGAGAAAGATGAAAACGGTGAGATTGCCGGCGGTCCTATGTACTATATTGTTAACGGTCTTGGTAAACATTGGAAATGGCTAGCGATCCTCTTTGCTATCTTTGGAACCATGACCGCCCTGCTGGGGTCTGGAACCTTTACTCAGGTTAATTCTATTACCGATTCTATCAAGAATAGTCTGGGACTGGATCCGCGTATTGTCAGTATCGTATTGTCCATTCTGGTAGCTATTATTATCTTTGGTGGTATCCAATCTATCTCTAAGGTTTCAACCTTTGTCGTCCCTTTCATGGCGGTTATTTATGTCTTAGCTGCTATTATTGTCTTGGCTGTCAACTACGATAAGTTTATTCCAAGCATCGTGTTAGTGCTGACATCTGCCTTTACTGGTAAGGCAGCAACTGGAGGCTTTCTTGGAGCAACTGTTATGGTAGCTATTCAAAAAGGAATTGCCCGCGGTGTTTTCTCTAACGAATCTGGGCTTGGATCTGCGCCAATTGCTGCTGCTGCTGCTAAAACGGAGGAACCTGTTGAGCAAGGGCTCATTTCTATGACTGGTACCTTTATTGATACAATTATCATCTGTACATTGACAGGGATGGCTATCATTGTCACAGGCGGTTGGACTTCTGAGTTAGACGGTGCTGTCCTCACACAATCTGCTTTTTCATCTGTTTTTGGTAACTGGGGGATTTGGGCTCTGACCATCAGTTTAACCCTTTTTGCTTTCACAACCATCCTAGGCTGGTCTTACTACGGTGAGCGCTGCTTTGAATTTCTTTTTGGTGCTGCCAGTATTCCTTTATACCGACTACTTTTCGTTGCCATGGTTGCTATCGGTGGTTTCATTAAATTGGAAATGATTTGGACCATTGCTGATATTGTTAACGGACTTATGGCCTTCCCTAATCTTGTTGCCTTGATTGGATTATCTCCGATTATTATCGCAGAAACGAAAAAGTATTTTGCCAAATCCAAGCAGCAGGAAGTATCAGATAAAGAATAGTTGATATTAACTAGACGGGTTGCCTGCCCGTTCTAGTTTTTTATTAGCCTTATCAAGGCTAGCTGATCGCTAATATTCATGTTATAATGGGGAGAATCGTTATTCTTACAAGGAGGCTATATGACAAGGCACGAACAAAACATCCGCTTGGCTAGACGGGGACCGATTGTTAGTATTGCTGCCTATATCAGTTTAGCTGTAAGTAAATTGCTGTTTGGGCACCTTTTGTCCTCTTCATCCTTGATTGCTGATGGTTTTAATAATCTATCAGACATTATGAGCAACATCATTCTCTTAGTCGGACTTTACTTAGCCAGTCGACCGGCCGATGAGGATCACCGCTTTGGCCATTGGAAGATTGAAGATTTGGCAAGTTTGATTACTTCATTTATCATGTTTTTAGTAGGATTTCAGGTTCTAGTAGAAACTGCTAAAAAGTTAATGACAAACCACCAGACTGCCATTGATCCTTTAGGAGCCATTGTCGGACTGGTCTCAGCTCTAGTCATGTACGGTGTCTACCTCTATAATCGGCACCTATCTAAGAAAGTCAAATCCAGCGCCCTATTGGCTGCCTCTAAAGACAATATTTCCGACGCTCTGACCTCGCTTGGAACTTCGATTGCCATTGTTGCTAGCTCGATCAATATGCCCATTATTGATCGAATAGCTGCAATTATCATCTGCTACTTTATTCTAAAAACAGCTTACGATATCTTTATCCAAGCAACCTTTAACCTATCAGATGGCTTTGATGATAAGCAGTTAGCCCAATATGAGAAGGCTATTCTACAAATTCCAAAAATTTCTGCTGTGAAATCTCAACGGGGCCGTACTTATGGCAGCAATATCTTTCTCGATTTAGTGCTTGAAATGAACCCTGATTTATCTGTATACGAGAGCCATGCGATCACAGAACAGGTTGAGCAGCTCCTGCATGATGAGTTTCAGGTTTATGATGTTGACATTCATGTTGAACCAGCTGCTATTCCTGAGGATGAACTGCTGGAAAATGTTTACAACAAGCTCTACAAATTTGAAAAACTAATTCTGTCTAAAATACCGGATTACGAGGCCTATATTGCCGATGATTTTATGATGGTTAATGAAGACGGTCAGTTCCTATCACTTCAAAATTTTCTTAAGCTAGCCCCCTACTACTCCAGTAATTTTCAATACTTTAAGATGGTGTCCATCAGCCAAAAGACCAAGTTGATTACCTATCAACTTGAGGGAAACCGCCACGTCAGTATCTGGCGTCGTCACGAACAATGGAAACTGATTTTTCACCAGATTACAAAGGAAGTGTCCGCTCCTACCAACCAAGTCAACTAGAACATTAACCATGCAGCACGTAAAAATGAAGAAAGTCCAGTTAAAAATCCAATATAAACCCCTATTATTCCAAAGTGGATTTGTCCACTACAGAAATTAGAGAGTCAAATAAAATCGCATGAAATCAGGCTTAAACACTAAATTCATGCGATTTTTATATAATTTAAAAAATGAAAACACGTTATTTTTTTCAGATACAGATTTGTTCAAATGAATCAGAAAGTTCACTAATAATGATTGTCGTGAGAGTGAAAGCGGCCTATCGAGCTTCGCTCTTTACTTGTTCTGTAGCAACATCGTCACCAAACCATTTGTGAGAAATCTTCTGGAATTCCCCTGTCCGATAGAGTTCAGTGAAGGCCTGATTAACCTTCTTGACCAGTTTTTTATCAGCCTTTCGAGCACCAACTGCAAAATTTTCAGCTTCATAGCCCGCTGGCATAATATTATAGTCTGCCAGCTTGCCTTCCTGCTCCAGATAGTAATTAGCATAGACACGATCAATCAAGAGAGCATCTATCCGTCCAGCATCAAGGTCAATTAAGGCTTGGGTAAAGGTGGAGTATTGTATAGCCTTCTGGTCTTTAACCTGATCTTTCAAAATATCGGGTTCTGCTGTGAAAGCATCATAACCTGAGGAACCAGCCTGAGCTCCCAGAGTTTTTCCAGACAGTTGCGTGAGGCTATTAATTCCAGAAGATTTTTTGGTTACAACAACCTGCTGGTTAATCATATAAGGTTCTGTAAATAAAACCGACTGTTTGCGCTCATCAGTCATGGAATAGCCATTCCAAATCAAATCAATTGTACCGTTTTTAAGCTCAGTCTCTTTCATATCCCAGTCAATAGCCTGCCACTCTACCTTAATCCCATACTTTTTGAAGACTGCATTAGCCAGATCAACATCAAAACCTGTGTAGGAACCATCTTTTTCCTCAAACCCCATAGGTACAAAGGTAGCATCAAATCCAATTTTGATCGTCTTCTCTCTGGTATATGTTGACCATTGATCAGTCTGGGTTGCAAAGTTCGACCTAGAGCTGCAGGCACCGAGAGTTAGGACCGATAAGAGGACAAGTATCAAGAGAGAAAGGAAATATTTTGCTAATCTCATCTATATACTCCCTCTGCTATTTAGGATTTATGCTCAGAATATCGTCAGCAACATTCTGGGCGAACTGCATATCATGGGTAATCACGATTTGTGTGATGCCCAGCTCACGGTTCTGCAAGATCAATTTTTCTACTTCCTGGCGCAGCTCCGGATCCAAGGCTGAGGTTGGCTCATCATAACCAATGATTTTAGGGTCAATCATCATCGCACGCGCAAAGGCAACTCGCTGCTTTTGACCGCCAGACAAGGAGAAAGGGTAGGCATCCGCATGTTCCTCTAAGCCAAGTTTGGCTAAGAGTTCTCTAGCCTTCTTAACAGCTTCATCCTTGGAAGTCCCCATTGTTTTCGTCGGTGACAAAATCAAATTTTCTAATACTGTCAAATGTGGGAAAAGCTGAAAATCCTGAAAAACAAAACCGAGGATATTTTCTGACTCTAGATGATTCAAAGGTACTTCTTTTTCCTGATAGATGACCTGACCCGAATCGATTTTCTCAAGTCCTGCCAGCATACGTAGCAGGGTCGTTTTACCACCGCCAGAGGGTCCAACAACAGCAAGAATTTTCCCTTCTTCTACATTGAGATTGAAATCCTTAAAAATTTGCTTATGGCCGAATTGTTTAGAAATATTCTTTAATGTTAACATACGACCTCCTATTTATAAAAATTAAATTTTTTCTCGATACGTTTAGACGCAAGGGTTACAAGCCCAACTAAGATGAGATAAATAGCCCCAGCAACAAACATAGGTGCTAAGGTCGCATCGCGGTTGGCCGCCGTTCGACTTTCCAAAAGCAGATCACCAACTCCCAGCACATAAACCAACGAGGAATCTTTCACAAGATTAATCACCTCATTAAAGACACTCGGCAGCACAATCTTAATAACCTGCGGCAAGATAATATAACGAATCGTCTGCAGCTGATTAAATTTTAAAACCTTAGCTGCCTCGTACTGTCCCTTAGGAATGGCAGCAATACCGCCGCGGAAAATTTCTGCAAAATAAGCCGCATAGTTAAGAGTGAAGGCTAAAATCGCTGCCGGTAGACGATCGAAGACGACCCCCACACTGGGCAGTACATAATAAACAAAAATAAGCTGCAATAAGAGGGGAGTTCCTCGCATGATCCATATATAAATAGTCAGCAGCCAATTCAAAGGCTTAAATTTCAACTGCATGAGAAAGGCCAGAACAATCCCCAGTGGAATGGATAAAATGATAACGATGCAGAAAACCTGCAGGGTAACCCAAGCACCATTTAAAAGGGCTGGGAGAATTTCCAAAACGTACGACATAAATGCTCCTAGTGAGTTGATATGCTTTATTATATCAAATTTTCAGACACTTTGAAATATTATTTATTTTTATTCATATAAAAATGAAAAAAATACATTTGTCTGCTTTTCTTCTAAATTTTCAAAATCACTTATCGGTAAAAACAAACCCACAGCTATTTTCAGCCTTTCTTAGCAAGGGTTAGTATGTTATAATGCTGGTAATTTTAAAAAAAGGAGGCACCCTTTATGGTTAAAAGGATCGGGATTGTCAGTCTGTCCAGCGGTATCCTCGGAGAGGACTTTATTAAGTTTGAAGTGGACTTAGGGGTTAAACGCTTGGAACAGTTAGGAATGGAGGTCGTGTTTTTAGACCATGCCTTCAAAGGTATTGACTATCTGAGAGAGAATCCTCAAGCCAGAGCTCAAGATCTGCTCACTGCTTTTAAAGACCCCGCCATTGATATGATTTTATGCGCTATTGGCGGTGATGATACCCACCGTCTCCTGCCTTATTTATTTGACCATAACGAATTGCAGCAAGTGCTCCAGCAGAAAATCTTTTTAGGCTTTTCCGACACCACTATGAATCACTTGATGTTACATAAGCTGGGACTCACGACCTTTTACGGTCAGGCTTTTTTGCCAGATATTTGCGAATTGGATCACGAGATGCTGCCCTACTCCTTTCATTACTTTAAAGAGCTGATCGAGACAGGCCGTATCTCAGAAATCAGACCCAGTGCTATCTGGTATGAGGAGCGGACAGATTTTAGTCCCAAGGCCTTAGGAACCAGTCGAATTATGCATAAATTTGATTCATCACGCTATGAAGACAGCAGTGCCCTCTGTCAGCGTTATCAGCTCTTTCCCAGTTTGAGTGATTGGCAGGGAAAAATTCTCCTGCTGGAATCTAGTGAAGAAAAACCTGAACCTGCCCTTTATCGTACCATGCTGGAAACATTAAAAGCTACTGGTATTTTTGAGGTTCTGAATGGTGTGATTGTCGGTAAGCCTATGGATGAGACTTACTATGATGACTATAAACAAATCCTGCTAGAAGTGATTGATACGGATATTTCCCTCCTCTACAATGTCAATGTCGGGCACGCTACCCCTAGAGCCATTGTTCCTTTGGGTGTCCCAGCCAAAGTGGATGCGGCCGCATCTGTCATTAGCTTTCAATCATAAGTAGAAGACGAGAGCAACAAAAATTCGTTCTTGTTTTTTTGTTGCACTTTATTTTACAATCTATCAGTTAAAAAGCCCAAGGTCTTTGCCTTGAACTTTATAGGGATTTATATTTTTTTAACAAACTCTGACTTGAGTTTCATGGCTCCAAAGCCGTCAATCTTACAGTCAATATTGTGATCCCCTTCAACCAAGCGGATATTCTTAACACGGGTTCCCTGCTTAATGTCCTTTGGAGCCCCTTTAACCTTGAGATCCTTGATGACCGTAACGGTATCGCCATCAGCAAGACGAACACCATTGTTATCAAGAACGACTAAGCCCTCTTCTTCAGCAGCTTCGTTTGGATCCCATTCATAGGCACATTCTGGGCAGACCAAGAGGATACCGTCCTCGTAAACATACTCCGAGTTACATTTAGGGCAATTTGGTAAAGACATAGATTTTTCCTTTTCTAAAAATACTTACTAAGCTATTTTACCTTAATTCTGATGACTGGGCAAGCTCGTTTTGAGGTAAGGGAAACTGCCAGAGATACTCGGGTAAAGATCTTCTGCTACCCTTTAGAATAGCTCTTTTCTTTAAGGTAATACTGTTTGTCATTATTTTGTACAGAAAAGGGTTGCCTTTTCATGATTACTTGATAAGGCTCTTTGCTGCCATAGCCGTTTGTATAGGTTACCGCAAACTCTAGTCTAAGATCGCCAGACTGGGGAAAGTAATTTTCTTCTGGATATTCCAATTTCATAATGACAGAGTGATAACTCTCTTCCCCTTGACCGTTTTTGCTCTCCCAATTTTAAGGTTATCAGACTTAGTTTTCTCAAAAAATCCCTAGCTTCCTCTTGGGGCAAAAATCCTTATTTCCCAACTACTTAATGATTTGCAAATGTAGTAGCAGTTTTTATCTTTCTTATCAACGCTCAGATCCAAATTGTCTGGATTAGGGCAATAACTCAAACGCAGGCTAGTATAAGAATGTGATACTCTTCTTTCCCCTATTGATTGACAATCTTATCATATCCGTTCCTTTTATTGAAGTCCTCTGCTCATAAGAACTACTCACTTTCAAACTCTGAAATTCCTGATAAGTCTAAGTACAGATCCTTGCTCCTTTAGCAAGGCCATGCTTAAATTTTGCAGTCAGACCAAAATTATCTATTCACTATAAAAACAACTAACACGATTAAAAACGTGAACCCGATAGCTCCACCAAAGGCTAGTATGAGCCCTTTTTTAAAGCTTTTGGCGTCTATCTTTTCAGGCACTAGCTTTGGATCTCGGCCTGAAAAGATCGGAGAATTATTTTCCTTGCCTGTCGAAAAAGCTGATTCAAATTCATTATTTTCTTCCATGTTTGCTACCTTTCTCTTTAATGGATATCTATTTGCTGACCTTTGCTATCAGACTGCGACAATATTTTTCTATCCGACTTAAGGACTTTCTCTTTACTCCTAGATAGTATTGCCCGTCTTTGTACTTGTTAAATTACAACTCCTGCTCGCAATAGCCATCGCTATCATTCCAGAGTTAGTCAACCATTAAGCTTGTGCTCTAGTTTAAAGCTACCCAATTTTGATAGGAACAGTGGTGAGGCTCTTTCCCATTTCCCGCTGAAATTCTTTTTTGCAAAATAGAAGCCACCTTCAACAGAGCAAACCATATAAACAAAAAACAGAAGGCAAATCCAGCAGCAACTCATATCTGGCTCAGGGTCACGCCTAGTTTGTCACGGATTTTTCAGACGAACTTAAATAATTTGTTTCACTAGTGTCGAAAATCCTATCAGCATCCTAATCTTTGATCGTTACCCCATGTTCTTTTCAATCAGTCAGAAATCACATTGATTATAGCATTTTTTAAACTGAGCTAAATTACAATTCTATTAAGTCCTAAACTAATCCAACTTCCCCATCAAATAGGTGGTTTGTACCGTTCTCTCGGTCAATAGATAGCCAGCAAAAATACAGCTTGGCAACCAACGCAAACTGCGGAATGACTATTAGTAGCCAACTCTCATTGTCAAAAATGATGGAGCTTCTTCGAGTATAACAGTCCCACAAAATTAAAACTAAAGGTAACAAAAAAGAGAACAGATGTTACTCTATTCTCTAATCTCATCAAGGTTTAATTATTACTATTCTACAAATTCTTACCGCTTACAAGATAAATGGCCTTGAAAGGCTTTTTCTGAGGTCTTTATAGCATCAATAAATTCCTGATAGTTAGTGCAGCCTTGAGGAATAGTGAGACCGAGCTTTTCGACAATCACTGAGGGTTCCCGCTCTTCTTTTCTGCCCTGTAAGAGTTGATATTGAGTCGGTTCTGATTCTTGTTTAGCATTTGGAAAAAGATAGAATCCTACTTGAGCCTCAAAGCGATACATATAAGCCACCACCTGCAAATAATCTCGTCCATTGATGTTATCCAGAGGTTTATATTTGGCATCCGCAACAATTGGTGATTCTGATAACGAGAGAAAGTCTGGATAAATTCTTCCATATCCTCCTTGAAACAAGGAGTAACCGCCCTTCTTTCTCTTATTTTGAGGATGCTCAAATTCAGGCAGCAAGGTTCCCAGATATTCTTCCCAGAGCCAAGCGACATCAAAAAGAAGACCGTAGATTTTTTGGTGGGATTGATCCAAGCCATGCTTTTCTTGACACAAAATCATCAGGCAAAGCCGCTGCAAAGTCCGATACTCACGATAGTAAGCATGACGGATAGGTTTATTTTGATTTTCTCTGATGATCTTAGTCCTATCTGAAAAGCGATAACTGGGTGTTACCCGTACAATTTCAGCTATATTTTCCTTAACTGATGACGAACTAGACAAAAGCGCTCTGCCATTGGGAACAGTATGCTGAATAAAGGCAATGGTGTGGCGAACCAGCTGCATGAGGGCGTTATCAAAGGAAAATTCTCTGGTTGAATAAGCTATTTCCCCTGTAAAAGGTGTGTTCTGCTTAATATGTCGAGCAACTTCTATTGTCCCTTTGATATAACTGTCATTGTAGAAAAAGCGCTGGTACTCCTTATAAAGCCCCTTGCGCAAGGCTGCCTCAAGATATTTGGGAAAGAGGTAGACTAATAGCTGGTACCAGCTAGCTTCCTGAGACAAACCGACATCAAGACTAGTCAGATTGAGCTGCAGCACCTTTTGCAGCATGTAATGCAGGAAATAATCATCTTTCCCAGTAGTAAAACGCGAATGAATGCTCAAGTGCTCCTCCCCACAGCCCAGAAAACCGATGATATTTTGCGTTTTAATCTGACCGTCAACTGTCTCTAACACCTTGCCGTCTTTTTCCAAATCAGGGGATTCCAGCAAATCGTGCGGGAAAATAAAGAGATTGTCCTCTTGAGAAAGACTTTCCAGCCTTCTATCCAGCAATTTTTCCGACAGCCGAGGATAAGAAGTCTCAAATTTAGACTTAGCTACTGAATCATTATCCGTCAGTCTCATCTGATTCTTCCTTTGTTACTAAATTGTAGGCTTCTTCTAACTCTTTCAGCTTTTCTACCTCATCATAGGAACCACGTAGGTAATCTTCCAAAAGCGGTTCTAAATAATCGGACCAAAGTACATCATAATCGTAATCAAGATCCTTCAACTTCAAGAAATACGACGGACCGATATGATAGTGACTGTTGAGACCGTCAGCCTGAGAAATGGCATTGTTGAGGTTAATCAACCGTGCCTTCGCTTCCTCAGCATAGTCGTCTTCTAATGTGTCATCCAACATTTCCAATCTATCCTTAGCCTTAATTTCAACAAACCTGAAACGCCGGCGCATAGCGAAGTCAAAAGTATCAACGGAGCGATCTATATCGTTCATGGTGCCAATGATATAGACATTCTCAGGAATATAAAATCTCTCATCCGTTTCATGTAAATTAGCATATTGGGTTGATACTGCACCCTTCTCCCCGCGGTAACCCGGATCAATAGCGAAAAACAACTCTCCAATAATCTTGGAAATCTCCCCGCGATTGATTTCATCAATGATGAAGACAAAGTTTTTGTTTAGATCATCTCTTGCTTTCTTACAGAATTCCTTAAAAATCCCATCCTGCAATTCAAAACCAATCTGACCATCAGCACTTGAGACAGGGCGCAACCCTTCCACAAAATCTGTGTAATCATAAGATGGGTGAAATTGAACAAAGCCAATTTGGTCATCATTCCCTCCAGTCAGTTCCTCAGCAATCTGCCTAGCAAGATAAGTTTTCCCAGTACCCGGTGCACCACGGAGGATGAGGTTTTGGCAATTTAATAAAATATTGGCATATTTACTGTAAAATGCAGATGGATTTTCTTTTACTAGATTTTCTCTGGATTTGACTAAGTCTCTATACACTTCTGTTTCCTTAATATTTATATATTCGTCAAAAAAATTTCTTAACTTCCAATTTGGTTCCGCATCATTAAATAAATCTAAATCTTCTATATTAGCTGCTATTCCTGTTTCTAAATCTTTTTTTCCTCCCTCCCAAAGGATAGTCTTTATTGAAATAATTTTTTTATTTTTAAAATTAAATCTTAAATTTGCCCAGAAATTAGAAATAATTCTGTTGGAAATATCATAATTTATATACGGTACTTTCGAGGAACCTCTCTTTGTTGGTCCATAAGAGCCTGAATTAAATAAATGACAATGAAATGTAATCTCATCAATCGTTACAAAAAACATACCAGATCCATCTCTATATTCGCTATTTGGAAAATCTTTTGATGATAATTTCGTTTTCTTGTTCTCTGTTTGATTTTTGTTTGCCTGTTCTACAAATCTCCTAAGTAAGTTCTTAAATTCCTTATAACTATTGGACATATCAAATATTCCCTCTGGCTTTCTTCTAGCAAATTTTGCTGCTGTATTTGAAAGTTTCTATCTTACTGGTAAGCTAACATAATTTATTTTAGCAGCTCTTCTTTAATTATACACCAATTTCAGAAAATTTAATAATACGTTTAAAAATTACTTTTTAGAGCTATAAGAAGCCTAAAAAGGACTACAAAAAAAAGCAAGCTATCAATTTAGCTTGCTTTTAACATGACTGCTGTCTATTTCTAGATTGAAGTGACTGCATTTTCAATCTCTTTAATGAGATCCTGGTCTTTAAGGTCTGTGACTTGGGCGATAACCTCTGGCAGCGGCTTGCTAGCCAAGAGGTCTTGCAATTCAACAGATTGCGGGTCTTCAGGATCATTGTATTTGAAGACAAAAGCGACGGTTTTTAAAAGATTGTCATAGGAAAGTCCGCGCTCTTTTAATTCACGAATCGGGCGGATAAAGCGCTCATCAAAGCCCAGTTTGCGGATTGGCGTGCGGGCAACACGGGTCACATCGTCGACAATATAAGGATTTTCAAAGCGAGAGATGATGACCTTATGATAATCAACTAAGGCTGCTTCATCAAAGCCCCATTTAGCTATCAAGAGACTGCGAATCTCTGCTAGAACTGCTTCGACATTGGCTTTAACCGTTTCGTTTTTAAGCGCTTCAAGGATCGTTTGGGCACCATAGAAGGCACCAGTATAGGCAGATGTCGCATGACCGGAGTTAACTGAGAAGAGCTTGCGCTCAATGAAAGGCGTCAATTCTTCTTCATAATGAACACCGTCCAGTTTCAATGCCTTATTTTTCATGCGGCCCGTTTCAACAACCCACTCTTTGAAGGGTTCAACCACCACAAAAAGAGGATCTTCATGGCTTTGCGCCGGAACAATGCGATCGACAGCCGCATTAGGGAAGCCGACATATTCCTTAGCATAGGCCAGACCAGCTTCAGATAAGTGCTTCTGCACTTCGGACCAGAGGAATTCTGACCCGCCAATCATATTTTCGCAGGCTAAAACATCAATGGCTTGCTGACTGCCAGCGGCTTGGCGGGCTTCGATCCCCTTGGCTACCAATTCAGCGATAAGCGGTAGGATATTAGGACCAATGGCCGTAGTGATAATATCTGCTTGTGTGATAGCTGCCACGACAGCCTCTGGATCTTGAGCGTTATTGATACCGCTAACACCTGACACAGCGATATGACGCTGACCGTCCTCAGCAATTTCAATCTCATAACTGTGGCGCTCATTAAGCGCATTGATAATGGCTTCGTTAACATCAACAAAGGTAATATCAAAATGATTTTCAAATAAAATCTCACCAATAAAGCCCCGGCCGATATTTCCGGCACCAAAGTGTACTGCTTTTTTCATCATAAACCTCTTTTCCTTCTATCTAGGCAACACTGTTTAATAAGCGAATAACTTCATCCTCAGACTGAGCATCGGCTAATTTAACGACATTGTCAACATCCGCACAGAAGATGGAAATCTTTTGAATCATCTCCAAGTGTTCATCACCGATACCAGCGATTCCAAAGAGGACTGTTGCAATTTGTGGTTCCTCCTCTGTTCCAAAATTAACCCCCTTGGGTACTTGAACGACTGTGATGCCAGACTTGAGAACTTCCTTTTTGGCCTCGTCTGTTCCGTGCGGAATGGCAATGAAATTCCCCATGTAGACCGATAGCTCTTGGTCACGCTGAACCATAGCCTCGATATATTCAGGATTAACATAGCCGCTGTCTGCCAAAAGTTGACCGCAGTAACGAATAGCTTCTTCCTTATTGGCAAATTGCTGATTAAGTTTAATCAGTGTTTTTTCAAATTCCATAGTTAATTCTCCAAATCCTTGATGGTTTCTGTAAAAATCTTATTTAATAATTGATAGATAATCTCCTGATTACCAGTTTTGTAAATTTCTGTGTAGAGATGATTCTCAATGATAGATTGACCAATAGCTGACATCAATCTTTTGGTCTCAAGACTACTGTTTTCCTCGGTCAGCATGACTAGCAGCCGACTAACATTTTCCATTTCATGATTCATTGACTGAACCTCAATCGTTTGGGTTAGGCTATAAACCATGAACTGACTTTTTTCCACCGCATGGGATTGCGTATGCAAAAGAGCTAGGCCTGTCTCTGGAATGGCAAAGGGGCTAAGTTCAAAACGTTTGAGCAATTTCTCTGTCAAATAAGCGGTATCAGATATTGCTGTTAGATCAGCAATGGTCTCGGCCACAGTCTCTTCAAAAGAAGAGCTGTTATCCAAGTGACGCAGCTGAAAATGTTCCAATAAACTCTGGCTGGCCTCTAAATAAGCCTGCAGATCTGTTTTCCCAACAATTTCGATGCTGCGTTCCCGCTGCTGATTTCGGCGCAGCTGTACTGCCTGTAACTGCTCCTGTAGGTGCAGGATTTCAGCTGTATTGGGATAAGTTGAAATCGTATCGACACCTTGACTATCTATAGGACTTGTTGACAAAATGTAATCGTAATGTTCCAAATCTTCTTGGGAGAACTCATCCAGATGTTTTATCTGTACTGACTGAACAAAAGGGGCTACTGACTTTATTTTTGTAACCAAAAGCTCGACAGCTAAGGGACGTTGGTTAGTCAGCATTAAAACCTGAATAGGATAAATATCTGGACTTCGCCGAATACTTGACGCAAAATGCAGAGTAATCAACTCATATTCTGCTTCATTCTGAATATAGGCAGGAAATAAATCCTGAACGACCAAACGGATGATTCGATGAAGAAACTCATTTTGGTAAGCAATTACATGGGCCGTTGAAGACATCGACCGATCAGGAAAAAGATAGGGAATAGCCAAGCTCAAAAGTATATGATGAAAGAGAAATTTAAACAGCGTTTTATCCTTAATAAAGTTAATCTTTGTAAAAGATGAAACCTTATCAATCAAATTAGTAACACTGTAAAAATACTGACTGTCGAAATTCTCAACATAGAGAGGATTCTCCTGACGCTTGATATAGAGCTCATCCAACTGACTGGCCCAATAGAGAATATCGTTCGTGCCATAGGCTTGAGCTGTCAGCCTAGCATAGCTGGTAAACAGTTCCTGAGACAATTCCAAAGCCTGTTTACTGACATGAAGAACGGTCTGAGGCTGACCAAAAAACTTCGACAGGGCCAGAAGACTAGTGAAAAACTGCAGGAGCTTGGGATCCATCTCTGGCACAAAAGATTGACAGTCTCGAAAGGTTTTCTTAGCCTCTTTAATCCTTTCTTGCAGTCTATCTGGAACATTGATTTTACCAGCTTTAAAATCAGCAGTTGAGACCATGTTGGTCAACAGCACTGCTAATAAATAGCGGCGCTGCTCTGTAGTGACTTCCAATCGGTAGCCTTGCTTACGATCAAGCCTAGCATCGAAATCAGCCAGACGCTGGCTGATTTCATTGACGTCTTGAATAATCGTCACATTGCTAACCATGAAACGTTCTTGAAAATAAGCATTAGTCAGGGGAGTATCAGATAATAGTAAGTCTAGACAAATCAAGTTGAGACGCTCACTGCGGCTGTAATCCTCCATGCTATAGAGAGCGCTGAGCTTTGATATATCACCAGATAAACCGTATTTTTTGCGATCTTTAGCTAGGACAATATCAATTTGACTAAGGCTCTCAGTCAAATCAGCAAGGGTTCGATAGGCCGTCCGCTGCGATACATCTAAAATTTTTTGAATATCATCTACCGAAAGCTTTCCTAGTTCTAGGAAAGCCTTAATCAATTTTTCTTCACGTTTGGTAAATATCATAACCTCATTATACACTATTCTAGGATACCAAGTTTGCTGAAACTATTTGTGCATACGCGCGACCATCTTGTCATATTCAGGTGTTGTCACTAAACTGTCAACAATCAAGAATTGGGCGTGTGGCGCGAAGTGCTGGGCATCGGATTGATTAGCGATGGTTGTCACAATAAGGATATTCTTGGCATTGAAATTGCCAAGTTGATCGTTAGCAACTTTAGATACTGGGATACCAATGTCGTGGTTCTTAAAGATCAGCTCCAGCGTAGCCTGACCCATCGTTGCTGAACCTTCGGCTGTGCCATGAGCAAAGACGACTTCGTCAATATAGTTTAAATCAACATCTTCACTGGCTTCTTCGCCTACTTGATCGGCAGTTTCAGCACTCGCTTGCCCTTCACCTGCCAGCAGACCGACAATCTCGTCGTATTTAGGCGTTGCTAAGAAATTATCAACCGTGACATGGACAGCACTCGGTGTGCGCTCTGCTGCACGCGCTGCTAATTCTTCCTGTGTAACGATCAAGGTGTGGTCCGTATCGGTTAAGTTAGAAATAGCCTTATTGGTAACTGGGATATCTAAGCCAGTCTTTTTAACCTTATCGCGCAGGATTGAAGCCCCCATAGCCGAACTTCCCATACCCGCATCACAGGCAAAAATAATTTGCTTAACATTATCTGTCGTAATCTCTGTTGAATTTGATAGCGGTTCTTCTTCAGACTGACCCTTTGACTCTGCTTTTGCTGCTTGAGTTGCAGCCTGTGCATCCTCAAGCGAAGCTCCTTCAGATTTGTCAGCTTTCAGAATAACAGCTCCAACAAGGAAAGAAACAACCGTCGCAACTAGAACACCACCCAAGACGGCTAAATGCGGACCTAAACCTTTAGGGGCCATCAGCATAATGGCAATGACGGAACCAGGAGACGCAGGGGATTTAAGACCGGCATCTAAGAGCTGGAAGGTAAAAGTACCTGACACACCACCCGCAATAACGGCCAAGAACATGGCTGGTTTCATCATCACATATGGGAAGTAGATTTCATGGATACCACCAAAGAAGTGGATAATCATTGCCCCCCATGATGAAGATTTGGCAGATCCCTTACCAAATAGGGCATAGGCAATAAGGATACCCAAACCAGGCCCAGGATTGGCTTCAAGAAGGAAGAAGACAGATTTACCAACTTCTGCTACTTGTTCGGTACCAAGCGGGGTAAAGATACCATGGTTAAGGGCATTATTGAGGAAGAGGATTTTAGCTGGTTCGATAATCACATTGGCCAGTGGCAACAAATGAACGTCCACAATGGCTTGAACCCCTTGACCAACCCATTCTGTCAACGTAGCAACAACCGGACCAACACCAAAGTAGGCCACTAACATCAAGCCAAAGCCGATGAGACCAGCAGAGAAATTGTTCACCAACATCTCAAAGCCAGTTTTGACCTTGGGTTGAACAATTTCGTCAAATTTCTTGATGCACCAAGCACCCAGAGGTCCCATAATCATTGCCCCGACAATCATGGTAACATTAGGTTTACCATTTGCTAAGATCTCTTGGTACTTAGCCACAAACTCACTAGCAGACATAGTGCTTGGATCCAAGGCACTGATGAGGCTGTTAACCATCAAGCTACCTTGTGTACCTGTAATAGCACCAAAGGTAGCGATAGCCCCAACAACACCCCCGCGGTGTTCGTAAATATTTTTACCACCTGTAAATCCAATCAAAGTTGGAATTAGATACACCAACATAGGGCTGACGATTAGATTGAGCTGTGGATTTGGCAAATAGCCATCCGGAATAAACAAGGCTGTCAAAACACCCCAAGCAATTAAGGCTGGAATGTTTGGCATAACCATATTAGAAAGTGCAGTCCCTAACTTTTGGATTCTGACCTTCAAAGAATTACCTTCATTCATGGATAAATCCTCCTTTTTCTATAAGTCTATTATAAGAAAATTTTTTTTGCCATAACACTCAAATTTTGGCAAAAAAAAATTGTCAAAAATCCACAAAAAAGACCTAGCCCTCACAGAAAGGGCCAGATCCTTAAATAGTAACTTGCCTTTATTCCACCGTTACAGCTTTAGCAAGATTACGCGGTTTATCAACATCAAGACCGCGTTGCAAAGACGCATAGTAGGCAATCAGCTGCGTTGGGATAACCATAGAAATGCTAGCGAGATAAGGATGAACCTTATTGACAATGATATCATCGGTATCTGTATCTAATCCCTCTTCAACGATAGTCAAGACACTAGCTCCGCGTGCTGCAACCTCTTGAATGTTACCGCGCGTATGAGCTGCAATTTTTTCGTTAGAAGACATCAAGGCTAAGACTGGAACACCATCTTCGATCAAAGAAATCGTACCGTGTTTCAGCTCACCAGCTGCAAATCCTTCGCACTGGATATAGGAAATTTCCTTAAGTTTTAAAGAGGCTTCCATAGCCACATAGTAATCATTACCGCGGCCAATATAGAAAGCATTGCGGCTTGTTGGCAAAAGTTTAGAAACTTTTTCTGAAATCATATCTTTTTCAGACAAAGTTGACTCAATAGACTGAGCTACGATAGATAATTCGTGTACCAAATCAAATTCCAGAGCTTCCTTTTTGCCATTTGCTTCACCGACAGCTTTGGCTAAGAAAGCAAGTGCTGCGATTTGGGCTGTGTAAGCCTTGGTAGAGGCAACCGCAATCTCAGGCCCTGCATGAAGAAGCATAGTATACGTGGCTTCACGCGATAAAGTGGAGCCCGGTACATTTGTTATGGTTAGACTTGGGATACCAGCTGCATTAGCCTTAACCAAAACCTGACGGCTATCAGCTGTTTCACCTGACTGACTGAGCAAAACAAACATTGGTTTCTTACTCAGGAGCGGCATATTGTAACCCCATTCTGATGCGACACCTAGCTCTACGGGTGTATCTGTCAACTGTTCGAACATAGATTTAGCTGCAAAACCGGCATTGTAAGATGTTCCCGCTGCTAAAATATAGATGCGGTCAGCTTCTTGGACAGACTTAACAATCGCTGGATTAACCGTCATATTGCCATCAGCATCGGCATAAGTATTGATGAGCTTACGCATAACCGTAGGCTGCTCATCGATTTCCTTAAGCATGTAGAAAGGATAGGTCCCTTTACCAATATCTGACAAGTCTAACTCTGCTGTATAGCTAGCACGTTCCTGTACTTTGCCATCGTAATCTTGCACCTGAACACTGTCAGCTTTAACAATAACCAATTCCTTATCATGAATTTCCATGAATTGGTTAGTTTCACGAATCATAGCCATAGCATCGGAGCAGACCATATTGTAACCATCACCAAGGCCGATCAAAAGCGGTGATTTATTTTTAGCCACGTAGATTGTACCTGCATCTTGAGCATCCATAAGGGCGAAAGCATAAGATCCTTCAATGATAGAGAGAGCTTTTTTAAAAGCAGAAAGAAGGTCGAGGTCATCTTCCTCAACAAATTTTCCAATCAGGTGCACAGCAATTTCGGTGTCCGTCTGTCCCTTAAAATCATGATCAGCTAAATAAGTATTTTTAATCTCTAAATAGTTTTCAATCACACCGTTATGCACCAAAGTGAAACGTCCTGTTTGTGATTGATGAGGGTGAGCATTGACTTCGCTCGCAGGTCCATGGGTCGCCCAGCGAGTATGGCCAATACCGGCTCTACCAAGGGTATCACCGACCTTATCAGCTAATTCTGCAATACGGCCGACAGCCTTGATTAGATGGTTAGTCTGCCCATCTGTGACATAAACACCTGCCGAATCATATCCACGGTATTCTAATTTTTCCAGACCTTGAATTAAAATATCTGTCGCCTGACTATTTCCGACAACACCGACAATTCCACACATACACATCAGTCGGCAGCCAACGGGCTGCCTCTCCTTTTCTTATTTCGTTTTAAATTGGTATAGTTTACTCTTTGCTACCAACGACGATAAACACAGTATATTCAAATATTTTCGTTTTGTCAAGAGAAAAATTGGTATAGTTCAATTGTAAAAACCATAAAAAAAGCAGCCTGCTAGGCTACTCAACAGTCACAAAACCAAAATCACTTAGAGGCCAGACTCTAAAGGAAACTACCCCCTTAATTTGCTCTTTCTTGATAAAACCAAATTTGCGGCTGTCATTTTTATTTTGACGGTTATCATTCAAGATTAAATAAGCATCTTTAGGAATCTTAGTTACACTGGCCTTATGGCTAATAGTCTGGGTAGTAAAGTCATCAGTAAAATACTGACCAGGCTGTGCCTGTTTTACAAAAGCCGTTTTCTCATCCTTTAAATAGCTTTCATGATTAATCTTATGATTTATATAAAGGACATCGTCCATAGAGGTGACCTCTTGACCCGACTTAGCAACAATTCGACCTAAATATTCCTTGCCCTTGACCTTATAAACGACAAAATCCTTAACAAGAGGAGTTCTCCGTGTCGCAACTGTTACCAAATCTCCCTTTTTAAGATAGCTATTATCTGTCTCGCTTGTGATCTTAAAGGTCGAAAATACAAAGACACGTAGGAGAATAACAACTAAAATAGCTAATAATAGGATAATGATATTTCTAATCAGATCTCGTCTAACCATAGAAACTCCTTTCAATCCTTTACATTATACCATGTCTTATCTAAATAAGAAAGGTCAGCCGCCTAACAATTATATGTGGACAGGCACAAGACGATGACAATTTAAAAACATAAGTATTCCAAACTTTAATTTTATCTAGTAAAAATTATCCAAGTTAATGATTGATTTCTAAGCAGCTACAAAAATTAGATATCTCCATCCTCGTTTCAAATTATAATAAAAAGAGATAAGCCAGAGCTCACCTCTTAATTACTTTTTGCTACCTTATTTAACAGTGCGAACACGCATCGTGTTAGTACCACCTGTTCCAACAGGAACACCTGCAACAATGACGATGTCATCGCCCGACTCAACAAGACCAGACTTCACTGCTTCGCGCTCAGCAACTTCAAACATGTCATCAGTAGATGAAGGTTTATCTGTCACAACTGGAATGACACCCCAGTTAAGCATCAATGATTTTTGTGTTTTCTCATCAAAGGTCACCGCCAAAATATCAGCTTCTGGACGGTATTTGGAGATCAAACGAGCTGTGTTACCTGATTCTGTCAAAGCAACAACTAGTTTAATATTCATTGAGCTTGTTGCATCTTTAACAGCTGAAGCAACAACTTCTGTCTTAGTAGAGCGTTCAAACTTAGATGAATCCAGACGGCCGTACTCACTAAGAAGCGTTTGAGCATTCTTATCAATCGTAGCCATGGTACGAACAGATTCACGTGGATATTTACCGTTAGCTGACTCACCAGAAAGCATTGTCGCATCTGTACCATCAATAACAGCATTGAAAACGTCAGATACTTCTGAGCGAGTCGCACGTGGCTTATCAGTCATTGTTTCCAGCATATTTGTTGCTGTAACAACAATCTTACCAGCGGTATTGACCTTAGTGATGATCATCTTTTGGTAAACTGGAACCATTTCAAATGGGACTTCAATACCCATGTCACCACGCGCAATCATGATACCATCAGCAGCATCGATGATTTCATCGATATTGTCGATACCTTGTTGGTTTTCAATTTTCGCTAACAATTTCACGTTTCCATTTCCTGTTTCCTCACAGATGGCACGTACTTCGTTAACATCTTTCGCAGTACGTACAAATGAAATCGCGATAAAGTTAAGGCCTTGTTCCAAGCCAAAGCGAATGTCAGCGTTGTCACGCTCAGCAAGCGCTGGGAAAGGAATCTTAGTGTAAGGAATATTTACACCTTTTTGCTTAGCGATGATACCATCGTTTTCAACCTCAACCTCAAATTCACGAGTAGCAGCATCTTTACCCACGACACGAAGACCAAGTTTACCATCGTCAACAAGAATTTGCTTACCGACCTCAACATCATCAAAAATATCAAGGGCACCAGCAACATTCAAGGCAATAACATCTTTAGTCGATTGAATGCCCTGTTTAGTTGCGACACGAAGTTTATCACCTGTTTTATAAGAGTATTCTTTTGCGTCATCTGCAAACAATTCTGTACGGATTTCAGGTCCTTTCGTATCAAGCAGGAAACCAACCTTTTGACCAGCGATTTCTTCTGCTTTACGAACGACTTCCATACGTTCCCCTTGCTCTGCGTGGTCACCGTGCGAGAAGTTGAAGCGGAAAACATTAGCACCTTCATTGATCAGGTTAGCAATGTTTTGTGCTGAGGCTTCATGATCAAGGCTTTCACCCCAATAGCCATCATCACCGAATTTTTTACCACCACGGATCTCTACCGCAGGACCAAGTGTTGCAACGATTTTTACGCGTTTATTCATGATAAGTATGAACTCCCTCTATTTTTTATCCCTTTTGGGATAGGATTAACTAGGTTTAAAATAATAAATTAATAAGTCAGGTTACGAGCTAAATCAGCAAAGTCAAGACGTGCCTTATGCGGATTGTTAACAATAATATCTCCGTTATCAGCTAGACTGAATAAAGCTCCTTCTTCTGCTGTACCTAGAATTGGACTTTCAACCAATTCTTCATTGTGGATACCAACAGCCAGTCCACCTCGACCCGCTTTAAGCAAATCAACCGCATGGGCACCCATCCAAGAAGCAAGAACACGGTCACGAGCAGTTGGAGAACCACCGCGAACAATGTGTCCGAGATTAGTAGCACGCAAGTCGCTGATATCACCAGCTTCTTTCATCTTATCAGCAAACTCTTCAGCGCTCATAACACCTTCGGCTAAGACAATAATATGACGTCTCTTGCCTTTATTTTCATAACCGTCTTTGACCTTGGCTACGACCTCTTTGATATCGTACTTCTCTTCAGGAACGATAATTTGATCGGCACCGGCAGCAATTCCTGACCAGAGAGCGATATCACCGGCATTACGTCCCATAACCTCAACAACAAAGGTACGACCGTGGCTGTAGGATGTATCTCGGAGCTTGTCCAAAGCCTCAGTCGCAGTCGCAACTGCTGTGTCAAACCCAATTGTATAATCAGTGCCGACGATATCGTTATCAATAGTCCCTGGTAGACCAACTGCTGGAAAACCATGTTCTGTCAAGCGCATAGCGCCATGATAAGAACCGTCACCACCAACAACGACGACACCTTCGATACCATGTTTTTTTAATTGCTCAATTCCTTTTAACTGCCCTTCAAGAGTGGCAAATTCAGGGTAACGAGCTGACTGAAGAAAGGTCCCACCACGATTAATAATATTGGTAACACCGTGAACATCAAATTGGAAGATGTCACCTTCGACCATGCCAGCATAGCCGCGGTTGATTCCGAAGACTTCCATGCCTTCAGCAATTGCTTTACGAACAACTGCACGGACAGCAGCGTTCATACCAGGTGCGTCACCGCCACTGGTTAAAACAGCAATACGTTTCATTCTACCTGATACTCCTTTTTTATTTTTAACTCCCTAATTATAGCACATTCGATTTTAAAATGCTTCTATTTCAGAAGTTTTTTAATGATAAATCGTTTTCATAACAAAGCTTGTAAGCTCTTCTTGTAATTTTTCTGATTTGGCTACAAAGAGCTTTTGGCTCTGTAATGTCTGATTACTATCTTGATAATGCAGGACAACAGGAATCTGTCCTGGGTACGCTCGAAGAGTCTCTGCGACTTGTTGATCATGGTCATGGTTAGCCAACTGAATCCAAAATTTCTCAGCTACAGCTGGTGCTAGACTCTGTAAAATTAGCTGCAGGCGATTATCCCGTTCCTGTACTTTACCAGTCATGTAAAGGATGTCCCCTTCTTTGAGGTAAGTCTGCCATTGGGTAAAGCTCTCTGGAAAAACAGTCACATCCAACTTCTGCTTTGTATCTGTTAAGGTAACAAAAGCCATTTGCTCCCCCTTGGACTTAGTGCGAATAATTCGCACAGCCTCTATCTGTCCTAAAACCCGAGCCTGTGTATTGACAATCAATTCCTCAAACGGAATGAAGGTTCCTTGTAGTTCTTGGGCAAGAGTTATCAAAGGGTGGGGACTGATACCTACTCCCAGCCATTGCATCTCCATATTATATTTTTGACTCGCGCTATAGTCCTCAATATCGCTCCAGTTGTAGGAAGAATCAGCAAAAAGACTGCCGAGTTCGTTAACAAAGGTAAAGAGATGTTCTAAATTTTCCTCGATTTTACGGCGGTTGGGTTCAAATTGATCAAACAGTCCAATCTGAACTAAGGGAGCTATGAGATCTATTTTCTGGTAATTTTTTGGCAGCTTGGTTAGGAAATCTTCTACAGATACAAATGGGCGATTATCAATAATCCAATACCCTAAATCTCTCGGGAAACCTTTGAGATTTTTGAGTCCCATATAAATAGCACCATTTGAAATTTTATCGGTATAGGGAACTGTATTAATTGATAGCTTACCAACCTTAAAATCAGCCTGTAGCGCATCGGTTATATAGTCACTGCTGGAGTAATTGAGCATAACATCGTAAAAAATCGATGGATAATGCGCTTTGAAATAAGCCAATTGAAAGGCTAAAGCAGAATAGGCAAAAGCATGACTGCGATTGAAACCGTACCCTGCAAACTTGGCCATGCGTTCAAAAAGCTCTTTAGCTGTTTCACGGCTGCGACCTAGAGCTTTAGCCCCTTGCATAAAATCTACTTGCATTTTCTGCATCTCAGCAGCATTTTTCTTAGACATGGCTCGACGCAGCAAATCTGCTTTTCCCAGCGTAAATCCTGCGAAAATCTGAGCAATCTGCATAACCTGCTCTTGATAAAGCATGATACCGTAAGTGCCTTCTAAAATTGGAGCTACTAGTGGATCGATAAGATCAACCTCTTCTTGACCATATTTACGTTTGATAAAATTTTCGGTATAGTCGCTAGCCCCCGGACGATTAAGACTAGTCGTCGCTACTATTTCCTCAAACTTTGTCGGTTTAATTCGACGCAATAGGTTGATAGCCCCAGCTTGTTCAAACTGGAAAATGCCCTTGGTGCGCCCAGCAGCAAAGAGAGCTAGCGTTTGGGGATCCTCTAAGTCAATATTTTGGATACGGATGTGAATATCCTTTTCCTCAGCTAATTTCTCAGCCATACGCTGGACAAAAGTTAGGTTGCGTAGGCCCAGAAAATCCATCTTTAGGAGCCCGTTAGCTTCAACACTTCCAGCATCATATTGGGTGATCATCATATCCTCTCCAGCCTTTAAGGGAATATGTTCTGTCAGATCGTCGTCACTCATTACAATCCCTGCCGCGTGAATTGAGGTTTGACGGGGCTGACCTTCTATCCTCTTGGCAATGGCAAAAGCCTTCTGGTACTCCACCTTACTGTTAATAATCTGCCGGAAAGACATATTTTTTTCATAAACTGACGTGAGGTTGTCCCGAAATCCTATCTTACGCGTGATATTGGTCAATTCAAATTCTGCGGCACCAAAACGCTTAAAAACATCGCGAATAGCTTGCTTGGCTCCAAAGGTTGAAAAGGTAACAATCTGGGCTGAGTGACGGCTGCCATATCGATCACGGACATAGTGGAGGAATTCGCTGCGGTAGATATCCGGTAGATCAATATCAATATCGGGCATACTGTAACGTTCCTCATTTAGAAAGCGTTCAAAAAGGAGATTGTTTTTGACGGGGTCAATCCCTGTAATATCTAAAGCAAAGGCAACGAGACTGCCAGCCGCTGAACCGCGCCCCATTCCCATATAATAATGACGACTGCGTCCAAAGCGCAGCAAGTCCCAGACAATCAAGAAATAGTCATCGAAGCCCATCTTATGGATAATTCCTAATTCCTTATCCAGACGTTCTTGATAAACTGGAGCAGTTAGATTCTTGTCTTTTAAGCCTTGTTCGGAACGTTCGCGCAACTCCTCTGACGCTTTCTGGTTACGATTAAATCGAGGAAGCTTGAGTTCATGGTCAAAATGGTAACTGACGCCTGCTAAGAGCTCATCCAGATTTGTTAAACTTTCAGGAAAGCGCTCTTGAAACAATTCTTCCATGGTTTCACGAGGATAGAGTTGCTGTTGGGCTGCTGGCGGTGCCACATCTTTCAAGGGTAGATTATCGCGAATAGCATGCAAAACCTGCAAGGTTTCTCGATCGTCATCAGAAAAATAACGAACCGTGTGTAAGGGTAATAGCTTTTTGCCATAGGAACGCTTAGGGGTATCAAAGCTTACACCGATGTAATAGTCAAAGGGCAATTCTAATTGCTCCAGATCTTCTCTGTAAGGCAGTAATACAGCGAGGCCCGATAGGTAAGAAGAAAGATCTTCTACCTGCAGGCCATCACTCATTTTTAAAGTCGAGAGTTTTAATAAATTTTTATAGCCTTCAGTATCTAAAGCAAGCAGCTGTATACTCAGAGATTTTTCATCGCCTCTAGGAAAAAGTAATTCTAAACCAATAACTGCCTGCAGCCCCTGTTTTTGGGCTTCTATCGCAAAATGGTAGGCGCCATAAAGGTTATCTTGATCCATAATACCGAGGTGACTATATCCCATTTCCTTTGCCGTTTGAATATAGGTCTGTAAATCAACTAGACTGTCCATAAAACTATAAACTGTTTTAGTATCTAGGGGTGCAAACATGGAGCAATCCTTTCTTTGAAATAAACTTACTACTATTATACTATGAATAAAAGCTTTTTTCTTCCTCAAGCTTTAAATGGGGACTATACAAGTCTAGGTCATCATTACGACTTGAAATTTATCTCAAAATACTGTATCATTTATCTATCACAACTATAATATTGGGAAGGGAGAATTTGATGGCTTGGACATTTGATGAGAAATCACCTATCTATTTACAAATTGCAAAAATCATCAAAATCAAGATTATTAGTCAAGAAATCAAGCAAGGCGAACAACTGCCAACGGTTCGTGACTATGCTGAAGAAGCCGGTGTTAATCCAAACACTATGCAGCGGGCCTTCACGGAACTAGAACGCGAAGGAATGGTTTTTTCACGACGAACAGCAGGACGCTTTGTCACTGAAGATACTGCACTGATCGAAGAAAAGCGTTTGGAGTTAGCCAAAGACGAAATCGCCAATTTCGTTTCTAATATGGAAAACATTGGTTTTTCTGGTAAACAAATCTTAGATGAGACAGCTGACTATATGGCAAATAGTACGAAACAGTAAAGAATTAGAGGTTAGGCTGTTGTTGGCCTGCCTTTCACAGTGTTAAATGGATTAAAGATCTTAAAATAGGACATAGGCATATTTGCTTAGCAATGGAGACAAATAATGGAAAAATTATTACAACTACACCATGTCTCAAAATCTTACGGCAATCATCAGGCACTGAGGGATGTGAATTTAACCATCTCCAGCGGTAAAATCGTAGGACTTTTGGGACCAAACGGCAGCGGCAAGACGACCCTGATCAAACTGATCAACGGTTTATTGAAGCAATCCAGTGGCGATATCGTCATAGATGGTTTTCGTCCATCAGTGGAAACCAAAAAAATTATTGCTTACCTACCTGATACTAGCTATCTCAACGAAAATATGACAGTCAGTCAGGCATTAGACTTCTTTCAAGATTTTTATCGAGATTTTAATCGCGAAAAAGCCGAACATCTCTTGGTTGATCTTAATATTGAAGCCAGAGAAAAGCTCAAAAATCTCTCAAAAGGGAATAAAGAGAAGGTTCAGCTGATTCTAGTCATGAGTCGACAGGCTAAACTTTATATTCTAGACGAACCCATCGGCGGGGTAGACCCAGCAGCACGGGATTATATCCTGCGTACTATCATTAATAACTATTCGGAAGACGCATCTGTTATTATCTCCACCCACTTGATCGCCGATGTCGAACAGGTTTTAGATGATATTATCTTCCTTAAAGAAGGGCAAGTCATTCTTGATGGCAACAGTGATGACATTCGTTTTGAACACGGTAAATCTATCGATGCCCTCTTTAGAGACATGTTCCATAATTAGGAGGTTTTCATGTTTGGAAAATTAGTAAAATATGAATTTAAAGCTATTGGAAACTGGTATCTTGGTTTAAATGCCCTCATCCTCTTAGCAAGTCTGATCTTTGCACCTTACATTGCCTTTCTTGAGAGACATCAGGATATTGTAAAGGATAGCAACGTGCTTTTCATTTTATTTATATTTTTGAGCATGGCTCTTGTTATTATGATTATCACTCAGTCAATTGCTACTCTGATCTTAATTATCCGCCGCTTTTATTCAAATATGTTTGGCCGCGAAGGCTATCTGACTTTAACTCTACCAGTCAGTCAACACCAGCTTATTTCATCAAAATTGTTGGTTGCGATAGCTTTGACTTTAGGCAATTACATTGTCATTGCCCTAGGTGCTGGGATTTTGTGGCTATTTAATCAGCATGAGGTTGGCATTATTGTTAAGAGCATTTTAGCTGAACTGTCACAATCGGAAATAACAAATGGCGGTCTCTGGGTACTTTCGACCTTTATCAACCTCGTCACTAGTACTTTACTTATTTTTGCCTCTATTGCTATTGGACAGCTATTTCGCAATCACCGAATCCTAATGGCCTTTGTCAGCTATTTCGGTATCGAATTTAGTTTAAGCATCATAGGTACTTTGATCCGGACAGGTGTGGGAGTGCAAAATACATTTGAAAATTTCCGCACAACGATAGTGATTGGTATGATTGCTAATATTTTCTTAGCTATACTCTGGTACCTACTCACCCATTATATTACCACCCATAAACTTGATATCCAATAATTTTACCGATAAAAATATGTTTCTCTTAAAAGAGTTGGTTTGTTTTCTAGCTTATGTCTGAGCTCGTGAAAAAACGCTCCACCGGAGCTGACTCGCTTTCCTTATTTTTAAGCTCGTGAAAAAACGCTCCACCGGAGCTGACTCGCTTTCCTTATTTTTAAGCTCGTGAAAAAACGCTCCACCGGAGCTGACTCGCTTTCCTTATTTTTAGGCTCGTGAAAAAACGCTCCACCGGAGCTGACTCGCTTTCCTTATTTTTAGGCTCGTGAAAAAACGCTCCACCGGAGCGTTTTTTTCATCTAAGTTTGTCTGTAAATAGTATAAAAGCTTTTGAGATTAGATATAGGAAGGAAAATAAGCCTTCCCACACTTCTGCTATTCGGTTGAACCTAGTCCCGATTGTTCTTTTTCTGTTAATTTACCATTGGTAAAGTTAATAATCATCTGGCCTTGCTTCTGTCCTTTAGCCAATTTGAGATTGCTAGACCAAACAGCTTGAAGTTCTGTTTGATCCGATGAAGCAGCCTCAGACAAGCTGTCAGGTGCACCGTATTTTGCGACCATATCGGCATAAGCTAAACCATCTTTTAAATTATTATAGTCCTTAGCTGAAAAATTGGTTTCACGTTTATAGGAATAACCCTTAATAGAACGTACCAAGGCACTATCGTTGAAGAGTTTCACTTCAACGCTGACATCATCAAAAGTCCAAGTGTAGACCTCCAAGGTAATATTACCTGAGCTTGGTTTTTCCTGCTTGTGACTGGTCGGTTCGCCAAAATACTTTTTGAGCTGGGATAAATTAGTTCCTCCAGCAAAATCATTATCAGCCTTGCCAAGGCTTACCTTATCAAAATTTTTACGCACATTATCATGATTGTCACTGCTTTGTAAAGTACTAGAGGAAAGTGATAAAGACGATGAACTAGTCGTTTTCTTATCGTTGTCCTTGTGACAAGCCACCAATAAAATGGCTGCTAATAAGGCCATCAATCCTACTGCTACTTTTTTCATTATCAACACCCTTTCTCTTTCCCAACCAGTTTGATATGGAGCCGGTGGGAGTCGAACCCACGTCCAAACATCCGCCAACATATTTGTCTACAACCATAGGTTATGTCTTGATTTGACCAAGAGACGACACATAACTCAAGTCCTCACTTAGCGAGCCTATAGATCTCCTTTTAATCAGCTAGGCTATGATTAAACGTAGCTTGCTGCTAATGAAACCTTCTGACGAACACAAGCAATCCGCTAGAAGATTACGCGAGCTGGTGTTTAGGCAGCTACTGCGTAAGAATTTGTATTTTTTGCAGTTATATTTAACTGAGCGTTAACGGCGCCACCCGAGTTGCAAAATATATCGCACAATGCCTGTCGAATCCGTAACGACCCCTAAAAACATCACTTTGGCAATTATAACAAATCCGCTAAAAAATAGCAAAAATATATATTTTGGGGTATAATCAGACTATGTATAAGTTTGCCAAAAAGGCCATAGAGTGGCTGGGGATTGCTATCCTAATTATCAGTGCTATTTTAGTCATTTGGTTG
The DNA here is from genome assembly GCF_058314515.1 of Streptococcus sp. ELY_137. Taxonomy (NCBI): domain Bacteria; kingdom Bacillati; phylum Bacillota; class Bacilli; order Lactobacillales; family Streptococcaceae; genus Streptococcus; species Streptococcus sp. ELY_137. The sequence continues at coordinate 128,058 of NZ_JBZFUL010000003.1, forward strand.
TTTAAAGATGGGACGCTGAGTGATTTCGATGCATTTAAAAACTGGGTCTCTCAGTACAAGGTTCTCTCCCCACTGATTTTTATTTTAATTCAGATTATACAAGTAGTGCTCCCGATCATTCCCGGCGGGGTTACTACTATCGTTGGATTTGCTGTATTTGGTTTTTGGCAGGGACTCCTTTATAATTCTATAGGTATCATCATTGGCAGTATCATTCTTTTTTCTCTCGTCCAACACTTCGGTCGTAAATTTATCTTACTCTTCACTAAAGAAGAAACTTTTAAACGATACGAAGCCAAGCTGGAAAGTCCAGGTTATGAACGCCTTTTTATCCTATGTATGCTTTCGCCCGTTTCACCAGCGGATCTGATGGTCATGGTAACTGGCTTGACCAATATGTCTCTAAAAAAATTTTCTATTATCATGCTTATAACGAAGCCTATTTCTGTTATCGGCTATAATCTCATTTGGGAACTAGGAGGCAAATGGGCTTACTACCTCTTTGGCTTTACTAAAAAATAAAAGAATCGTGACCTTAGTTAACACGATTCTTTTATAATGGTCATTTATTTAGGCCATGGAGCGAACATAAGTATCCACAGCAAGCAAAGCATCAGCCACATTGGTAGCTGTAATAGTAAATGGCATCTGATGGATAGTTTCTGTATCAATTGTTGCTTGTTGGCCAACTCTAAGCAGATCCTCATAGGAGGCTTGTCCTAAATGCATCTCTTCTAGGGTTGTTGGCATGCCAATAGCTTGGTAAAAATGAATATATTTATTAATTTCTTCTTCCGATCGATTTTCCAAGAAAAGCTGTGTTAATGTTCCATAGGCAACTTTTTCCCCGTGAGTAAGATGATGAATATCACCTTCTAAAGCTGTAAAACCATTATGAATAGCATGCGCAGCAGCTAATCCACCGCTTTCAAATCCAAGTCCGCTAAGTAAAGTATTTGCCTCAACCACATTTTCAAGGGCCTTTGTGACCACTTGGGCCTCACAGCTCGCCAGTGCTTTAAGTCCGTCTGCAAATAATGTTTCCTCGCAAGCCTGAGCAATGGCTAGCCCAGCCAAAGTTTGACTTGCACCCGCCATGGTTTCACCATTTTTTTGCATGACTGCTCGCGCCTCTACCCAAGTAGCTAGCCCATCTGCAATCCCCGAAGCAAGCAACCTGACAGGCGATCTGCTGATTACTCTGGTATCTACTAGGACCAAGTCTGGATTTTTTGAGTAGAAAATATATTTTTCAAAGGCCCCTTCGTCTGTATAAATAACCGATAGCGCCGAAGTCGGAGCATCTGTGGAGGCAACCGTAGGAGCAATAATAACTGGTAAATCTAATAGATCTGCAATGGCCTTGGCGCTATCTATTGTCTTACCACCACCTAGACCAATGATTAGATTGCTCTGATCCTCTTTTGCAATAGCAACGACACGATTAATTTCATTTTCAGATGCTTCGCCATTAAAACTAACCCGAGTAGTCAAAATACCGCAGCCTCGCAAGTGAGACTCCCACTCCTCCCCAATAATTTCATAAACACGGTCATCACAGAGCAAAATTGGCCTATTTCCTAGTTCTAAAATGATTTTATCGTTCTCAAACAAAGCTTTTTCACCTTGAATATAACGAGATGGACTTGCAAAAATTTTCATAATGCCCTCCTTTTTTCTATTCTAAATATAGTTACGCCCTTGTGTTTCCTTCCAATCAGCTGTAAAATCATCAACCGCTTTTTGGATTGATGGGTTCTCCAAACCAGATTCATATACTGCTCCACTAGCTGTTACAGCGTGAGCACCGGCTGTTAATGCCTTATTCATCTGGGCAACATTTTTGAAACTAGCAGCCAAAATCTTAGTTGAGCTACCTTTATTTTGAATAGCTTGTGCCAGTTGGGTAATCACTATTTCAGAATCCGTATTAAGGTTCTCCATTCTATTATAATAAGGTGCCAGATAATCAGCGTCGGCTTCAATTGCTAAAAGTCCTTGAAAAAGGCTATAAATAGCTGTTGCTGTGATATTGAATCCCTGTTTTTTAAGCTCTTTCATCGCTGCTAATCCTGCAGCAGAGACAGGAATTTTAATATAAAGATTACCCCCCAACTCATTTCTGAGCTTATGAGCATCCTTAATAATGCCCTTGACATCAGCTGCTACAACCTGTGCATGAAAACTAGATTTTTCACCGATAATTTCACGAATTTTTCGAGCCTGTTCAAAGAAGTCAATATTGCCTTCTTTTTTGACAATTGAAGGATTTGACGTTACGCCAGCTAGAGGTAAAATAGCTGCCCATTTTTCAATTTCTTCTAAATTTACAGTATCAAGCATAAATTCCATTGAAATTCTCCTTTAAACGGTAGCCATAATATTAAATCATGTATCTTCGATAAGACCTTATAAAGCTAACTGATTTTGCAGCACATAAAAGGATAACAACCACCAATGAAGTGATACTGAAAGCGCCAAAAATTTGAAAAGCTAAAAAATATCTTACCCATAGACAGATTGCTACAGTCTCAAATAAAGCTATCCTAATCAAGGGTACCATAACACATAACTATTACAGTTTATTTGAGTTAGTATTTCAATTACATTTCGATGTTAAATCGCTTAGCAAGTTATCGCAATCGCTAACTATTCTTGATAATTATTAAGATAATTATGGATCTCTCCACTAACAAATTGATACCTAAAGAAAATCAAATACAGGGCTGCTTAATGGGCTAAAATAGTCTGGAATAAGCCCTGTTTTAGGTCACCACCTCTAGAAAACAACCAGAGAAGTGCTGGGGACCAAAATTAAAAATTATTGGGCTGGTTCCCACTCCCATCATAAGTACCACAACATATCATGAGATTTTCAAAGAGCGTAAATCTCATAAGAGGTTAAAAATTGCTTTATGAGGATATAAAAAACCCCCAGCTGTTAGCTGAAGGTTTTATCCATCCTGAGGGAATCGAACCCCCATCTCAAGAACCGGAATCTTACGTGATATCCATTACACTAAGGATGGCGACGCTTAATATTATACCACGACAAGACAAAAGTTGCCATAGGAAAATAACAATCCGATGGAAAACAATCGCGAACTCTCTAATTCCTGAAATCAGGGGATCTTAAGTTAACAAGTGAGGAAAAGAGAAATCAGTAGACAGAGTCCTGATTTTCCTCGTTTTTATAGTAAGTCAATAATCAATTTTAAATTCAAAACAGTCAGCAAGCTTGCAATCAAATAAGCCGTTATCATATTCCATCTAGCGTTGCTGTAGCCTCCCATCAGCTTTCGACTAGATGTGAAATAAATCAGAGGAAAGATCGAAAAAGGCAGAGCAAGAGACAAAAAAACTTGAGAGTAAACAATCAGCTGATCCAGCACCTTCTCTTGACCACCCCAAATCAGCGTTGCTAGCATTACAGGTAAAAGAGCCAATAAACGTGTCAATAACCTAATAGCCCACTGCGGTAGGCGAAGATTTAAAAAACCTTCCATAACAATTTGTCCGGTTAGAGTTCCTGTAATCGTTGAATTTTGCCCGCTCGCTAGGAGAGCTACGGCAAAAAGGGTGGACAAGAAACCACTGGCAACACTGCCAGCAATAGTTGGATCCGCAAGCGCATTGTACATCTGCGTAAAGGCACTAATCTTGCTGGCATGACCATAAAATAGGGAAGCCCCCAAAACCAAAAGTAAGGAATTAACAACAAAAGCTAAGCTCAGCTGAATATTAGAATCCCAAGTCATAAAGCGAATTGCCCGACGAATAGACATTGGATTATCATAATCAACCCGCCTTGTCTGCGAAATAGATGAGTGGAGATAGAGGTTGTGCGGCATTACTGTCGCCCCGATAATCCCTAAGGCCAAGGTCAGCTTGGTATGAGCACCGACCTGATGAACGTCAAAAATTGAAGGACTGGGGACAAAGCCTTTAAATATACCAGTGATGCTTGGATGCGAAATAAGCGTTAAATAAGCAAAAATAAGTAGAATGGTCAAAATCAAAGTCGATACAATCGCTTCGATCTTACGAAAACCCAGCTTCATCAATGACAGAAGCAAAAAGACATCCAAAATCGTTGCAAAAACGGCGACCATCAAGGGCCAGCCAAATAAAAGATGCAGGGCAATCCCAGAACCGATGACTTCTGCTAAATCAGTCGCCATTAGAGCTAACTCAATGATAACAAAAAGACCATAACGCAGCCATTTGGGCAGATAGGCCGCTGTCGCCTGAGCCAAGTCCTGACGTGTCACAATACCTAACTTTCCGGCCATCTGCTGCAACTGCATGGCCATCAAGGACGAAATCAAAACAATAGATAGAAGCAAATACTTATAGCTGGCTCCACCCACAACACTTGTGATCCAATTGCCAGGATCCATATAGCCGACTGCCACTAGAGCACCCGGACCAATGAAAGCACGTAAGCTTTGCCAAAAAGAAGCGCCTTCAGGAACATCGACACTTTGGTTAACCTCATCGAGTGAGCGTTTTTCCGCTGAGTTTGGACTATGATGCGTTTTCAAAAGAGAACCTCTTTTCTAACTATATTCAACTAGATTCATTATAGCACATATCAGCACAGCCAGCGATTTGGACAAATATCCCCTCCCATAAGAAAAACACAATAATTTGTAGGTATTAAAAAGAGCCTGAGACAAAGGTCCCAGTACCCTTTATAGCAATCGTTTTTTGCCATTTCACTCTTCGTTTCGTTAGCTGCACATAGTGTTAGACAGCAGCTCCGTCAGCTCCGAAGTAATACCAACGGCCATCTACTCTGACATAACGATTTTTAACACGTTCACCAGAAACTGCATCATAGTAGTATCTACGACCATTAATCGTAACCATAATACCCTTGGCTTGCTGACCTGTAGTTGGATCAAAATACAATTCTTGATTATTGATCTTCTGTTCTCCCTTAACAGCTACACCATTAGCATCATAATAGTACCATTGATTTGAGTTAGCGGCAGCTTCAGCAAAAGTATTTGTGACTAAAGATCCTGAGTCAGCATCATAGTGACGACGGCTGCCATCAGCAGCTACAACGCTGATTCCCTTAGCTTGTTTACCAGTCGCTTCATCAAAATAGAGCCTTTGACCATTGATACTTTGTACTCCTTTGACGACATGGCCATCAGCATCAGCATAGTACCAAGCATTGTCACCTGTCGTGAAGAACTCAGCAGTCTTTCGATCACCTGAATTAGCATCATAGTAAGCAATTTGACCGTCCTGATCCGTCACAAAATCACCCTTAACCTGGATGCCTGAATCTGGATGGAAGTAAAGTGTCTGACCATTAACAGCCACTTGCCCTTTGGCCTGTTTGCCAGTCGCTTCATCAAAGTAATACCAGTTACCATCCATATTGCGGAAGCCCTTGACAACATAGCCATTAGCATCAGCATAGTACCAGTCATCACCGATTGAGAAGAAGTCTTTGACTAATTTAGCACCTGAGTTAAGATCATAATAACGCTGTCTGCCATTAGCATCTGTAAGGAAGCCCTTAGTTTGAGCTCCTGTTGTCTCATCGAAATGAAGCACAGCGCCATTGATGGTCACTTCACCCTTAGCAGCTATACCATGCTCATCGAAATAATACCAGTTATTGTCAACCTTAGCAAAATCATTCTTAATCATATTACCAGAATTTTCTGCGAAATAGCGAATGTTACCATTTTCATCAGTGATCATCTTGCCCTTAGCTTGGTAACCGTCTTGATCGAAGTAATAGGTAGCACCCTCAATCGTTTTAAGACCTGTGGCCATCACATTGTTTGCATCGATGTAGCGATAAACTAGGTTGTTGGGATCTGCTGGATCTACAGATGAGTACCAATTTGGTCCAGTAAATAGCATACCTGTCTTACCGTAGTAATGACGATCGCCTTTCTCATCTTGATAGATCGTGTCACGCAACTGAACACCATTTGACAGGAAGAAGTAAGTCTTGCCATTATCTGCTTTATAAGCTCCTGTTACCATATAGCCATCTTTATCAAAGTAATAGTAATGACCGCCCTCATAAACGAAGGAGGATACCGCCTTATTGCCAGATGTAGAGCGGTAAGTCATACCTGTACCATCAAAGTAGAAACCAGTTTGTGCACTCGTATCTCCTGTCAGAGCGGCTGGCAAGAAGTCACCCTTGTCATTAACAGTAAAGTATTTGCCAGTTGCATCATCACTGAGGACATATCCAGCACCCTTTTTAAGAATGTTAGTTCCATTGAAATACTTAGCTTCCCAAGTCTTAATTTTTGTTGACGTATCAAGTTTTTGTCCATTAGAAATCATCGGAACTTCGAACATGCTTGGGTATTTAGCCTTGAGCTCATCTAAGAATTCACCACCGTACTGTGCTTGGTAATCCTTACCACTACTCTTAGTATTAGCGGCATATAATGAGTGATCAATCTCAGCGTCAACAACTTCTTTACCGTAACTATCAATACGTGTAGCTGTCACAATTTCTTCACCTGGTAATGAATAAACTTGGTCCGGTACCCAATCGGCAATTGCTTGGATCCCTGCAGCATGGAGAGCCTTAAGCGCATTGGCCAAATCTTCCTTAGAACCATATTTATTATTTTGGCTCATAGCTAGGTCATAGCGGTCATCAAAAGCATAGCCATTTTTAATAATGGAATCAATGAAGGTGCCATCATCTGTTGATACGTACTGCGGTGCCATTTCAAAGGAAGTCACACCCCAAGCCTTAAAGAGATCGGCATTTTCAGCAATTCGCTTATTGGTATATTCAGAATCATTAGTAGCAAAGTCTTGGAAATTTGAGAAACCTTCATAGATCAGCTGTGAATCCAGAGCTGCTGAGGTCTTGTAGGTTAAGTCATCTGAACTCTTAGCTTCTTCACTAGCTGCTACACGAATATCCTGATTAGCCTGTGCCCCAACCGGTACCCAAACAGCCAGATAGCCGCTCATATCAACTGTTGAATAACCTTTGATATCATCAGCTGTAAAGGTCAAGTTCCCATTTTCATCTGTATATTTAACCAGATTAGTATCAGCATCAGTCAAGTAAGATTTGACACCATCCTGCGTACCTAACAGCAGAGGGCGATAGGCCTGATTAGCATGGACTTGCCCCACATTAACGGTAACCGTATCGTTAGCTGCTAAGGACAGGTTAGGATTATTGCTCACCAAGGTTACCATACCCGACGTACGACTAAGATCTGTTCCCTGACTGTCATCAGCCGTCATAATATCTTGGCCGAAGCGGACAGATGTTAAAACTTCTTGGCCAGAGTCAGTCTTGGCAACATTCATAGCTTGACCACCAGATACGTAGGCAATACGAGCCCGCATCAAGGTATCAATAGCATCAAAGTAAGGCGATTTAGTAGCCATATACTGGCCATCATCTGTATACAAATCACCATAATAAACCCGAGGCACAGATTCCATATTGCTCAATAAGAGGGCATAGGCGGCTGGAATATTATAATGGGTATAGGTCTTTTCAACCTTGTTCATGTCTTCATTGTAAATTTTGAAGGCCTCTTTGAGCTGATCCAAGGTAAAGGTATAACCATCCGTTGTTGTATCAATTTCCTTAGCGATAATCTTGGCAATAATCGTTTGTACCTCACTGTCGTGAGCCCGTACAAAGGAATAATTAGCGATTGTATCGCCATAAGCCGAGTCGTTGCGGCGTTCCTTATTCAGCGTATCGGTAATCAAGCTTTCCAATCCCTGCCGCTGATCAAGCTGTCTTGTTAAGGTTGACAGAGCAGCTAGACGAGAATAGTTATCAATAGAGATAGCAGCGCCGTTCGTATCAATATTATATTGATTATCGTTATAACTCCATGCTTCAAGGATGGAAATATGTGCTAAAGCATCAGCTTCTGATTTATTGACGCCGTAATATTCTTGGAAGTAATTAGTATAGACCTGAAGGAGGTCGGCATTGACATTATCAACCGCATCAACCCGTACACCATCAAAGTTAGCTTGGTCATCACCCATGACAATCGAGCCCCAGTTCATCAAATAATGCAGCTGGTTGAGCATTTCTGCTTGAACTACTGGATTCGAATTATCCACATCATTGGACAGCAAGAATTCGTAACCACCAATTGGGTTACTGTCAGCAAAATAACGCTGCTGACCAGTTTGTGTAGTTGGAGTGCGATTGAGCAAACGATAATCCGAATTGGCCCATGGTGTTAAATCACTATTATTGTAGAGCAAAGCACCATGTTGCAGATGGTCATTGCGGTTAAGATTTTCCGAGTCAACATTCCACTTCGACTGCTGGGTGACGAAAGCCTTAATAGCCGAGCGAAGCCACTCTGTATTGTTCTCAGCTGTGATACGCTGCTCAATCTTCGTTTGAATAAGCTGAGCTGCTTTATTAAGGGCAACTTGCGAAGTTTCGTTCGTAAAGTTTTCATTATCTGAACCGAGGTAATCCGACATATAATTCAGATAAGCTACCTGCGTGTCCTTATCAGGCCACCAGCTCATCAGAACTGGACGTAAATCATCCGCTGTCGAAGCTTCCCAAGTTTGACCATTGCGCAAGATTGATTCTGGACGATACCAGCTGTTAGCTGTCAAATAGCCATCAACCAACTCAAAACTCTCAGCATTAGAATTGTAAGCCTTATTATGAGCTGTAAAATCATCAACCAAGTTGGTCAAGCCTTGTGAGAATGAGTAGGTTGATGTGCTGGAAAGCGCACCAGTATCAGCGTCAAAGTAAAGCATTTGACCATTGACTGTGATGGCAAAATTCTTCTTATAGCTGCCATCTGGCTGAACATAATAGTAATTCCCATCGATCTGCTTAACATTATCAAGAGACATAGCCGCCTCTTTTTCCTGATTAGTCAGGTCGGCTGCTTGAGCTGGGGCAGTTTCCACTGCAGCCACATCACGGCGCTCGACCCTAACTCCGTCGGAAGCCGGAACCTTCTCCTGCCCAGCAGCAGTCTGATTGGCAGCCTCTTGCCTTGGTGCTGTTTCCTGATCTGCTGTGGTTTCAGTCGTTTCCTCTGAAGACCGTGCACTACCCGCTGCAGGAACTTCGGTACTTTCTTCGGCAGGGGCACTAGATTCAGCTGGAAGTTCAGTATTGGCATCGTCAGAGGAAGCTGAATCTGAAGCTACAGCCCCTGTCTCCTGACTACCGTCATCTGCTGCAGCGACCTGTTCGCTAGCTGTCGCTTCATCTGCCGATACATGGCTATCACTGACAGAACCCATACCAATGATGCTAAGCAAACCAATAGTGGCCACGGCTATAGTTACCCACTGTTTTTTAACCTTGTGTAGTTTATAACGTAGTTTTTTTTCCATTAGGATTACTCCTTCAAGCCTTAGGCTTTAAATTATTTAGTTAAATGTACTGAGAACCAGTACTCCCTTAACCGCCAAACATGATAGCATTTTTACTTTACAAACCTACTATTTCTGATGTCATTTTCTTTGTTAATTATTTCAACTCAGTAACATTGCAATCCCTTGTCATTCATGGCATTTCCAAGACTTTGATTTCCATTTTCTGCAAAAAATAATGTATTTCTGAAAGCGTTTTTCTATAAAGTTTTTTCCTCAATCAGTTCAAAAAATCATTACAAGATATCGTAGACGATTACACCATAAAGAGTCGAGCACCGAGGCCAGTTCCAAAAAAAAGCTGAATATACTTGAAGTATTCTCGAGTTGGCTTTAAGCAGCAACACTCAAGCAATACCAGCGACCATTGATTAAATATTTTCCCTACCTACTAGCAGTCTTTAAAAAGAGACGAAAAAAGCCCCAAGTTTGAGGCTTCTTCCTAACTAATAAAGATTTTTTTCCACTTCTTGCTTAACATACTCCCACTCCTGCTGGGCTCTAGCCAATTTGCGCTGATAGTCTGCTAAACCTTGGTTAGCATATTGAACAAGATAGTTTTGCTTGACAGGCGGTAACTTAGGAATTGGTATTTCCAATAGCTGAGCTGTTGAAATATTAAGAATTCCCTTACCGTGGTCTGCAGTTGCCAAGAGTTCTTGACCCAGATCCGATTCTAAAAAGAGCTTCAAATAAAAACCACTAACCTCCCCAATCGGACGTAAAACTGTAATATTTGAAGAAGCAACGATAGGATAATCCTGCTCTTCAAACACAGCTACCTTTTTAACCGTCCCTTTAGAAGCTACCAAAACATCACCAGTTTCTAAAAGATACTTGGGCAACTTGTCCTTTGATTCTTGAAAGGTTTTAAGCTGACCGTAGTCAATACCAAATTCTGTCATGTCAGATAAATTGATGTAGCTAATCTCCCCTGGCTCTGCTTTACTAGAGACGGCCTTCCCTTTAAAAGCACGCACCACCTGACCAAGAGGCACTTTTACGATCTGATTGGCAAGATATCCTTCTATCAACGCCATATGCATTCTCTCCTTCTCCTCTTATTTATCCATATCTGGTCCTGTAGCCAATATGGAAATCGCAATATACCTGCTCTATCATACCCTAATTTCTTAAGAAAATCAAAAGAATATGCAAAAGAACCCCTATAAATGACCATTTGGGGGCTATTAAAGGGGTTTTAATTTATTTTTATAAAGCCTTGAGCGCTGCGATCGCTGCCTCATAGTCAGGCTCTGAATTAACGTTCTCCAAATACTCAGTATAGCGCACTGTATTGGTTTCATCCAAAACCAGCACAGCCCGTGCTAAAAGGTGCCATTCTTCCATTAGCAGCCCATAAGCCTTGGCAAAACTATTATCATAGTAATCCGACAGCATGATAACATCCTCCAAATCCTGCGCACCGCACCAACGCTCTTGGGCAAAGGGGAGATCTGCCGATACTGTAATCACAAGAGTATCAGGCCTTGCAGCCAAGTCTCGGTTAAACGTCCGCGTCTGAGTAGAACAAAGACCCGTATCAATTGAAGGAACGATACTGATGACCTTTTTCCCTTGAAAATCAGATAAATGCTTTTTAGTCAAATCTGTCGCTGTTAAGGTAAAATCATGTGCTATATCCCCTACTTGCAACTGTTTAGCTTTATCAACCTTTACAGGTTTTCCTAAAAATGTTGGCATATTGCTCCCTACTTTCTAGCCATCCATCAACGGCACCTACATGGTAACGCTTTTTTTAGGAGATTGCCAAGATTTTGACTATAAATTATTTGCCTTGAAAGGCTTGAAAGAGTTCAAGAATTTTATCGGCAATCGCTTGGTTATCAGCTTCAACTTGATCATCAGCGTAAGTCTTTAGATAAGTAAAACTACCGACTTGGACACCGTAGAGAGCCTCCTTGAACATCTCAATGTCATTTTTATCATTTCCAAAAGCTATGAAGGGCTCCTCATCAAGAATTTCCAAGATAGTCGAAGCCTTGCTAACTTGGTTAGGATTAAGATAAAGGCACTTTTCTTGTTCATGGTAAAAGAGCTCCAGTTTATCGGTGGACTTGATCTGATATGAGATATCAGCCACTAATTCTTCGTGATTACCCATATAGATAACCATTTTAATAGGATGTTCCAGCTCTTCCGCTGCTATCTTATCAGCTAGACTCAGGGGGTCAACCAAATTGATAAAAGGAATATGCTCCTCATTGCCCGTTGCATAATTAAAAGAATTATCAACAAAATATGGCAAATTGTAAGTACGGCAATAACTGAGAGCCTCACGATAGACTTCCGTATCCAAATTGTACTCTAGCACTAGCCGGCCTTGATTGTAGACCAGCCCTCCATTCAAGCCGATAACGCGCTCCTTGGCCAGCTCCTCACCTAGCATATCAACGGAATCCCGATACGACCTAGCTGACGCAAAAACGACAGTATGCCCAAAATCTTTGGCTTTACCAAGTACTGCTTTGATTTTACTATCTATACTAAACCCATCAAAAGACAGGGTACCGTCCAAATCAAAAATAAAATGCATCGCACATCTCCTATTCTTACGCACTTCCCTACGATTATAACAAAAAACTAGGCCGAAACCTAGATTTTATTGGACATTTATGACGCTACTGCTACTTTTTTGCGAATTTTTAAATAGAGAAAGAGGCAAACTAAGGATAGCACGAATACCGTCAAAATACTTCCCTCTACACCAAAAGCACCACCACTCAAATATGAAGCTCCTTTTAACTGCAACTGAATAATAGATGATGGCAAGGCAGCTGTGCCAGAAACTGGAATACCAAAAACAGAACCTTGAAAGCAATTCCACGCCGCATGAAGTCCAAAGACTCCCCAGATATTGCCCTTCCAAACGACATAGAGGCACATCATGAGACCAAATAATATGACCACTAAGAGAGAAAGGATGGTTACATGAGCATTTGGCAGATGTAATAAGCCAAACAGAAGCGAAGCTACCATGACGGCCGTAAACTTCCGATGGTGGCTAGCCACTGCTGGCATTAACCAGCCTCTAGTCAAGAGTTCCTCAGCTCCACTCTGAACTTGCCAAGCAAGTATATATAATAATAGGAATCCTAAGCTTTTAGCTGAGATATTAATTTTTTCCAACTCGACCATTCCAAAAAGGCTCAATAAAACCACCATAATACTAAAAAGCCCTGCACCGATCAACCAGCCCTTGGCTAGTTCTCTACCTTCCTTCCTCTTAAACAGACCCAGCGAGGAAATAGGGCGCTTCTCCACCCATTTTACCCAACCAAAGACAGCAAGATAAATACCCCAGAAGGCAAACAGTCCAATTAAGGTAGAAACATCTGTTGAAAATGGTAGGCTGGTTTGTATTTCTCCAGACAGATTAGGGACTGGAGAACCATTCCCCAGAAAATAAATCAAAATAACAGGTACTAGGCTAAAACCACCTATCAGAGTTCCTAAAAATAAGAGCATCAGGGCAATAAGGATCAATAATATAATTGATTTCGTTATCTTCCCCTTCGCTGTTTCGGTAAAAAGATCGGACTGCATCTTACAACCTCCTTTTTATCAGGTACTAAGTCGCTCAAATTATCCAACGGATAATTTGAAATTGGAATTAAGCTTGCAAAGCAAACATCAATGGGCGACTCAAAAGACAATAGAAAAGTTGACACAGTGGCTGAGGGTAAGACTAAGTCGGCTAAGCCAATAAGTCTTACCCCTGCACAGTAGGTACTTTAGCACCAATGAACCACTGCTGATTGAAGGTCCTTATTTAGGGCGTACTCGCATTTTCCGATATTCCTTAAAAGTCCCATTGGACCTTTTAATCCTTACAAGCGATAGCGGCGAGTGTGCTGAGCGCCATTAATCTTATTTCTAATTTCAAAAGGCTCTCTTTTTATTTTGTAATATTTAGCACCACTCATCTACTGCAGTTTGACCAGCAATACGGCCAAAAGTAAAAATGTCAGTCAAGGAGTTGCCACCCAAACGATTACCAGCATGAAGACCGCCAGCTACTTCTCCTGCTGCATAGAGGCCTGAGATAACACGACCTTGTCGGCTGATAACATGGGCTTGGGTATCAATTTTCAGACCACCCATGGTATGGTGAACTGCCGGTTTTCTAGGAGTTGCATAGAAGGGTGCTTTTTCACATTTAAGATCAAAGCTGCCTTTATTGAATTCAGGATCGTAACCGCTATCAACATAACGATTGTAATTCGTAATAGTTTCAACCAAAACTTTCGGATCAATAGCAATTTGCTCTGCTAACTCTTCTAGAGTATCGGCACGATAGAGCGTGCCTGCTGTCACCTGTGCTTCAATTTTTTCATCACTAGTGTTGTAAGCTGTTTGTTTGATATTATCGTCCGCAATCAGATAGAATAACCCACCATTATCAATAGCCGCTTGCGATAATTTATCACGACTGCCATATTCATCAACAAAGCGTTTGCCTTTCCTATTAACCATGATAAAGTTTGCAGGCGGTACCTGCAGGCCGGAAAAGAGAGCGCCAGTTTCCGGATCTGATACAGGCATCATCTGAGTAAAGCCCATGCCAACAAGATCAGCTCCAACACTTTGTCCAAGGATGATGCCATCTCCCGTAATAGCTGGTGAATTAGACGTTCTGATGTCATCATCAATTTCTGTCCAGTAAGTATTGTATTTTTGCAGCATCTTTGTGTTAGCACCGAACCCGCCAGAAGCTAGGACTACCGCCTTAGCATGGACTGTAATTTTTTGACCATTGCGACCAGTACCAATAATACCACGAACAATGCCATCCTCGACAATTAATTCTTTGACTGGGGTATCGGTCAGGATAGTTCCACCATTGTCTCGCACATATTTATCCAATACAGAGATATAAGCATAGCCCATGGGGACTTTCGGCTTGTGACCGCGGCGCCACAGGGCTCCAACCGGCATAGTGACTTCATTACGGTCAAACTCTAAACCGATATCCTCCAGCCATTTAACAGATTCGAGAGCCCGTTCTGTCAAAATTTTAACAAGGTCATAATCACCGTGAATTTCATTACCCTGCAGATCTATTCGCTTACCGCCAATGTAGGTTTGGATACGGTAGAGCAAATTTGAATCGAATAGATAATCTGGATTTTTAAGATAGCTTGCCAGTCCTAACTTCAAAGCACGGAAATCTTCCAGATACTCTGGGTCAATATCACCTTCATCAGTATCATAAAGATTTTTTAGATTTTGGGCTTCTCCAGGATGGGCTGAAAAGCTATTTTGCCACTCAGGCCAAGGCGCATTGATTGGGCCACCTGCACGGACAGTATTACCTCCCAATGCTGGGAATTTTTCAACAACAATAGCGGTCTTACCCTCTTGTAGAACAGCGGCTGCCGCCGCTAAACCTGCACCGCCGCCACCAACAACTGCAACATCAACTATATATTCTTTATCGTTCTTGTCTAAAGCAGATGGTGCCTTTGGACGTTTCCGCAATACATCGGGATTCCCCCCTGCCAATTTGACAGCACGGGCAACTCCATCCAAAACGCCATTGCTGGTTACCGAAGCACCAGAAACGGCATCTACATTAAGCGTCTGCCCTTCCAAAATTTCATTTGGAATACGAGTAAAAACGATGTCTGCAATTCCAGAAGATTCTCCAGAACTATCAATATCAATTTTTTCAATTTTCTCATCGGAGAGAGTGACAGCCATCGGCAACTTGCCATTATGTCCTTGCGTCGTTACTTGGTAGGTTCCCGGTTCAAAGCGAATTTCTTCTGGAAGATTAAGCTGATTAGCCACAGTTACGAAACGCAGAAAACGCCAAAAACAGCTATCTAAAAAATCCACCGTCCGCTCGTCTCTTAAGTTTCCTTCACTATCAAAAGCCTTGTGAGCAAATCCAAGCAAGAATTCACTTCCAGGCATAACTCTAGCATTAACACCAGGAGCGTCCAAAATTTGACGTAAATGCAACTGAGCCCGAGATGATCCTTGTTCCGTATAAGAAGCACCTACAATCATAACGGGTTTTCCATCAAGCGGATGAATATTAAAGGACAGCCATTCAAGCAAACTATTCAAACTTGACGGGATTGTATGGTTGTGCTCCGGTGTTGCAATAATAACTCCTTCAGCCTCAGAAATCTTTTGATTAAAACTTTGGATAAGAGGCGATTCCGTCTGATCATCTGTTTCATTAAACATCGGAATGTCTGTGATTTCTAAAATTTCAATGTCAGCTTGTCTTGCAAAATGCTTGACCATAAACTGCAATAGTTTCCGATTGTAAGAAGTTTTTGCATTGGTACCTGTGATAGCTACTAATTTCATAACATTTCTCCTACTCTTTGACATCCCAAACAAAAGCTCTTTTGCGTTCAGTATCAGTTTCCTTAACTAACTGGTTTGTTAAAGTGACAAAGCTCTGAAATTCATCAAAAACATCTTCCAACTCAGCTAGCTTTTCAGGATTGTTAAACTGACCGCCACCTAAAACCTGCTCAGAATTGCCTAAAAGGAATTCATTTCCTGGCATGACACGAGCCTTTAATTCCGGAGCATCAAGAATTTGGCGTAAATGCGCCTGTGCACGTGATGTTCCCAGAGTTCCAAGCGAAGCCCCTACAATCATCGTCGGTTTGTTAATCAAACTACGACTAGTATAAGCGATCCACTCCAAAACAGAAGAAAGGGGGGCTGGTACGGTGTGGTCGTACTCTGGAGTCGCAATAATCACTCCTTCAGCAGCTGCAATTTTTTGGTTGAAGACAGCAATGGAATCAGGAACTACCTTATTTTCCGGTTCATTAAAAGCTGGTAAATCCTTGATTTCCAGCACCTCAATATCAGCTTGGTCAGTAAAATACCTAGCCATAAATTGCAATAGCTTTCGATTGGTTGAACGATTTGAATTCGTTCCCACAATAGCAACCAGTTTCATATTGTTCCTCCTAGTAATCATTAAGATATTAAGCCACCCGAATAATCCAGTGGATAATTCGAAATTGGAAATTGAGCTTGCAAAGAAAAATAAGAAAGACATGACTTTTTAAACTACTGCTCCTGTCAGAGCTACCTTGCTTTTTTAAAACTTTTTCCAAGCTTAGTTTTGATCTTTTAACCTAATCTTACTCTTTGTTCCCCCTTTTTGCAAGCGCTTTTAAAACAATCAATAGGCCTTTAGACAGTACGGTCAGATTACTAGATAGAATACTTGAACAAAAATAGCAGTTTTAAACTTAGGAGCTGCCGCTAGCAAGACAGACAGTTTTCAGTTTATCTATAAAAACAAGAAAAAGCTACTAGAATCTCTCCTAGCAGCTTTAGGGATAATGCTATCAACCTAATGATAGAACCTTATTTTTTAAGGTTATAGAATGAGTTGATACCTTTGTATTGAGCAACTTCACCAAGTTGATCTTCAATACGAAGCAATTGGTTGTACTTAGCCATACGGTCAGTACGTGACAATGAACCTGTCTTGATTTGACCAGCGTTCGTTGCAACTGCGATATCAGCGATTGTTGAATCTTCTGTTTCACCTGAACGGTGTGATACAACAGCAGTGTAGCCAGCTTCTTTCGCCATTTCAATAGCTTCGAATGTTTCAGTCAAAGTACCGATTTGGTTAACCTTGATAAGGATTGAGTTAGCAGCACCTTCCTTGATACCACGCGCAAGGTAGTCAGTGTTTGTAACGAAGAAATCGTCACCAACCAATTGAACACGGCCACCGAGACGTTCCGTAAGAGCTTTCCAACCTTCCCAGTCATTTTCATCCATACCATCTTCGATAGTGATAATTGGGTATTTGTTTACCAGCTCTTCAAGATAGTCAATTTGCTCTGCAGCAGTACGTTTCGCACCAGTTTCGCCTTCGAATTTAGTGTAGTCGTAAACACCATTTTCGTAGAATTCAGAAGAAGCACAGTCAAAACCAAGCATAATTCCGTTTTCACCAGCTTCGTAACCAGCTGCTTCAATAGCCTTAAGGATAGTTTCTACACCATCTTCAATGCCGTCAAAGCGAGGGGCAAATCCACCTTCGTCACCAACAGCTGTCTCAAGACCACGTTCTTTAAGGATTTTCTTAAGAGCATGGAAGACTTCTGCACCCCAGCGAAGACCTTCTTTAAATGTTGGTGCGCCAACTGGCATAATCATGAATTCTTGGAAAGCGATTGGAGCGTCTGAGTGAGAACCACCGTTGATGATGTTCATCATTGGAGTTGGCAATACTTTCGTATTAAATCCACCAAGGTAGCTGTAAAGAGGCACTTCGAGGTAGTCAGCCGCAGCGCGTGCAGCAGCGATTGACACACCAAGGATAGCGTTTGCACCCAATTTACCTTTGTTTGGAGTACCATCAAGAGCAATCATAGCACGGTCGATAGCTTGTTGATCGCGCACATCGTAACCGATGATAGCTTCTGCAATGATGTTGTTTACGTTGTCAACAGCTTTTTGAGTTCCAAGTCCGCTGTAGCGAGATTTGTCACCGTCACGAAGCTCAACAGCTTCGTGTTCACCAGTAGAAGCTCCTGAAGGAACCATTCCACGTCCAAAAGCACCTGATTCAGTGTAAACTTCTACTTCAAGTGTTGGGTTACCGCGTGAGTCAAGGACTTCGCGTGCGTAAACATCAGTAATAATTGACATTACAATACTCTCCTTATGAGTTTAATTTTTTTACACCCTCATCATAACACAATCCTTGTTAATAAGCAAACAAGAACCAAACTCAGATTAATGATTTTGACATTATAAATAATATTATAAGTCGTGCTTTATCCCAGTTTCTTTTCCTATTTATCTCTTCCAACAATCTTGTGGTAAAATGGTGATAAGAGAGGTAACACTATGGACAATTTAGAAAAGAAATTGAGAACCGCGGCCTCCGGTGAAACTAGGCTAAATCCTGATGAAATGAGGCAGTACTTAGGAACATTCAGGGAGCGAATCTTACTGACAGTTGACAAAAATATGGGCAATCGCGATGATGTTAAGACAGCTTTCCCAAAGATTTTAGCCAGTCTCAACTCCCAATACAGTACGGTTAAAGTTAAGTCCTGCCCCAATCTTACCCAAAGCAACCAGCTGCTCTATATGAAGATGGCTCAAGAGGCTGGAGTTAGTTTTACTAATGTTAATGAGAAAGGGATACACCCTTTTGATCTTATCGTTCATACGGACAAAGCTGTCAATCAGGAGGAAACGGATATTTTTAAAGTCTTCTCCTCCTACTTTGAAACCAAGCAAGCAGCTCCAGACGCAAGTAAAGGGTTCTGGAAAAGGTTGTTTAAATAGGCTAGGAACTGTTATCAACAGATCAAGAAATTTTTAGATAAGCTGAACGAACTTCTCCTTGCCTTAATCACTTTCTATTCTGGTCAATCTTATTGCACCCTTATTTATGAATACAAGAAGGGACTATTATGACAATATTTAAGCACACTTACACGACAAATGAGCAGCACTCCGCCAAGGTCCTTGGCTCAGGATCTCTGAATGTTCTAGCAACACCAGCTCTCGTGGCATTTATGGAAAATGCTTCCTGCCTAGCAATTGCGCACCTTTTGCCTAAGGAGCAGACAACTGTAGGAACAGCTATTGATGTTCAGCATTTGGCTGCTAGCAAAATAGGTGACAAGGTCACGGTCTTTGTTAAACACTACCAGGTAAAGGATCGTCATTTTGAATTTGATATTGAAGCTTATGTAGAGGAAAAATTGATTGGCAAGTCCAAACATCAGCGCGTCGCTGTCGATGCCCAACAATTTTTAAACCATTTGAATCATTAAGGAAGATAAATATGACAACCGAGCACTACTTACATGAAATTAAAATTTTTGAGAATGGTACCATTGACACATTTGAATTTGGTCATGTTGTGATTAAGACTGAAATTGTCAGCTCTTCTCTTAACTACTACGGCCACGCGCACGGTGGCTATTTATTTGCCATGTGTGACCAAATCAGCGGCCTAGTCTCCATTTCGACAGGTTTTGATGCGGTGACTCTGCAATCAAGTATCAACTACCTAAAGTCAGGGAATTTAGGGGACAAGCTAACTATTGAAGGTAGCTGCATTCATAACGGCAGAACCACCAAGGTCATCGATGTCACCATTAGCAATCAAGACAAGGAACTCATGGCCAAGGCTAGCTTTACCATGTACGTAACTGGCCAGCATGAGGAAGAAACAATCCAGTAGGAAGTGTGTGATCAACCACGGTCAGCGTGGTAATAAAACAATCGAGTGGCTATCTGACTCATTAAAAAAGCGCCTGTCAAGCGCTCCTATTAATCTTCAAAAAATTTCGAAAATCTTTTTGGATAAATGCAATATCGGGGTGGCTCCTTGCCACCTCATTTTTTTCCTTACCCAGCCAGATAATTTTTGCAGGATCTTGTTGCAGAACGAGGCCTGCCAAAGGGTAGACTTCCAAGGTTGACCCAATAACAAGGATGAGATCACTGAACTGAGTCCAACGAGCTGCCAAGGCTAAATTGTCAGGATCAATGGCATCTCCGTAGAGGACAATTTCCGTGTCGACATGATCTGCTAGAATAGCTATAGGATCACTGGTTAGCAGGGCGTGGACATGTCTTATGATAGCTTGATCATCCCGCAAATCAATTTCTTGAAAACAGCTTTGGCAAATCCCTCTGTCAGCCTTGCCATGAAATTCAATAATATCCTTTGAACCAGCCTGACGGTGAAGGCCATCAATATTTTGTGTCAGGACAGGGACTGCCTGCTTAGCTATCCAACGATGAACCTTGTTGGGCTCCAGTCTTTGTAAAAATTGTTGCTTATGCCACTGCCAGAATTCTCTAGGATAAGCTTGGAAAAAGGGACGTGATAAAATTTCACGGGCCTGAAAATAACGCTCATGGAGGTTCATTCCCTTCATGGCGGTATAGTCAGGAACCCCCGATAGGGTCGAGACACCTGCACCAGTGACAATAAGGGGGTTCTGAGCTGATTGGATGCGTTTTTCGAGGTCTTTTTGGTTCATAGCTGCCTCCTATCTTTTAGTTTTATTATACTACGAAATGAAAGTCTTAGCGTTTTCAGGCCACAGTCACACTTAAAGGGCTATGGAATCTATCTCAGATATTGCCAATGGATAGCTTTAAAAAAGAGTTTGATACCTAAACTCTAGCTACGAGTACAGGAAAAACGAACAAAGATAGAATTTTAATCACTTGAAATTTATCATTGTTCGTTTTTATATGGTATACCTTATAAAATAAGAGCTGATTATTTCTAATAAGAATATTTTTGCTTCAGGCTCAGTGACACGCTACCAATCATTCTTGAGGCCTATCACAAATCGCGGTTGTAAAAGGCTGCTCTTTGTCTAAATACTCTCTCTTCCCCGTTTCTCATCTCCATTAGTTCCTGCCCTTTAAGTTGGAGCTGCTGGCAAAACTCATTGAGATTGCTTTCTAATTCAGCGATATAGGACTTAACCTTCTTGTCTTCGGACAGCCGTTTCTGAGCATCCAGCAGAATATCTTGGTGAGCTTCAAAGGTCTGTCTCGCTTCCATTTGTATATCGGACAGCTGCTGATCAGCTCCACTGTAGGCGTTCATACGTCCCGCGTATGCTTCTGCTAATTCATCAAAACTCATGTTAGACATCTCTCTTACCTCCTTATCAAATTCATTAACGACTAACAGGATTGGTAAAGTTAGGTTCGGGTAAACTGGCTACCTGATTCTTAGCAGCATCGGCTGCCTGTCCCTGAAGAGCTGCCTCCAAACTAGACCTGACTTTAGAAGCAATCTTGGATTTCATCTTTGTTCCCAGAGCTTTTAAATCAGCTTTTAGCTCCTCACCAATCTCTTGGATCTCTGCCTTGGTTGTTAGAACCAAGGCTTTTATCATGATACGTTCTTGTTCTTTTTGAAACTCTTCCTGCGCTTTAGCTAAATCGGCCATCTCTTCTTCTAAGCTTGCCATCTTTCCTCCTATAGCAGTTTGATCTGTTGAGCGTCTTCTCTATCAGTCTCTTCAATACGGTCAGCCGCAGTCGTCAAATTTTCTGATAACTGTGTGACCTTAGAGGCAAACTGGTGGGCTTGAGTCTCATTCTCCGCTTCAACCCCAGACTGCCAGACTTGCCCAAGGGAGAGCTCCGATAACAGGGCTTCAACTTCTCCAGCGGGCAGTGTCTTAGCAATCTCAAGAGCCTGAGTACGCGTGCGCTCGATAATCTTCTCAATCTTTTCTTTAGCTTCTTCCTGTTTCTTCGTTACCTTTTTCTCCTGAGCCTGGACATCTTCTTTGATTTCACTGGCCAGAGAGGTCAAAAGCTCCTTCTTTAGGAGGATTTTCTCAGAGCCGGAAGCAGAGCCAAGGCGCTTGGTCAAGACACTGACGCTGGCATTTTTCATCTTGCTCTTATCTACTGAAAGGTTTTGGTTAGCTTTGCCTTTCTTAGCTTTGACCTTGCGCTTCTTCTTAAAAGAACCATAGGTATCGTTGTACTCATCTAGGTAGTCCTGAGTGCTCTTAAAGGGATTATGGTCATGCTTGGCTTGATACTTGGCGACCTTTTTGGCCTGCTCCTTAGTCATGCCAGAACAGAATTGGTGGTGCTTGACGTACCAATTCACATCAGGACCATTGCCTTTGATATGAGCATATGCAAAATCATGGTCACTTATGGGATTGAGGTCATGTTTACCTTCAACAACCACCTTTTTCCCGTAAGGAATTTTTCCACCTTTATTGAGCCAAGTTAGATCCTTACCAGAATCAGTATAGATAGTGGCATGTTTATCCAAATACTTTTTATCTTCCTCGGTAATATCTCCATTATCATAAGCTGCTTGAGCTCCCCAGTCCGCAAAATTGGTGACTTTATCCACTTTATGGTCGGCAGCTACTTTAGCAACAGCAGGACCAGACTGACTGTAGCCAGACATGTTAGTGATTTCTCCGCCGTGGTTATCAACCTTCTTTTCGGTATCATTATAAAACTTTTCAACATCATCATACTGGGGTGTCATTCCACCAAAAGCTTGAATCGCATTACCTGTTGAGTCATTGATTCCAGGCTGGGTACCATAGACAGCTATTGAGGTTTGTTCGTAATCTACCGAACCATCTTTGTTTACTGGAGCTACTGCAACAGCTTGGGTGGTGCCATCCGTAGAATTAACTACTTCATAATACTCAGGATTTTTCTTCGTTCCAAGATTTATCCTTGTCCCTGGTTCTGCAGATGCATTATCTTGTACCTTTCCCTGTAAATCTTGCATTGTTTCATCGGTTAATGCCATTTGGTATAATCTCCTTCCTTAATTTCAGTATTATAAACGATCTTAGCTAGAGGACTTCCTTCTTTATCTTGTTCCACCCCATCTAATTGATTATCTTTAGTCAAAGCATCTATATTATCATCAATTTCTTTTACGCTTGTAAACTTGGCCTTAGCTGGAAGCTCTTCATACTCTTGAACTTCAATTTTTGAACCATTATCCGACTCTAGTTCAATAATTTCCTCATTCGTAGCACCATCAAAATCTAACCAAATACCTTCGCCAAGACCATATCCTCCATAATTAATCCTATTAATTGTTGTCCCTAATAATGCCTTATTTCCTTTATTATCATATATTATAGGCACAATATGAGCATTCTGCATCCCACCTCGTCTGATAAAAATAGGAGAAAACTCAATCTTTTTCACACCTGAATAATGCTCTGTAATATAGGTTGCAATCTGTTCCTCGTACAACCTAAATCCATGTTGATAAAGCTCCCTTGCTTTTTGCTTTTCCATATAATATCGTCCTCCTATTATTCCAATAATTAAAACAATCACACCAATAAAACCACCCAACACAAGCCATAAAGCCTTGTGTCTTGTTTTACCTCTTGCCATAAAACACCGCCTTTACGTTATTTTACAAATGAACTAAGGGGTAGTTCCCTTATAGAATAACATAAAGTCAAAAGATCATTAACCCCTCATAATCTGCCCAAGCTCCTCAATCCGCAAAATTTGTAAAGGGATCTCTAAAAGCCAAAATTTTATCATTTAAAATAATGTTCTATCAGTATTCTTGAGTGATTATGATATCTAAAACGTGAATTTTCAGAAATACTTATAATTTTTTCGATGGCAGGCCATCTCGATAGAATAGAAACGAATTCCTCTCTTACTGAAAGTAATTCGTTTTAATTATAGTCAACACAATAAGTGTGTTATCTTACACCTATCATAGTTGTTAGGAGGTGTAAGCATGATTTCATATCGGCCATTTTATGAAACCTTATTTAAAAAATCAATGACCAAATATGAATTGATTGTCAAATATGGAATCAGTGCTAACACCATCCACAGAATGAAAAAGGGTGAAGCCATTACGACCAAAACCCTAGATAATTTATGTTTAGCCCTTGAGGCACCTGTTGAAGACATCATTGAGTATATACCTGATTAGAATTTATAAAAGCAGGCAGATTTTCCCTACTTTGGGTATAAATCTGCCTGCTTTTTATATTCATATTAATTTGCTGACTTTTATCTTCCTTTATCATTTTGAAAAAGGAAGGTGATCCTGGCTAAAGATTACCTGATCTTCAGTCAGACCCGTTAGATTTAGAAATTTTGTCTTAAACTCTTCTAGAGAGTCCTCAGAATGACCATACCACTCCTCACCGCTGGTAATATACCATTTGGCAGGGGATTCTATTTCCGTGATCCCTTGAGGGATATGAGATTTATCTTTAAAAGTAATCAGGTAAACTATTTCAAAAGCAGCTGCTATAAATTTATTTCGCAAAGCTTTTAAAGATTCTAACACGACAGGTACCTGCTTTCTAAAGGATACCAATGCTGAATGACTTGCAATCGGTTTGCTTGGGCTCGACCAAACTAACACTGCGCTTATCTTCAAAATAATCAGACTCATCCAAGGAAGTCGACAGACCACTCCATGGTTCAAGAGCGACGAAAGGACTTTGATTGACAGTAGACCAAAGTACCAGATAGGGGAAATCTGAAAAATCTAGTTGAATACCCTTGTGATGCTTATGGGAACGTAGAGTGACACTTCGGGATTTAAGACGATCCAGTGTCAGGGCATCGCGGGCAAAGAGACGATAATCCAAGTCAAGCTTTTTCTGATGATTTAAAAAGGGGAGTCGGTCATTGAGATCTAGCAGTCCCGTATCTGGAAATGAACGCGGAATTGTGCAAGTTTCTTCCTCTTCAAATTCAAGATAATAATCGTCATATCTGTCAGTTTCCAGCAGGGGACAGTTGAAGCCTGGATGACCGCCAATAAAGTAGGGTAAAGTCTTATCTTTTTCCTCATTGGTTACTAGGTAGGTCGTACGGATCCTTTTTCCCGATAAACTGTACTTAATTTTCAAATGAAAATGATAAGGATAGGCTCTCAGCATTTTTTCTGTCGGCCTTATCGAAAAGGTAACAGTGTCCTCAGAAATCTCATCTACCGTGAAATATTCCTTACGAACCAATCCATGTCTAGGGATATTGCCTGTAAAATGCGGGCGGTTTGCTGGTTTGTAAACCGTCCAATTCATCCGTAAGCTGCCGCAGATAGGGAAGAGTACCGGAGCTTGAGAACTCCAATATTCAGGATCCCCCTGCCATAAATATTCAAGCCCATCCTTGTCCTTGATTGATGTCAGAGCAGCGCCAAACTCTGATAATTGGACGGCCAATTCGTCATTTTTTAATGTAATCGTCATTATTGTCCTCACTTAGCTTATATTTTCAATCAAAACAAGACAAGAGCCCCAATTAAACACTGTGACTCTTGTCTGGCTACGGTCTTTTCTGAAATTGAGAAAAGGGTTTAGTTATATTATTAGGTGGAGATTTCAATTAATAATGGAGAATATTTGAAAGTTACAAGACAGAAAACCAATAAGATCTACTGATTAATCAACTTGTTGGGTTTTAGCTAACTTTTTATACCAGTGCGCACTCTTTTTAGGGTAGCGCTCCTGCGTATCAAAATCAACATAGAAAAGACCGTAGCGTTTCTCATAGCCATTGGACCATGAGAAAACATCCATCAAGGACCAGATGAAGTAGCCTTTGACATTGGCACCATCAGCAATGGCATCAGCAAGAACCTCTAGGTGCTTTTTGACGTAGTCAATGCGAGCGTCATCATAAACAGTATGGTCGATAAATTCATCTTTGTAGCCAAGACCATTTTCAGTGATATAGATCTTTTTATAATTAGGATAATCTTTTTTCACGCGCATGATCTGGTCATACAGGCCCTGCGGGTAAATAATCCAGTCCCAATCTGTTTTTGGAATATGGGTTGGCGCTTCTCTGCGCCCGACACCTTTAATTTGGTATTTAGAACTGCCTTTTTCGCCCTTACCATTATGGATAATTTCCGTTTCGCCATCAAAAGCCTGCATCCAATCACTCATATAGTAGTTGATGCCCAAGAAGTCATTCAAATCCTTGGCAGCTTTAAGAGCTGCAAAATCGTCATCGCGCAGATCCAGTTTTCCGCCGTTGACAGCTAAGATATGGTTGACCCCTTCCATGGTTTTATCCGAGTATTCTCCCAAATAAGTGGCATCAAGGATAAATTTATTGTGGATGATATCTTCCAGTTCTGCAGCACGCACATCAGCTGGGTTAGACGGATCGTAAGGATACTTGGTCGGCAGGGCGTGAACCACACCAATTTCACCAGAGTAGCCGCCATCTTTAAAAGCTTTCACTGCACGGGCATGGGAAACCATCATATTATGATGGGACTGGAAAACCTTAGCTAAGTCATACTTAATACCCGGCGGAAATTTTCCTACCAGATACTGGCCATCGCCAATCGGTCCGATTTCATTGAAGGTTGTCCAGTAGTTAACCTCAGGAAACTCTTTAAAACAGAACTCTGCGTAATCAACAAAGTGATCCATATTTTCCCGATTGAGGAAGTCTCCATTAGCATGGAGGGCTGCAGGGGTATCAAAATGATGCAGAGTCACAAAGGGTTCAACATGACGCTTGTGGCATTCGGCAAAGAGCTTGTGATAGAACTCAATTCCCTTAGGATTAACGTCTCCAAAGCCTGTCGGAAAAATCCGCGACCAAGCAATAGAAATGCGGATACCGTTGACGCCAAATTCTTCGGCCAATTTCAAGTCAACAGGATACTTGTGGTAAAAATCGCTGGCAGGTTCTGCTGTGTACCAATAATTATCTTCCAGATATTTGTCCCAAGCAACAGGACCCTTACCTTCTCCTTTGGTGACCCCTTCTGCTTGATAAGCAGCAGTTGCACCACCAAAGATAAAGTCTTTCGGTAATGTTTTAGTCATTTTATGACCTCTCAATCTTTAAATTGCTCTTCAACAAAGGCCAGAGCTCCCTGACCATCACGTGTCAGCTTGATGTATTGAGCTCCCTCAGTCTTAGCTAATTTAATACCAAGTTTGTCTGTTTCAGCCTTCATATCATCGTAGTTAGAAGCCACTTGCGGTGCCAGAATAACTAACTGATACTGCGGCAGGATTTCACGGTGAGCACCGTAGCTGCCGGCAGCTGCTTTAACAGGTGCTCCATATTCTGCTGCTGCCTTATTGAGAGCATTAGCTAAGAGACCGCTGGTCCCACCACCAGCACATAAAACTAAGACATTTGTTTGTTCGGTGATTGTACTATCTGCCGCTTCTTCAGTAGCACCGGCATTTTCAAGAATAGCATCTGCTTTTTTAGTGTCAAAGTTAGCGGCAACTTTTTCTTTGAGGGCAGCAGAAGTTGACTGACCTGAGGCTTCTTCTGCCAAGATTTGTTCATCATAGACCTTAACAAATGGATAGTAGATGGCAACATCAACCACAATTAGAAGGGCGGCAAGGATAAAGGATAGAATTTGGAAATTCGTTCCCAAAACCAAACCAAGAGGCGCTGGTGTTACCCAAGGCAGATTGGAAGTGAAACTGTTCATTCCCAAAGTATCCACAAAGAATTTAAAGAGCCAAACATTGACAATCGGTGTTAAAATGAAAGGAATAAAGAAAACTGGATTGAGAACAAGCGGTGCCCCAAACAAGATTGGTTCATTAACGCCAAAGAAAGTAGGTACGACAGAAGCCTGTCCGATAGCCTTGTTACGTTTTGACTTAGTCAACCACATGAACATGAAAGGAACAACAAGTGTCGCACCTGTACCACCCATGGTAACGATAAACATCTGTGTGCCTGAAGTCAGGATCTTATCCGCATGCTCACCAGCACGCAAGAGGTTGAGGTTGACTTCTGCATTAGCATAAGTGATGGCTGCAATAGCCGGTTCAACAATAGAAGGACCATGAATACCAACAAACCAGAAGAAGGCAAAAGCTCCAAAGATAAAGGTAATTCCGACATAACCATCCGCAGCTGAGAACAAAGGTGCCAAGAGAGTTCCGATTGATTCGGCAACATTAACACCCAGGAACTGCTGAACAAGCAGCTGAAGAGCATAAAGAACAACAACTGACAAGGTGAATGGAATCAAATCTTTAAAGACTTGGGAAATATTAGGCGGTACCTCCTCAGGCATATGAATGGTCACATTATTTTTGACACAGACCTTGTAAATGTTAACCGTGATAAAGGCTGCGATAAAAGCTGTCAGCAACCCCTTTGTTCCCATAAAAGCACTGAGGAAGCCGCCTTCTTTTGCTGGTTCTGCTGCCATGATAAGAAATCCAACCATAGATGCCAGCATCGTTGAGATGAAGTTCATCTGATTGGTATCTTCTAGCTGACGGTTCATAGAATCTGTCAAAGCCTTAGCTGTTGTCCCTGCAACAAAGAAACCAAGAATACCCATAGAATAGTTATAGGGCGTCATTAAAAGATTTTCAATCTCTTTACTCCAATGAAAGCCCCAAGAATTTGGAACGTAGGCAATCAGGATAAAGATACTGGAAAATAAGATAACAGGCATACCAGCAATAAAGCCGTCACGAATAGCACGCAGATAGATATTCCGGGAAATCTTTTCAAAGAAAGGTTTTCCTTTCTCAATCTGAGCAATCAATGTGTTCATAATTAACTCCCTCTTCTATACAGTTCAATTAGGTGCTTCATCAAATCTTTCAGCAGGATGGTTGTCATCAAATGATCTTGACCATGCATCAATGTGACACTTAGCTCAATAGCATCGCCTTGCGCTTCTTTCGTTAAAAGACTTGTCTGAGCATTATGCGCATCGGCAATACAGCTTTCTGCCGCTGATACTAGTTCATCAGCCCTAGAATAGTCTCCCAGCTGGGCTGCATTCAAAGCTTCAAGTAATTTTGAACGCGCATCTCCAGCGTAGGCCACAATTTCAAACCCCAGTAGAGTTGCTTCTTCTCTGTTCATGGTGATTCCTCCTTTTTAAAAACATTAAACTTTTGTTTTCCATGATGTTGCTGTCTCTTGCAGCACTTTATTGAGTTCATCAATATTGTGGAACCCTGTTGTCCGCAGCCATTCACGAGCAGCCTCTTCTCCCTTTTCGATGTAATCTTTGACACTGCCTGCCCAAGTAGCGCGGCCGCAAAGAACACCGTTAAAGTTTGCTCCCGATTCATGAGCAAAAACAAGCGTATCTTGGAACAATTTAGCAGATACACCAGCGCTCAGGTAAATATAGGGAAGGTTAGTTGCTTGGTCCTGCTGTTTAAAGAAAGCTGCCGCCTCTGCTTTGCTATAGATAACTTCTCCATCACCAAAACCTTCAACATAATTCATATTAACAGGAACTTCAACCTTAAGCACATCAATGTTAAAGCGTGGATTAGAGAAAACCTTCATTGCTTCAATAACCTTATGAGGTTTAACTTTAGCATACTCAGGACTCTTTGCATCGGCAATCTTTTCATCGTAGGCTAGAATCTCTAAGAAAAATGGGATATCTTCTGCCACACATTCAGAACCAACGCGTTCAATATAGGCTTGTTTTTGCTGATTAAGCTCATCAGAACTGTCTACATCATAATAAAGCAAGAACTTAACAGCATCTGCCCCTTGTTCTTTGATACGCTTAGCGGACCAGACATCCAAGCAGTCTGGCAAACGTTTGGTACTTGAGGTATCGTAACCTGTTTTTTCATAAGCCAGCAAGAGACCTGCATTTTCCGCAAGAGCCTTCGTTGCAGGCAGGCCGTACTCTGGATCCAAGAGCATTGATGACGCATAAGGAGTCAATTCTTCCGCAACCAAGACTTTTAACTCTTCCATTTGCGCAACAGTAGGTTCCTCATCCTGATGCTCAGCCATCAAACGTTTCAAGGCACCGCGTTGGTCAAAGGCTAAAGCTGAGATGATTCCCTTATCATCGCTTAATTTCTCCATATACTTACGTTTTTGTTCTGTCAATACCATTTTTACTCCTCTTATATTCTAGATTAAGCTTACGGTCTATAATTCTTTATTAATACCCAAAGGAAAATCAAAATCCAACTGAGTGATAGTCTGTGGACAATGCCCGATTACAGTGAAGTCAACAGTACATTATTCTGATTTTTAAAGAGTATAAGCATTAGTCGTGGTACTCTCCGCGATCCCACTTGTCCAAAAATTCTTTAAAAAAATTTGGATCAGCCTGATTAGCATTTGAGCTTTCCAGATGAGAAATTTTTGCAATCAATTTTTTATTTTCGTCGGTTTCTTTGTAGTCAGCCTTGATAAAAGCCTCAATAATATCATTCATTAGAAGACCACCGGTAATTTTTCCACCGAAACTGATAATATTAGCGTTAAGTTCTTCTTTAGCATAAAGGGCAGAGGTCATATCACGAACCAATGCAGAACGTACCCCTGGTACTTTATTAGCTGCGTTAGAAATACCAACACCAGTACCACAGATACAAACGCCAAGATCAGCTTGACCGCTGACAACAGCTTCGCCGACCTTTTTCCCAAAGATAGGATAGTGGGTTCGAACATGGTCATAGGTTCCAAAATCAAGTACCTCATACCCTTTTGATTTTAAAAATTCTGAGACAGCCATTTTTTCATCTGTGACGATATGATCACAACCGATAGCAATTTTCATTTTTAGATCCTCCAGTTCAAGTTACTTCTCTTAGCACATCTTATTAAGCATATCCACACGAATTTGGTGGCGGCCGCCATCGTAGTGGCCTTCGACAAAACCTTTAACAATATTCTTAGCTAACTCATCACCGACAATTTCAGCTCCCATAGTAATTATGCGGGCATTATTGTGAGCACGTGTCATATAAGCCGAGCGCTCATCCGATACTTCTGCTGCAATCATCCCTTTAACTTTGGTTGCTACCATGAAGGGACCAGCTCCGTAAGCATCAATTACTATACCTAAATTGTCATCTGTTTCATTAACCTTGCTAGCAACTGCTAAGGTTACGTCAATAAAATCCTCTTGAGCTCCATCGTTAACATCAAGGACATCAAGATTTTTTTCTTGCAGATAAACCTTGATAAGCTCTTTTAGTCTTCCTCCTGCCTTATCGGCACCAAGTACAATAGCCATCTTCGTTCTCCTTTGTTTGTTTTTGTTTGTTACATGGTAATAATAAACCATTGCAAACATTTTGTCAAGAAAAAACTGATTATTTTTGTTTGTTTTAAAAACAACTCTGTAATCCCTTACTTTATTGGTTTTATAGCTATTTTAACGAGATATTTTTGCAGATCTTTTTGAAATAATTTTGTTCTTTTTTGTTTATAAATGTGATATTTAGATTTCGTTATGCTATAATAGCTTCAAAAGAAATGAACAGGAGTTATATGAATGATAAAAAAAGAGCGTTTAAACTGGATACTGGGACAGTTGTCCCAACAAACTATCATCACAGTTAACGATATTATGGAAGCTTTAGGAGTTTCTGATATGACTGTCCGCCGCGACCTGGCAGAACTCGAAAAAGAGCACCGCCTTATCAGAATCCACGGCGGTGCCCAAAGTATCAATAATCTAAATCGACAGGAAAAAACAAACCTAGAAAAGCAATCTGTACAAGTGACAGAAAAAAAACAGATTGCCACATTCACTGCCAAGCGAATCCAAGATGGGGAAACAATCTTTATCGGACCTGGAACGACGCTGGAGTTTCTAGCACAAGAACTAGTAGATCGCAATTTGCGTATTATTACTAATAGTCTGCCCATTTTTGATATCTTAAAAGATAGTTCCAATATTGATCTTTTACTGATTGGTGGCGAATATCGACCGGTTACAGGAGCCTTTGTAGGCTCCCTTGCCAGCACCAATGTTACCTCACTGACCTTCTCCAAAGCTTTTATCAGTGCCAACGCCATCTACAGAGATGCTGTAGCAACCTACAGCGAATCAGAAGGTACCATCCAAGAGCTGGCTCTCAATAAAGCCATAGAAAAGTTTCTGCTGGTTGACCACCAGAAATTTAATTCTTACGATTTCTTTGTTTTTTATAAGACCAGTAATTTTGATTATGTCATCACTGATGGAAAACTAAGCGACAATATAAAGACCGAATATGAGAAAATAACTCATGTTTTAAAAGCCAATGAAGAGTAGCTTAGTTGAGCAAACAAAAGCCAGCTCCAGCAGCTTGGGCTTCCTTTGGGAAAGCCAAAAATCCATTTAAAACCACAAGCAAAAAGGCCATTAGGGTTGAACCTAGTGGCCTTTTCATATCTAAAAATGCGAGCGAGTCGGTGTTTTATGGTCAAAGAAAACCAAGGATAGACAAGATAACAACCTCTTTCCATGTCATTATTTGGATTGCCATAATCTGACTCCTTTAGCCTACTAGCACTCAAGTATTTCTTCAAGTTTAGCTAGACAATAAGACGTTGGACTTTTGGTGCCTAGCCTGCATACTATCATCAGTTGCAAAAACTTTTAGGTTAATGGTTGAGCTTCAGGCAGAAGGCATCCCAGGGCCTGAGCCTCCTATTGGTTAAAACACCTTGGATATCTGTATTTGCAATGATGATCTCTTCAAAAGAGCCGGTCCAATCAAAATCTTGCTCCTGATTTGATAGATTGGCTACAACAAGGTAACTATCTTGATCTAAGACACGCTTATAGGCAAAGACCTTATCCACTGTTTCCAGAAGTTCAAAGTTGGCATCGATTAGCCAGTCATTATCCTTACGGAGTTGAATTAATTTCTGATAAGTATAAAAGATTGATTCTGGATCTGCCAAAGCTGCTTCAACATTAATAGTTTGGTAATTGGGATTAACTGGCAGCCAAGTGTTAGGAGTATCTGAAAAGCCGGCTTGTTCCGAGCTGGTCCATTGCATTGGGGTTCTGGCATTATCCCGTCCAATCATCCGAATGCTGTCCATAATCGCTGCCATATTCTGACCTTCTTCCAAGGCCTCTTGAGCAAAATTGATCGATTCAATATCATTGATTTCTTCAAGGTCAGTAAAAGGATAATTGGTCATACCGATTTCTTCCCCCTGATAGATGTAAGGGGTACCTCGCATCAAATGTAGGAGAATGGCTAGGGCCTTAGCAGATTTTTCCCGATAAATACCAATATCACCCCAGATGGAGAGAATCCTTGGAAGATCATGGTTATTCCAAAATAAGGAATTCCAACCCTGCCCCAGTTCAAGCTCAGTCTGCCACTTATTAAAAATCTCTTTAAGGGCAGGAACATTGAGCTCCCTCTCATAATCCCATTTAGGTGCTCCCAACTTATGTTGCAAACCGATATGTTCAAATTGAAAGACCATGGAAAGCTCATGATGTTCGGGATTGGAGTACTGTTTGGCAATTTCAGGACTGGCTCCCCAAGTTTCCCCAACTGTCATCAGATTATGGGCGCCAAAGCTAGCTCGATTCATTTCCTTTAGATAATCATGAAGATTGGGACCGTTGGTCGAAATACCTTGATCAGGGATTTTCCCAATCATGTCAATAACATCCATACGAAAACCACCAATACCCTTGTCAATCCAAAAATTCATCATAGCGTAAACTTGCTGGCGGAGCTGGTCATTTTCCCAATTCAAATCAGGCTGTTTCTTACTGAAAAAGTGGAGATAGTATTGACCTGATTTTTCATCATATTGCCAGGCGGAGCCGCCAAAGATAGACTGCAAATCATTAGGTTGATCCCGCCAGATATAGAAGTCCCGCTCTGGGCTACTAGGATTTTCTTTAGCTTCAATAAACCAAGCATGCTCGTCAGACGTATGATTGACCACCAAATCCATGATAATCCTGATTCCTCGTTGCTTAGCCTGATCCAAGAGCTCTTCCATATCTGCCATATCGCCAAAAATATCGGCAATAGCTTCATAATTTGAAATATCATAACCATTGTCATCCATTGGACTCTGATAGACTGGCGATAACCAGATAGCTGTAATCCCCAATTTTTGAAGGTAATCCAATTTGCTGATAATACCTTGTAAATCACCAATACCATCACTATTTGAGTCTTTAAAAGATTTGGGATAAATCTGATAGACCGTTGCCTCATGCCACCAATGCTTTTCCATAGCACTTCCTCACTTTTGTTTAGAAATCGTTTTCACACAAAGTTATTATACTTTTTAGGATAGATAAACCATAAAATCCTCAAAAAGTTTGAGGTTTTATAGTCGAATTAAAATTGCTCTAAATTGCTAATACTCTTTAAAAATCAATACCACTTTGTTGACCTCACCTTGCTGTACTTCAGTACAGTCTATGGCTCATCGTCTAGTCTGATTGTCTTTGAGCATAAAAGCCCAATAGACTCCTAGTGATTAGGATACTGTTACTATTTTTATCAACTAGCTAAATGCTTAGTAACTATAGGATAAAACTTAACGGATGACTTTTTCAGTCTCTTTATCAAAGAAATGCCCCTTAGCCACATTGAAGGCTAACTTAACTTCTTGACCTGGCTCATGAAAGTCACGAGCTTCGACCCGTGATGAAAATTCATAAGTCCCATGTTTAAGATAGAGCATGGTCTCAGCTCCTAGTAACTCAGAAACCTGAACTTCAGCTGTCACAATAGCGTTCGAGTAGGTATCAAGGGCGATATGATTGGCGGAAATATCTTCTGGGCGAATACCAAAAATAAGCTTTTTATCCAAATAACCTTTAGCTTCTAAGAGTTTAGCCTGGCCTTGAGGAAGGGCAACCTCAAACCCTGCTTCCCCAACTAGACAGTCTTTCTTAGTCGTAACTTCAAAGAAGTTCATGGCAGGACTGCCGATAAAGCCTGCCACGAATTTATTAGCAGGTTGGTTGTAAAGTTCTTGAGGGGTCCCGATTTGCTCAACGCGGCCAATGGTTCCTGAACCATCTTCATTCTTAGTCGAACTCATGATAACAATCCGATCGGCTAGGGTCATAGCCTCGGTTTGATCATGGGTAACATAGATGGTTGTGGAACCAATCCGACGATGCAGCTTGGCAATTTCGGCTCTCATGGAAACTCGCAATTTGGCATCCAAATTGGACAGGGGCTCATCCATTAGGAAAACTTTGGCATCACGAACGATAGCTCGTCCCATAGCAACCCGTTGACGTTGACCACCAGAGAGGTCAGCTGGTTTTCTTTCAAGGAACTCGGTTAATCCAAGAATTTGAGCGGCCTCTTTAACCCGCTGATCAATATCTTCCTTGGAATACTTCCGTAGTTTTAAACCAAAGGCCATATTATCATAGACTGTCATGTGGGGATAAAGGGCATAGTTTTGAAAAACCATGGCGATATCACGGTCCTTGGGAGCTAAATCATTGACGACTTTGCCATCAATTTTAAGCTCCCCCTTACTGATATCTTCTAAGCCAGCCACCATCCGTAAAGTTGTCGACTTGCCACAGCCAGAAGGACCAACAAAGACGATGAATTCCTTATCTTTGATGGAGAGGTCAAAATCTTCTACAGAATAGTGACTACTATTGGGGTATTTTTTATAAATGTGGTTTAAATTTAATTCTACCATAAGCTTCTTCTGTTAACTCCTTCTCATTCAAATGTAATGGTTTGACCATTCTCAGTGACCTGATAGGTTAAATCTTGCAAATTAATAACAGCTTGGGCTAAAGCACTCTTATCCTGATTAGAACGCTTAATAACGATGGTGTGGTCGTCTAGAACTTCCGCTTCAAGGCTGCCGTCTAAGTCGAAAGCTTGAGAGTTGTTGCGATAGCTAAACAGTTTGATCAAAGCTTTGACAACTGGCCGTTCAACTTCTTGTACAATCTCCTCACTACTATAATAATGGCGATTGATATTGCGACCTTCCTTGGTTTTTTCCAAAAGTTCCAGATCGTTCTTTCCAGCCAAAAGTCCAACATAATAAACTTGCGGAATCCCTGGTGCAAAAGCTTGAATGAGACGGGCTAAGAAATACTTCTTGTCATCATCACCAAGGGCTGAATAGTAAGTCGAGTTGATTTGATAAATATCAAGGTTATTATATTCTGCCGTTGAATATTTGCGATTGACGTTGGCTCCAACCTTGTAGAGTTGATCGGAAGTGTAACCAATTTCCTCGTCTGTCAAGATATCTTTAACATCTACAACTCCGATGCCATCATGGGTATCCAGCGTAGTAAATTGTTTCATAGGACTTTTAGCCAGCCAATCTGCCAAACGTTGCACCCTACCGCTATAGAGAGAGTAGAGGGTTACCATTGGAAGGGCGAAATCATAAACGAAATAGTCATGCTCAGCAATTTTGAACTGGATGGAATAGTGCTCATGTATTTCCGGCAGGATATCTGCTCCTGCTTTCTTGGCGATTGTCTGTACCTTGGTTAGAAGATCCCAAATTTCTGGTTCAACAAAGAAATCATTAGTGTCCAACTTTTTCACAGCGTAGGCAAAGGCATCTAGGCGAATGAGGTCACAACCATTGACTGCTAGATGGTCGATGGTCTTTTTGATAAAGTCCATAGTCACTTCTTTGGTAACATCTAGATCAATCTGCTCTTCTCCAAAAGTATTCCAGAGATGTTCTTTGGTTCCATCGGCGAAGACAATCTCCTGCATAGGAGCTTTGTCTTTACGTTTATAAATTAAATCAATATCTGCTTGGGTTGGACGGTTTTCCGGCCAGAATTTTTCCCAGCGCAGAAATAAATCCGCATAGTCAGAAGCATCTTTTTTCTCTTGAAAATCCTTATAATACTTAGATTGACGGGAGATATGATTAATCATAAAATCAAACATCAAGTAGTATTTAGCACCTAAACGTTTGACATCATCCCAGTCACCAAAAGCAGAATCCACCTTATCGTAATCAACTGGAGCGAATCCCCTATCTCCCGTCGAGGGGAAGAAAGGCAGGAGATGGACGCCTCCAATTGCATCTCCAAAATAGGTGCCGATATTTTCATCCAGCTCTTTTAGGTTCCTACCTAAACTATCTGAGTAGGTAATTAGCATCGTTTTATTTGTTAGTGTCATCGCAACCTCTTTTCTAACTCACTTAGCTTTTAGTTATCATTTGACAGCACCATTGCTCATTCCTGAAATGATATGCTTTTGGAAGATCAGGTAGACGATGGTGATAGTGATAATGCCAACAATATAGGACGCAAAGCTTGGCCCATAGTCATTGAAATATTGACCGGTATAATTGTATTGGAAGAGAGGCAAGGTCCAAAGTTTGGAATCCTTGTTCAAAATCAAGAGGGGTAACATGAAGTCATTCCAGAACCAGAGAGCATTGATAATGAGGGTCGTCGCATGCATAGGTTTTAGCATAGGAAAGATAACTTTGAAATAAGTCGTAAACCTATCTGCCCCATCAATTTCTGCCGCTTCATCCAGACTATCTGGAACGCTCATCTTGATATACCCAACATAGAGAAAAAGAGTCTGAGGGATAGCATAGGTCAGGTAGAGGATAATCAACCCCCACATATTAGCTAAACCAAGCCGATTCATCATCACAGTAATAGGAATCATAATGACTTGAAAGGGCACGAAAATTCCAAGAATCAAAAGGCTATACATGATAGCAAAGGCCTTCTTCCGAGACATATTGCGGGCAATGGAGTAAGCTGCCGCTGGAACGAAAAGCATAACAACAGCGACCGAAACAACGGTGATAATGGTGGAATTCCAGAAGTAACTACCAATACCATCATTTAAGAGTCTTTGATAGTTATTTAAGGTGAAAGGATTTGGCCAGGAGAAAAAATTCTCCATAATATCCTTAGTGGTTTTAAAAGAGCTAAAAACGGTAACCAGTAAAGGTATTAAAATAAGAAAACCGCCAGCACTGAGAAGGACATATTTCCAAAAATTATCAAGAGTTTTATGTTTTTTCATTTTCATAGACCTCCTCTTAAATTTCAAACTTTTTAGACAGTCTAATTTGCAAAATAGAAATGATACCGATAATGACAAAGAGAACAAGGGCAATAGCATTGGCATAGCCATAAGAATTATTCTTAAAGGCATAGTTATAGACCAAGAGTCCTAGAGAGGTCGTAGAGTCATTTGGTCCACCGCCAGTCAGGGCAAAAATTTGGTCAAAGGCAGTTAGACCTGCTTTCAGAGCCATAATAAAGACAATTGAGATGCTTGGAAGGAGGTAGGGAAGCTCTACACTCCAAAAAATCTGGCGACTGCTTGCTCCATCAATTTCAGCTGCTTCAATAATCTCAGATGGAATACTTTGCAGACCCGATAGAAAAATAATAATTGGCATGGCTAATCCTTGCCATAAGAGGACAAAGATAACGGAGAAAATAGCACCTGCATTAGTCCCTAATAAACTGACCTTCAAAAAGTCAATATGCAGGGCAGAACCGATAGCAGGCAGACCGTAATTAAAAACTTGTTTAAAAATCAAGGAAACGGTCAACCCAGACAGAACTGCTGGAAAGAAGAACCAAGCCCTAAAGAAGGTCTGTCCTTTGATTTTTGAATTGAGAGCCCTAGCAATGAAAATCCCCAAAGCAATCTCACCAACGATGAGACAAACAGTCAGAATCAGGGTGAATCCAATAGCGGACAGAAACTTGTTATCTGTGGCCAAAATCTTATAGTTGTTGAGACCAACAAAATGGAAATTGTAGGTTAAGCCCGTCCAGTCAGTCAAACTATAAAAAGCTCCCTGAATCATAGGCAGATAGAAGAAAATAGCCTGTAAAAGTAAGGGAATAATCAGAAATGACCAGCCCCAATATTTGTTGAAAAATTTTCTAAACTGCATGACTTTCCTCCTATTCCGTCGCCTTCATGGGATTAAAGAAGGCATTCAAATCATCAACATAACCTTGCTTATTACCAGTTGTCAGATAGTTGCTGGTCAAGGTGAAGAAATCGTTCTCGCTGGTCCAATCTTGAGCTAACCAAACCAAGTGACGATTGGTAAAGGCTAACTTATTAAGGTTGGCTAACTCGGAATCAGGTTTTTCTTTGACACCCTTAACCGCAATTGGCGAGCCGTCAATGTCATAGTATTTCTGCATAGCCTTAGCTGTTGTCATATAGGCCACAAACTTATTAGCTGCATTCTTGTGCTTACTTTTAGAGGAGATAGAGAGAGCCAAGTCACCTGCGCCAATAGTTAGAGAATCTCCTTTCTTTTCACCTGGAAACGCAAAGGTACCAATTTCAAAATTCGGATCCTGCTGTTTAATAACGGTCAAGGCCCAAGAACCATTTGGCGTCATTAAGGCATCTCCTTTAGCGAAGCTAACTAAGGCATCATTGTAGCTGGCACCTTGCCAATTGGTTTGGAGAGCTCCTTTCTTACGCAGTAAGTCTAAGCGTTCGATATCCTTTTTCATTAGAGGATCGCTGGCTTTAATCGAATCAGTTTTTGAAAAACGTAAGTAATTGTTGACCGCTTTACTGCTACCAGCTGAGGTTGCAAAAGCCAATTGATTATACCCATTGAGTGTCCAACCTTCAGAACCAGCAATGGCAAATGGGGTTTGCTTGTTTTTGATGATGGTATCAACTAAGCTTTCAAATTCATTCCAAGTCTCTGGAACCTTTAAACCAAGTTTGGCAAAAGCTGTCTTATTATAGTAGATACCATAAACATTAGCGGAGAGAGGAACATTGTAAACTTTTTTCTTGATAGCATACTTCTGGGCATAGTTATTTTTAATATTATTAACATAGGACTTATGGGTCATATCTTCAAAATAACCCGCCTTTGCCCACTCTTGGAAATCAACATTTTGTGGGTAGATATTAATGACATCGGGGACGTCACCTGAGAGCATCCGTGATTTCAAGACATCACCAGGATTTGGTACATCGACAACCTTGACATGAATCTTAGGATTTTCCTTTTCAAAATCTTTAGCGATTTCCTTCAAGGTCTTGGACATTTCCTTTTTCTGATTGAAATATTCAATCGTTACTTTTCCACTGGGCGAGGAATCCTTGTGACAGGCTGTTAAAAATACAGCCGCCAGAACTATCATTCCTAAGCCTAGAATGAATTTTACTTGTTTAAACCATTTCATCAATTAGCCTCCATTCTTCCAAAATTCTATTAGGGCTAGAAGACAGGCGATTAAGTCTGTCTAAGTTTCTTTTACAAAATAAAGTTGCTTACTGAGGTAGTCGCCTTGAGGAAGAACCATGGTCAAACCAGCATACATAAGTTCAGCACCCGAATAAGACTTATCCTCATCTACCAATTTATAAGTTGCGTCCGGATCCAATCCTTTTAGCTTGAGGGTTGTTTCCATGGTCTCAATCGTGGACAAAATACGGACATAAGTAAGAACCACCTGCTTGTCATCATTAAACTGGACAGCCATCTCATTAGCCCCTCTGATTGGATTAAGAAGGCGGTAAAGCCTCCCTTTTTGAACGGTTGGACGGATAGCCTTATATCGCTTAACTTGATCAGCAATTTCTTCCTTTTCTAAGTCAGAAAGCTTGGTTAAATCCAACTCATAGCCGAGATTACCCATCATAGCGACATGTCCTCGTGTTTTAAGCGGCGTAACCCTTCCCATTTGGTGATTGGGAACAGCTGACACATGAGCTCCCATAGAGATTGTTGGGTAAAGATAAGAAGATCCATACTGAATAGACAAGCGAGAAATAGCATCTGTATTATCGCTGGCCCAAACTTGTGGGAAATATCGCATCATTCCAAGGTCATTGCGGCCACCACCGCCCGAGCAGCTCTCAAAGAGAACTTGCGGGTGCTTCTTTGTCAGATAATCAATAACCTCGTACAGTCCCAATATGTAGGCATGGGATTGCATTTGTGTCTCCAGATAGGTATCACCATTACCAACATTGGTGATATTACGATTGTAATCCCACTTGATATAGTCGATTGCATGCCGACGCAAGATATCATCAAAAGTTAGCTTAATATACTCTACTACTTCAGGGTTTGCAAAGTTTAGAACAAGCTGGTTGCGAGAATAGGTGTGGCTGCGTCCAGCTGCCTGAATGACCCAGTCAGGATACTTCCTATAAAGATCACTATCTTCGGAAATCATCTCAGGTTCAACCCAGAGGCCAAATCTCAAGCCTTTGGCATGGATGTCAGCAATCAACTGGTTTAAGCTGCCCCCTAATTTTTCTTCATTTACCCACCAGTCACCCAGAGCCCGATTATCATCAAAGCGATGGCCGAACCATCCATCATCTAGTACGAAAAGCTCCATCCCTAACTGACTGGCCTCATCTGCTAACTGAAGCAATTTGTCTTTTTGAAAATCAAAATAGGTTGCCTCCCAGTTATTGATGAGAATAGGACGCTCAACATCTGCGAATTGCTGGGGAATGATGTGGGATTGAACAAAGGACTGGCTCTCTTGGCTAAGAGCCGTCAATCCTTGATCGCTATAGCTAATCAGGGCTACAGGGGTATCAAAAGTCTCACCTGGCTTTAGCTCCCAAGCAAAATTCTCATCATTGATACCTATTCCCAAACGGATTTCATTGAGCTGATTCTGCTGAACAAAAGCTTGGAAGTTTCCACTATAGAGGAGTTGCAAGGCTAAAGATTCACCATAATAGTCATTAGCTTCTTGTTCACACAAAATTAGAGCAGGTGTCTGCGAATGGCCAGAAGCCCCCCGATTGGAACTGATGGAAAAAGTTCCCTGTTCAACCGCTTGCCTTCTAACCGTTTTTTCTCTAGCATAGGCTCCTTGGAGACTGATTACATCATAAGGAGCAGCTGGCAAATCACACATGGCCGATAAGATACGGTGAAGGATAACTTTTTCTTTAGAAAAATTTTCAATCCGAATAAAAGTCGATAAGGTGTCTCGCCCAGAATAAGTTGTATAGTAAAGTTTGACCCTTGTTTGGGAAAGGTCATCAACCAAGCTTAATTCCAAGGTTTCAGCCCCCTCAGCTGAATACGGGTTCGGTAAGCCACTGGCCACCACTACACCTTCTATGACCCTAGCCTCGGTAAATTTGAACTGATTCAAAGCATTATTACCATGCTGCAGGACTACGGCTGGCTGCCTAAAATCACCAAAACCGTGAGTCCCTAGAATCTGTCGCTGAGTGTCATAGCTATAGGTTCTGACATTTGGATCGGGATTTCCAGAAAAGGCATGATCGCGTTCATGAACCCTATTAGAAAAATGATATTGGGAGATTTTCCTTCCCAGATGCCTTAACAGTAAATCAGAATTCTTTTGTTCAATAATCATTGAAGAAGTCTGCGCTTCTATATAAAATAGATTACCTTCAATCTTAATTCCCATAGACATACCCTTCCTAAGTAATCTACTTGCTTACTTCTCTATTATAATCGTTGTAAGCGTTTTATTATATAGTCCTATGTTTCCTTTATATGGTATAATGTTGCCTAAAGACAAGGAGGCTAAAATGAATGTTTTAAATACCTACAATGAATTCGACAGCAACCACATTGACCTCAATATTGACCACTATGGTGCTGAAGCTTGTGATTTTGGCTATTCTTTTGGACCGAGTACCCGTGATAACTATGTCCTTCATTTTATCATTAGCGGTCAGGGAAACCTTCGGATAGACGGAAAATCTGTATCTCTAGGAACAGGAGACTTATTTTTGTTACCTAAAAATCGTGTTAGCTTTTACCAAGCTGATAGAAAAGAGCCTTGGACTTATCTTTGGATAGGCTTTAGTGGATCTAGAGCAGACTCCCTCCTCCAACAAACTTCTCTCATGACCGACTATTATGCCCACTCTTCATTAGATTCGGCTATCTTGAAACAATTATTGGAACTTTTTGATAGCGATGATCGTTCTTTAACAACGATCAATGAATTACGGCTTTTGGCTCAGCTCTACCAATTGTTGGCCAGCCTGTTGGAAGAGTTTCCCCCGATTAACCAAGATGTCGGTCAACAGATTGAAAATTATAATCGGCAGGTTTTGAAAATTATCCATAGTCAGTACGATCAACCGCTGAAAGTTTCTGAAATAGCCAAAAAATTGAATCTCAATCGGAGCTATCTCTACAAAATCTTTAAAGAACGAACTGGCTACTCCATCAAAGAATATTTACTAAAAGTACGTATGGAAAAAGGAGCCAGTCTCCTAAAAAAGACTAACCTAACCATAACAGAGATTGCTCACTCTGTTGGTTTCACCGATGTTTTAGCTTTTAGCAAAGTCTTTAAAAAATACTT
The DNA here is from genome assembly GCF_058314515.1 of Streptococcus sp. ELY_137. Classification (NCBI taxonomy): domain Bacteria; kingdom Bacillati; phylum Bacillota; class Bacilli; order Lactobacillales; family Streptococcaceae; genus Streptococcus; species Streptococcus sp. ELY_137. The sequence continues at coordinate 171,034 of NZ_JBZFUL010000003.1, forward strand.
CAAGAAAAATCCTAGCTGCTTCCGCAAGGAGCAACTGAAAAAATTAGCTAACCCTTCTAAAGAGTGAATTAAAAAAACTTTACACCTTTCCAGTTTAAAAATAGTAGTTGACTACTTGAAGTTCGCGAATTTCCTAGTAAATTTCTTCATGAATTTTTTGAATAAAATCACAAAAAAACTCCTAGTCGTTAACGTATAGCCAGACTAGGAGTTTTTACTGCTTTATGCATTTCTATCATCATAACCCTTTGGGTGGCTGGAATGCCAAGCCCAAGCAGTTTGAATAATTTTTTCAATATTATCAAATTCAGGTGCCCAGCCGAGAACCTCTCTGGCCTTGGTCGAATCTGCAACCAAAGTATCAGGATCTCCTGGCCGGCGGTCAGCCTTTTCAGCTGGAATTTCCTTACCTGTGACCTTGCGGGCAGCTTCTAAAATTTGCAAGTTAGAGAAGCCTGTCGCCGAACCTAGATTAAAGGCGGTAGAGGGATTGCCTCGACGCAAATAATCTAGAGCCAGTAAGTGGGCCGATGCCAGGTCAAAAGGATGAACATAGTCACGCACATTAGTGCCATCTGGAGTATCATAGTCATCCCCAAAAATCATGATTTTTTCTCGTACCCCTTGAGCTACCTGAAGAATGATTGGCAGCAAGTGGGTTTCAGGTCCATGATCCTCACCAATAGAACCATCTGGCTTAGCTCCAGCCACATTAAAATAACGCAAAGGCACGAACTTAATCCCATAAGCCTGATCGGACCATTTCATAATGGTCTCCATCATCAACTTACTTTCGCCATAAGGATTAATAGGTCTTTGTGGCGTTGTTTCTTTAATAGGAATTTCTTCCGGAATGCCATAAGTCGCTGCGGTTGACGAGAAAACGATATGCTTGATGTCAAACTCATTCATAACTGCCAAAAGTTTAATCATCCCGGCTGTATTGTTATCAAAATACTTGAGAGGATTCTCCATAGACTCAGCCACCAGAGAAAAAGCCGCGAAATGGATAACAGCATTAAGGTCAGGATTTTCCCTAAAAACCTGCCGCATGAAATTTTGATCTGCTAAATCTCCTTGATAAAACTTGGCGGATGGATGAACAGCAGCCCGGTGACCAGTCACCAAGTTATCCACCACTACAACATCTTCCTGCCCCTTTTGAACCAAATAATCCACCATGTGAGAGCCGATATAACCAGCTCCTCCAAGAACTAAAATTGCCATGTTACAAGATACGCTAGGGCTTGAGCCCTCCCTTTCATCATTTGATTCATTTGCTTAGTCTATGCCAATGGTTTCAAGAAAGCGTCTAAATGCCAGTTGACCATCTTTATTTCGTTTATAGACACCCGCATCTTCCAGCACGCGAACAAAAACTTGGCCGACTGCATGCTGCACAACCTGATGCACATTACCAACGCTAACATTAGCAGAGTTTTTTAACTCATCCGCCCAAGCCTTGTGATAGTCAGCAATCTCATTATACTGATTTATCAGGTAGTTTTCAACCTCAATTAATTCCGCTTTTAGACGAGGAGGGAGAATAGCCAACCCCATGACTTCGATTAGGCCAATGTTTTCCTTTTTGATATGCTGAACATCGGCATGAGGATGGTAAACACCATCTGGATACTGGTTTGATGTATGGTTATCGCGGAGAACTATATCCAACTCGAACTGGCTATTGCGTTTTCTGGCAATCGGAGTTACCGTATGGTGAGAACCTTCTTGACTAAAAGCGACTACATCCACTTCGGGATCACTATAGTGTCGCCAAGCTTGGAGAATCTCTTCTGCTAAGGCTACAAGACGGCTTTTATTCTTCCCCGTCAAACGAATGACCGACATAGGCCATTTGACAATTCCAGCTTTAATATCAGGGAAATCTTTAAAATAAAAAGTATAATCAAGTTCTGCCTTCTCCATAGGGAAAACATGACGTCCCCCCTGATAGTGGTTATGGGTCAGTATAGATCCCCCAACGATAGGTAGGTCAGAGTTCGAACCTGCAAAATAACCGGGAAATTTATCCACAATCTCTAGAAGTTGCTCAAAAGTTCTTCTTGTGATCTGCATAGGGATATGCTGGCGATCTAAAAAGATACAATGCTCATTGAAATAAGCATAGGGCGAATATTGAAAGCCCCATTCCTGTCCTAACAAATCTAGGTGGATAATGCGATGGTTGGCTCTGGCTGGATAGTCAATCCGACCCTGATATCCCTCATTTTCCATACAAAGTTGACACTTGGGATAGGAAGACGCCTTAACTTTCTTAGCTGCAGCAATTGCCTTGGGGTCCTTTTCAGGCTTGGATAAATTAATTGTAATTTCGATATTACCGTAAGCCGAAGGCACTTGATAGGCAATATTTTTAGCGATAGCTGCTACCTTAATATAGTCATTAGCCTTACTTAGTCGGTAAAAATCAGCAATGGCTTGCGTCGGAGAGTCACCATAGGTCTGCCAGAAGTCTTGGTTGACCTTACTAGGAGCCGGAGTGATAAAATTCATCAATTCTGCTCCCAGACAGTCCTTTTCTTCTGCTAAAGTTCCCACCTTTCCATTTGCCACAGCCACTTGGAGCAAAGCTTCCTTGAGTTCAATCAAACCTGTCAGCCCACTCTCTTTATCAACACCGTCTTCTCCGACCAAGGCCAATATTCGATTGTGGAGATAGATACTGTCCATCTCTTGGTAATCACTATTAGCAATAATTTTCTCTACAAAAGTACTTACTAAGCTTGTCATTCTAGATTCCTCTTAACACTTACGTGATAAAACACGTGATCCTTGTGAAATCTCTGCGGTATAAAAAGCAGGGGCATAGCCAATAATTTGGGTATAAATTTTTTCTAAGGCTTGTGTAAAAGTTCCCACCTTATCTCTGGCGACCAGAGCGATAGCGCAACCACCAAATCCAGCACCTGTCATCCGAGCTCCGAGAACGCCTTCTTGTTCCCAGGCAGCATGAACCAAGGTATCCAACTCAGGACCGGTTACCTCATAATCATGTTCTAAGGAAACATGAGAAGCGTTGATTAAGCGGCCAAATTCTGCTAATTGACCAGACTCCAAAGCTTTACGAGCCTGCAGGGTTCGTTGATTCTCCCAGATAGCATGGCGAGCCCGTTTGATGCGGTCAGCATCTTTAATAAGATAGCAATACTCATCAAAAGTTTTGGCATCTAACTCGCCCAGCGTCTTGATCGCAAGTTTCTTGTTCAGCTCTTCTACTGCCCTTTCGCACTCAGACCGACGTTCATTGTATTTTGAATCAGTCAATTTACGCCGTTTATTGGTGTTCATGATAACAATCAGATTATCGCCCAAATCAAGCGGAACTAAGTCGTATTCCAAGGTGTTAGTATCCAGATAAATGGCCCTTTTATCAGCTCCCATCCCGACAGCAAACTGGTCCATAATACCAGAATTGACACCAATAAAATCATTTTCAGTCTTTTGACCAGCTTTGACTAAATCAAGACGCTCAAGCTTGAGTTGGTAAAGTTCCTCAGCGACAATTCCCACTAATAATTCTAAGGAAGCAGACGAGGAGAGGCCAGAACCATTAGGAATATTTCCATTGACATAAAGGTCAAGTCCAGTGTCAATCACATGACCAGCTTCCTGTAAAAACTTAATCATCCCTTTAGGATAATTGGCCCAGCCATCTGCTGAGTCATAAACCAGATGATTTAGGTCAACTTCGATAATTCCAACCTCAGAAAAATTGGCAGAATAGAATCGCAAAGTCTGATCCGACCGTTTGCGAGCAGCACCATAGGTTCCTAGTGAAATAGCTGCTGGAAAGACATGACCTCCATTATAATCCGTATGTTCACCAATTAGGTTAATGCGTCCGGGTGAAAAAAAGGTAGCATCTGCTTGCTGTTTAAAAACTTCCTCAAAAGCTTGATTTAAACTTGCACTATCCATAAATTTTCTCCATTCAATTTTTATTAATTTCATTTTATCCAGTGAAATCGCTTTCGTCAATAATTTTACTAAATTTTTACTAATCTTATTACTTGTGCTATACTGGTCATAACTAAAATAAAGATAGGATGGATCATCAAATGGCAACTTTAAAAGATATTGCCAAGCTTGCAAAAGTTTCTCTTGCTACCGTTTCTAGAGTACTCAACCGCGATGAAACCCTTTCAGTTAGTGAGACAACCAGACACCGCATTTTAAGTATCGCCGATGAATTGGGTTATACCAAACATCAAAAAAGCGGAAATTTTACTAAAATTCGACAAAAAATTGCTGTCGTCCAGTGGTACAGTCAAAAGGAAGAACTCAATGACCTTTATTACTACGCTATTCGGACTGGAGTTGAAAAAAGAGCCCAAGAACTGGGCTACGATATTCTACGTTTCTTTCAAGACGAACCCATTAAGCTAGACCAAGAGGTCGTTGGACTGATAGCTATTGGCAAATACAGCCAGACACAAATTAAAGAGCTAGAAGCCTATAATAATGCTATTGTTTTCGTGGATAGCGATACCTTAACTGCTGGGCATTCCTGTGTGACGACTGATTTTGAACATGCTGTCACCAGTGTTATTGATTACTTCCTTGCTAAAGGTATCAATAATATCGGCATGATTGCTGGTCAGGAAAAGACTGCCGACGACGCAGAATTACTTAACGATCCAAGACTGAAAATCTTTAAAACCTATGCCTACGAAAAAAATATCCTTGATGACCGAATCATTTTTAAGGGAGAATTTTCTAGTCAATCAGGCTATCAGCTAATGAAAAAGGCTATTACAGACCTTAAGGAAAATCTCCCTGCTGCCTTCTTCATTGCCAATGATACTTTAGCTATCGGAGCCTTACGAGCCCTGCAAGAAGCCAATCTCTCTGTACCTAACCGCGTCAGTCTCGTCTCCTTTAACGATACCCCCTTAGCCAAAGAAGTCTTTCCTAGTCTCAGTAGCGTTACCGTCTACACTAAAGACATGGGACGCTGTGCTGTTGATGTCCTCAACCGTCATATCCTTAATAGTGACACCATTCCGACTTTGACCAGATTAGCGACTAAACTGACATTGAGAAACAGTAGCTTATAGCAATAAAACCTGAGAAGCATTAACGAAAAATTAAAGAAACAGAAAGGCATGAAATCTGGTGATTATTAATCTAGTTTTCATGCCTTTTTTATTCACCTCTACTAACTAGTGGTATCATTACCAACAAAACTAATAAGGGCCCTATTCATCCGAACAGGGCTAAATTTGTTTTTTATGGTAAATATTTCCCAGAAGCTAAGTAGAGTTCATACCAATCATGATGGGACAAAGTTACCTTACTTGCCTGAGCGGCCTCTTCAATATGCTGCGGATTCATACTGCCAATGATGACCTGCATCTTAGCAGGGTGACGCAAAATCCAAGCCAAAGCGACGGCTGCTTTTGTAACGCCTTCACGCTGAGCAAATTTTTCCAAAACTTCATTTAGTTCTGGGAACTTAGGATTATCAACAAAAGTTCCTTCAAAGAAACCATATTGAAGCGGTGACCAAGCTTGAATGGTAATGTCATGCAGACGACAGTAATCAAGAGCATCACCATCACGGTTGACAGACATTTCGGTTTCCTTATTGTTCATGTAAAGCGGCTGATCAATGAGCTGCGATTGCTCCAAAGAAAGCTGCAGTTGGTTAAAGACAAGAGGCTGCTTAACATACTTTTTAAGTAACTCAATTTGCAGAGGCATCAGGTTGCTGACACCAAAATAACGAACCTTTCCTGTGCGCTCTAATTCGTCAAAAGCTTCAGCCACTTCTTCTGGATCAAAGAGAACATCTGGCCTGTGAAGCAAAAGGGAGTCTAAGTAATCCGTCTGCAGACGCTCCAAACTTTCATCGACGCTGGTTAAGATATTTTCCTTTGTCCAATCAAATTCATTGCGTTCAAAGCGTAGACCGCATTTAGACTGCAGGAAGATATCTTCACGCTTGAGTCCCGTCAGGGCAAACGCTTGGCCAAATCGGCGCTCTGCTTCACCATCCTCTCCATAACAGGTAGCATGATCAAAGAAGGTGATGCCAGCATCATAAGCGGCACGGATAACCTCAGCAGCCTCTTCCTTGCTTAATTCAGGCATCCGCATACATCCCTGAATAATAGCGGGAACTTCTTGCGGCCCTTTAACAATATTCAGTGTTTTCATAATGTCTCCTCCTTACCGGATATAAAAATTTTTATAGCAAAACTCAATAACAGCTAAAGAACTAGTTTAGCAGAGCTGATATCAGCGCCATAAACTTAGACTACAGCTAACCACATCATAGTACAATCCCTCAAAACAATCAAGCATTAGCACAGTCGCCTTTATCAATTCAGAACTGCCAAGATATTATCAACGATGTTATCAAGGGTGATACCATTTTGCGCCAGCAAGGCCTGACGGTCATAGCGATCATGGAAATGCTTATCAATACCATAGTTTTGTACTTTGAGATCGGTATTTCCCAGATAACTAGCGATGGTCTGACCATAGCCACCTTCAAGCAGGCCGTCTTCTAAGGTGACAACTACTTGATGATCTGCTGATAGGGAGTCCAAGAGCGCTTTGTCCAGTCCCGTTACAAATCTTGGATTAACAAGAGTTGCTCTAATGCCATGTTTTTCCTGCAATACTGCCGCTAGATCAGAAGCTATATGATAGAAATTACCAAGACCAAATAAGGCAACATCCTCTCCCTTTTGAGTAACTAGATTTTTATTCAAAATGGAATAATCGGTTCCATCAGGCACTCCAGTCTCTTTCAAATCACCAACTGGTACACGGATGGCAACCGGGTGTTTTTGCTGCTCAATTGCCCACTCCAGCATTGCTAGGTGTTCTTCTTTATTGGTTGGAGCCAAATAAACCATGTTAGGAATGTGAGACAAGAAAGGAATATCAAAGAAACCAAGATGGCTCTCATCATTCATAGCTTGAGAAGAAGCTCCGTACACCAAGATTGTAGCCGGCTGATTGTTCAGTGCCATATCGTGGGAAAGCTGATCATAAGTACGTTGGAAAAAGGTCGAAGTTACAGCCCAGACAGGTTTAGCGCCATTCTTAGCCAGGCCCGTTGCCATTGTTGCTGCCTGCTCCTCAGCAATGCCCACATCAACAAATTGACGTCCCGCACTCTGACGCTGCTCCATAGACAGAATAATACCAGGCGTTCCGGCATTGAGCACAATGACGCTAGGATCCTTAGCAATCTTATCAGCAACAAAAGCTGTTGTGACACTATTGTAGGTGGGCTTATCACTGACCCGCTTCAGATACTTCCCTGTCTCTAGACTAAATGGCCCGCCGGCATGGAAACTCGAACGATTGACTTCAGCTGGTTTAAATCCCTTTCCCTTCACCGTATGAATATGTAGAAGAACAGGGTGATCGGCGTCCTTGACTGTTTGAAAAAGAGCAATTAAGGCTTGGACATCATTTCCTTCATCAAGATAATGATAGTCAAACCCAAGTGCACGGAAAATATTATCTGCTGCTTGGCCTTTAGTTTTACGCAAACTGCGCAAGGCCGTATAAATACCACCCTTGGGATTAGGAGCAATCGATTGATCGTTATCATTGACAATCACAATGGTATTGGTACCTGATGTTGCAATCTGGTTAAGGCCCTCGTAAGCAAGACCGCCAGACAATGAGCCATCTCCGATAACAGCTACTATATTGTAAGTCTCATCTTTCAGGTCACGCGCCCGTGCCACACCTGAGGCTAAAGCCAAGGAGGTCGATGTATGACCAACCGTAAATAAATCATGATCACTCTCCCTAGGATTTGTATAGCCCGAAACGTCATCGTAATGATCTGGATCCATAAAAGCTTGGCTGCGCCCTGTCAGCATTTTATGAACATAAGTCTGGTGGGAAACGTCAAAAATAAACTTATCGATCGGCGAATTAAAAACATAGTGCATCGCTACTGTCATTTCAACCATTCCCAGATTGGGACCGTTATGACCGCCGTGTTGACTGAGCTTTTCCAAAAGAACCCTGCGAGCATCATCGACGACCGCTTGCAGTTCATCAGTTGTTAAATCTTTTAAATCAGCGGGTGACTGAATTCTTTCTAACATGATTACAAACCCTTTCTTTATAGACTAATTTTAGTATACCCCTTAGAGTTAACTCCAAGTCAAGTCTGTTCTAAATCCTCTTAAAACAGTAGTATGAAAGTTTTTTACATAAAAATAATGTTTTCTGACTTTCAATATCTGGCATTTTCAACATAACCTACTAAGTATAATAGTTGACCTCCATCAAATCAGCATTCAGGGCTAGGCACGACATAGACTTGCTCATATTTTAAAATATCCTTGCCTTTGTTGTGTAGGTCTTCGCCGATAGTAAAGTCAGCCGGCCCTTATCAAGAATTTATTCAAAAACTTAATTGCTTTTTATTCAACCTCAGGCCGTCTGCAACTTGCCACCTAATTTAATGCGGTTTTCTTTGGAAGTAAGTATAAAGCGATAAGGGGTACTAAAATAGAGTCGGTTTGCAGGAACTTTCAAAAAAGAGCTGCAGGCTGTCAAAAACAAGCCCATAGCTCTCTTAGTTACTTAGATTTAGACTTACAGCTAGCCAGATTCCCCTAGCCATCTTTAAAAATCACCGCCCGTTTATCAACCAGACTAGAGCTGACTTTTAATCATCCTGTTTATAATGCTTGTTTTCTAGCAGCCGTAAAAAATGATCATTAGGCACATCACCATCATGGTACTTTTTATAGACCTCTTTGACAGATTCTGCCTGCTTAGCATATAAATCTTTTTGATGCGCCAGCTGCTTTCGACGAAAAGTCTGAAATTCCTCACGATTTTTCATGAGGATGTCTCTCATCTCCTTACGTTCATCAGGATTTTGAATAGAATCGAGACCCCAAGCGATCCGCTTAGCAGCATAATCCTGATACCGCCGAGTCCACTCTCTTTCCTGCTCAAAATGTCTGTGCAAAATAGCACTGACTTCTCTTGGCGAGTGAAAGATCTCTCTCACTGCACTGATTGGCTCTGCATCCACAACCCTATAAGCGAGAGCTCCTAAATACGGCATTAGAAAAACAGTAATAGCTCCGGCAGCAATTAAAACAGAGGCAATCTCGCTGGACATAAAATCGTCCTTAACAGCAATTCCAGTGATCCCTACAATCAAAGGCAGGGCTGTTGTGCAGTAAAAGGCAACTGAAAATCGATTATGCAAGGATAATTTTCGGTCTGGGTCCTTCTCCAAAGACAGAGAAAAAATAATCGGTAGAGCTCGGATTAAAATCAAGGCCAAAATAAAGGCAAGGAGGAGTCCAGGACGTTCAGAAACCGCCATTAAGTCAATTGTACAGCCGGACATGACAAAAAACAGAGGAATCAAAAAGCCATGGGCAATGCCATTGAGTTTCTTTTCCAGCAAATGACTGTCCTCAGGAAGCACGAAACGTAAGACAAATCCCCCAGCAAAAGCTCCTAAAACGATGTCAAGATCAAAAATAGCTGAGAAGGCGACAAGTACAATCATTAAGAGAATGGTAATGCGTACAGTCATCTGTGAATTAGTGTCTGCCTTAGATTTCAAAAATTCATAAAGAGCACCGCCACCTTGAACTGCGCGGTTTCCTAGGGCAGCTAGCCAAATGCATAACAGCAGCATGCCACCTAAAATAGCTGCTGTCTGCCAGGTACTGCGCGCCGAGAGCAAAATAGCCATTGCGATCACCGTCGCTAGCTCACCCCAGGTTCCATAAGCAATGATAATATTACCAATATAAGTACCAGTCAACCCCCTCTCTTCCAGAATGGGCATGAGTGTCCCAAGCGCTGTAGTTGTAAAAAGCAAAGCTGTCGCAATCAATCCCTGCTTTCCCGATGCGATATCAGGCATGATAATGGCTACTGCTAAACCAATCGCAAAGGTTACCACCCAAGTGGAAAACCCTTTCTTTCCTTCTTTACCGATGATAACCTTGGGATCGATTTCATAACCCGCCAGTAAAAAGAGAAAGGCACAGCCTAAATCAGATAAGAGTTTTAAAGCTTCGCTATCTGAATTAATCAGACCAAAAGCATACGGCCCCAAAAAAGCTCCAGCAGCGATTAAGAGTACAGGCTCTGGCACAATCTGTCTAGGAATCAGACGAGCCACAAGCGGTGTCACCGCTGATATAAAGGTCATAATAGTTAGTGAAATAAATGTTTCTATCATACTACTCTCCACTATCTAAGCCAGACTAATCAAATCAGCCCAACAAATGATCAACCAGTCCGTATTATAACATTTCAGCAGATAGGACGCTAGAAAGAAGGGCTGTAGGGCTAGACTTAAAAATAAGCTAGAATCACAGGAGGAGTTAAAAACATAAACAAAAACCCCTAGCAAACACTTGGAGCACCATAACAAACATAGAAGCTACCCAATGAGTTCAATTAAATGATCCTACAAAGCATCGCTACTTAGACTATACTGACAACTGATAAAAGCTATCTACTCTCGTGTTAAGGGCTAAAAATTGCCACAGGCCCTAATATAGCCTATAGCAAAATATAGCTTATTTATGTTATTTTCTTTTCAGATCTCAGCAACAGCCATTTGTTTCGTCTCAAGATAAGGTGCAGCAGTGCATATAAGATATAAGCAAGCACACCGGTCGCAAAGGTATAGATAGTCCATTTTATCAACTGGATAATAAAGATTGTTGGACTGGCTGCCAAAGTCGTTACCCAGTCTCTGAGATTCCAAAGTTCATAATAGAAACGGTTGTCATGGACAAGGTAGACCATAAAGGTCGACTGTCCCAAAAAGGCTATTAATCTGCTGTCTGGTAGCGACAGTCGTCGGAAAAGCTCAAAAATACAGATAGCAACGACAATAACGACTAAACTACTATTATTAAAGTTGGGAATACGCTGGAGAAAGACTTCTGGAGATTCACTCCTTATGTAGGTTTGAATCTTAGTTACAACCGTATTGTAACCAGAAATCAAGACCAGAGCATAAACTAATATAGGAAGGAGGAATAAAACATAGGTCCGCACCTTAGCAAGGACATCAAACCTCCTAACAAATCCTGCAAAGGAATAGAGAAAGACCCCCGTCAAGAAAACCTCTAACCCCGTCGCAAAAGACCTCATAATATGATTGGTCCAAGAAAAAGTTATCAAAGCTAAAAAGACAAGAAGAAAACTGGCATACTGTCTGTAATCCAATTGTTTGAGAAACTTATTTAAGAACAGTTTCCCAAAAAGAATCACAACAAAATAATAACCGACAAACCAAAATCGCTCATTGATCCGCATAAATCGCTGCAGGCCTGAGAATATATCTGGACGTAGATAATGCAGCCAAGGAGAAAGGCAGGTCAATAAGGTAGCCGCAAATAAAAGTTGATAGAGCAGCTTCTTGGAAATCTTTCCAATCTGAATAGTATCAGGATCCCTATTGGCCATAAAATATCCAGAAACTAGGATAAATAAGGCATTGCCAATACTGCCAAAGGTCATAATAACATTTAAAATTAACAGGCGGGGATAGAAGACAGGCTGATTAAAGATTTCTACTGCCTCTCTCCCCAAGTCTTCAGGGGATACCAGCTGAACCCTGATACAGTGTCTGACGATATGATACATAATAATCATAAACAGAGCTACAATGCGTAATAACTCTATATTTGAACGTCTTATTTTCTTTTTTATTTCCATCTTAGTCTCTTATTTTACGATTACACTCTCTGCTGACCATCTTCCAATAAGACAGAACTGACTATTGATCTGCAAGGAAGCCTTGACGAATTTTATTGTAGCTGTAAAACTATCACGTTTCAGTTTATCAATAATCTGGCTCGACGTCCATTATTAGACGCATGGGCTGCCAGACATTCACGCAAGTTTTATCATTCGTATTCCGACCCCTTCTCAATCATACTGAATTTTCCATAGTCAACTGACCTATCTGTCTCGCCAAAATTTGACATTTCCCCATCAAATAGATAGACTCGCAATTATCTCATTTTATTTATTAAAAATTGCCATCTGCTGTACTGTACTTTCACAATCAACCATTTTTGAATAAACAGTTTAAAAATTTCTAGATTTCTCTTATTAGCAGGGCTTACAATGCAGTACTGTAATATTTAGAAGGAGACTAATCTTCTTCTAAATATTTCCCCTTCCAAAAATATTCCCTAATTACTTATTAAATAATTTTGCCCAGTTTTGCTTTGAATTCATGATACGAGAAATATAGACATTATGCCCTTCAATGTAGTAAAAAGCTAAATAATTCTCAATAGGCATATAACGGTAACTTTTGCCATCATCAGTTAATTCACCATAACCACGGCTCGCCACACGCGGACAAGCTTCTGGGAAGGTTTCTAAAGTTTCTAAAGCCGATAAAATTAAATCAATTTTACCGTCAGCAGATTGTTGACTATAAAAATTGAGAACAATGTACTCATGAATAGCTTTCAAATCCTGTTTAGCCGCATCGGATAAGGAAACAGTGTAACGTTTATGACTAGTCAAGACCAAATTCCTTTCTTACGTCTGCAAGTGCTGTGACCTTACCTTGAGCAATATCCTGATGGCCTAACAAAATCTCTTTCTTTAAATCTTCAAAAGCAATTTGATACTGTGACTCTGGCAAGTCACTCGAAACAAATTCTTTGGCATCAACAGCACCAGTCGCAATCTTTCTTAATGCAGCATTTAAAACATCTGTAAGACTGATTTGCTCGTCTGCTAAAATATCCTTGGTTTGTTGATAAAAAACAGAATCTGCACGAAAATTAACAGGTTGTGTAGTAGTCATATTAAAACCTCTTGTATATACATTTTGTATTTACATTATAGCATATCGTTAATGCCTATTTCAACTAAAAACTCAGTATACATCGTTCAGCATAGACACTTCCTTCGCTCCCTTGGTGACGAATACAAAAAATAAATGATGAATAAAATTATCTAATGACCCGTGGTGCTAGTTTATTTTTTAGTTCACAAAAAAGTTCATTTGGACTCTGTGTCAGTAACCAAACGAACAGAAGTCATCTCAATGAACCATTTAAATGATACCGCTAAATGCCATTACTTACCATACAATACATACAATATGGAACCATGTGTTCCTCCTATTATCGCCGCTATACGCCAAAGAACTGATACAGCGTCGAAATGTTAACTATTGTAAATTAAGGACAATTCCATTCTTGTCCTTCTAGTGCTTCAAGCTAAACTCGGCATCAATCTCAGCGTCGATTTTATCAACTCTATCAGATACTGCTTGTGAAATTCAAGCAAGAAATCATAATCGAAATCGAAACATATCATAAGGCTCCATCCTACTAATGAAGGCAATGTACGACAAACGCATGAAGAAAATTTTGTTTTCAGATAACAATTTTATAAAAATAAGTTAACCTTCGCTATAATAAAAGTGGAGGATTTTGTTATAGATGAGCTACTAAATTTCTTGGTTACAGTTAGAGATACTCGTGAACCATGGAAAATCAAACACCTATTGTCAAATATCGTTCTCCTCATTTTCTTTGCCCACTGGTAAGACCGAATCTCTCACGATCGGTTTTTGGGGATTGCAAATTGTCCACATCATTCATTTATTGTCACCAAGTCCCAGATATTGCTTCTTTGTGGCGCAGGTGGAATGTTCTCTTTTCTATCTATCGTTTCTGCTTTTATCAGCCTATCAATCATGACACCTTGGATATCCGCAAGATGCTTATATTTTTCGATGTCCGAGACAGTTCGCCACTCTCCCTTTTTGCATAAGTCCTACGGGGATATCTATTTTCTCCGCTATTTCTTCCTGCGAAAAGCCATGTATATTACGAAGCATAATAAGATTTGTTTTTAACATAATGTCCTCATTTTGATAGCAGCGAGTTTACCTTTTCAATATAGAAAGCACTATGAACAGTATGAATCACATGGTTACTGTCTTCAGTCTCGACCAACTGACAATTTTCACCAATATAAGCCACCGCTCTCTCGGCTTGTTCGCGGGATGCTGCACACAGATATGTTCCATTCTCGTGAACCATCTCCTTTGCATGAATATAGACACAGGGAACTTCTATTGCTGACAATATTTCTTTGTGTGTCAAACCGTGATTCCAGCTCAGGTCATAGAATCGTTCACCGTATGCAAAATCATATTTCTTGGCATATCCAAAAACATACCAAATCGAACTTGGTAGAAAGCCTATCTGAACAGCCTTATTAGGGTTCTTCTGATGTTGCTTTTGTGCATAGTTAGCAAGTTTCGGCATGGCATCCGGCATATATAGCTGTCCCCAGTAGCAGTGACGGAGGTAATAAGCTTCCCAACACTCTGCCTTATCCGACTCATTGTAATCATGCAAAGGCTTATACGCATCTTTGTAAGCAAAGCTGTCTTCCCAGCCTTCTCCATCAGTAGAAAATACTGGTGGATCTTCCAGCACTGCTCCAGCTATGTTTTGACCGCCGTATGCTGCTACATACGCTGCCGTGATTGCTCCGTTGGAGTGTCCAGCAACAACGGTAGGCTTGCCGATAACATTATTGATAAACCAGATCAGATCGTCACCATTCACATCAAGGTAATACAGACTTTCATCATGTGATGATTCCCCGTGTCCATAAACATCAACAGCGTAAATATGCCAATTTTTACTGAATTCAGGCATGACAAGTGCATAGTCCTGCCATATACTCATCTGTCCATGGATTAATAGAAGGGCAGGTTTATCATTGTTCACTTCACCATAATTGATGACATTACTACTCGGAAGAGTAACTTGTTTTTCCACTGCACCTGCTGTATTCAGCGCTTTCATATACCTGTCATACCAATGGATGTTGCGATACCAATAAAGTCCGAAGGCTATCGCAACTATGGCGGCAATAATCAGAATAATAATCAAAATGATTTCTATCGCTTTCATTTTACACCCTCTTTCGATAATTTCTATACTAATTTTACTCGAGGGCATGCGTAGTTTCTACCATCCAAACACGGCATATTTATATGACTTCTGTAAGCTTTAGTTGCATTTCATGCTATAAACAAGCGACCTCCATCATTCTGCTTGACTCACCAACACATTCTTATTTTCAAGCCTTCCCAACCTTTACATCTAATCCGCTCACTCAGCGATAAAAAAACATCCAATCCATAGCTTAAACTATGTGAAAATGGTCAAAATCGGCTCCGAATCAGTACGGTTGATAAGTTCACATGAAGCGTCAATCACAGCCACTGACGAAAAGTTCAAATCTCAAAAAAGCCCTGAATTCAAGGCTTTTTATCTCTTTCGCCCAAAGGTTTCTGGGCTTTCACGAGCAAAACTACACACTCCGCGGTTCGCTGTTTCCAATCGTTTCGCCATCTTATTCTTTACTCTTGGATAGCTATCGCATGAGAAAATCATCTACTTTACTCAATTATCAGATTGTACAAGCAGTAATATTGGCTCAACTTTTTCAGCTCATTTATAGTATTTAAACATACCAATAAACCATTTAACAGAACCAACTGTTAATCTAAAAGTCAATCTTATCAATCTCATTAATCTTATCACTCCACTCTTTTCTGAATTATTATATCATGAAAATAGCAAGAAATCCTCACTCCTTTAACCTGCTGTTATCCTAGAGTTTTTCTAGCAAACTTACTGCCTCAACATGATGCGTCATTGGAAATAAGTCTACTGGTTGCACTTTTTTGAGTTTGTACCCCAGTTCTTCATAAAGCTTGATGTCACGCGCCATGGTAGCCGGATTGCAGGAAATATAGGTAATCTTGCGGGGCTGCATGGCAGCGCTGGCTTTGATGAAGCTTTCTGTTAGGCCTTTGCGCGGTGGGTCTACCAGAATGACATCTGGCTGGATGCCTTCTTTGCTCCACTGGGCCATGGCATTTTCAGCTGAATCCGCCACATAATGGGCATTGGTAATGCCGTTTAGCGCAGCATTTTTCTCAGCATCCTTGACCGCTCTTTCAATCACTTCAACCCCATAAACGGCCTTGACTTGCTTAGCAAAGGAGAGCCCAATCGTCCCGATACCTGAGTAGGCATCAATCACCACATCATTGGGAGTCAATGCTGAGAAATCAATGGCTGTCTGATAGAGCTTTTCAGCCATGACAGTGTTGACCTGATAGAAGGATTGGGCGGAAATGGCATAACGGTTACCAAGCATGGTGTCCTCAATAGTGTCTGATCCATATAGAGTGCGGAAGTCAGGTCCAAGGATGGCGTTGGTATTTTTGTCATTGATATTTTGGATGATGGACTTGACGGCTGGGAAGGCGGCAACGATCTTCTCAACCATCTGCTCAATGCGGAAAACTTTTGAACGTGTGGTCACGAGAACCAGCATCATCTGACCTGTGTAATGTCCACGACGAACAACGAGATTGCGGATAAGACCGGTCTGCTCCTTCTCATCATAGGCCTTGAGGTCATAACGACGCAGCAAATCACGTGTGAAATTAATAAGTCTATCAATTTCCTTATCCTGAATATAGAAATCCTCGATAGGCATGAGGTCATGTGAATTCTTGCGGAAAAAGCCTGTTTCCAATTGACCGTTGACGCGCCGGACAGGTACCTGAGCCTTGTTACGGTAGGCAACAGGATTGTCCATACCAAGCGCATCAGCAACTTTCACATCTGAAATTCCTGCTGTTTTGTAGAGGTTATCAATAACCTGCTTGGTTTTAAACTTAAGTTGCTCACTGTAGGCCAAATGACCAAAATCCGCAATACCTGTGCGCAAATAAGCTGCATCTAAGTCCTGATTGCGGTAAGGTGATGTGGTCAGGTATTCTTCTACCTTCCCATAGCCAATATTCTTCTTGACCTTGAGCACACGCATGCGGATTCTCTCATTAGGCAGGGCGTTTTCAACGAAAAAGACAAAGCCATCAACCTTAGCAACACCTTGTCCTTCGTGGGTTAAATCAACAATTTCAACCTCTACACTATCATTCTTTCTTAACATGGATTCTCTTTTCTTGTTTTTGCTCTGCTATTATCAAAAGAAAAGGGGCAGAACTTATCCTCGAAGAGTCTTAAATTCTCACCTCTAATCCTTTATACATCTGCTTTTAAGACGCAGCTGTCTGATTAAGTTTTCTAGCATCTTCCAGCCCAAAAGCAAGGCCTTTAATGAACTATAGGGAAAAGACGGCAAAATAGATTTCTTCCTTACCCCGTTATCTCATAAACACATCAGCGCATTCCCATGTCCTTCAGCTCGCCTCTATAGTAATCAAAATCAATAGACAAACCTGCACCGCCGTACATATCAATATCATCAATCCAGTCACCATTTTCTGGCATAGTACGCTGATCAATCCCCTTAGCCGCATCGGTCATAATAGGGACGCCGTTCTTAAGCAAGAAACTGTAGGGCATATTGGTTGAGGTTAGTGCAAAAATTTTACCAATGGCTTCTGAACCTGAGAAGAGCTTGGAGACATTCTTGGTCTGACTGATAACCTCTGACATCACCTGCTGCTGGCGCTTAGTACGACCAAAATCTCCCTCGTCATCCTTGCGGAAACGGGCGTAGTTAAGGAGTGTCCGTCCATCCATCCTTTGCTTACCGACAGCAATCGTCTGTTCGGGTGTAACACCATCCTTAGCATTGAGGTCATCGGGTACCTCTACCTCTGAAACTTCCTGACCATCAACCGTCGCAAACTTGGCATCAATATTTACCCCCTTAGGAAAGAGGGTATCAATAGCTTCTGCAAAGGTTTCAAAGTCCAGCATCACATAATACTTGATTTTTAAACCAAAGTTATCCTTAAGTGTCTGCCGCATGTATTCAGCCCCTTGGTTGCCATCTTGTTCTCCAAGATTGAAGGCAACATTGAGCTTTTGGTCATAAGAATAATCGTCTGCACTGACCCCATCAATATGAACTAGGGTATCACGCATGAAACTAACCATTTTGACCTTGTTATCGCTATTGCCAACATTAACAACCATAATTGTGTCTGTTCTGGCATCAGACTCTCCTTGGGTTATTCGCTTATCGCTACCTAAAATGAGGATATTAGTGCCATCTGGCGCATCCTCACCGTTGAATTTTTCCTTAACAGCGGCACTGTATTTACCATTGTTGCCATTGACAGCAGCCAACCCTCGGTAGAAACGGTAGCCCATGCCAGCAATCACGACTAGACCGACAAGTCCCAGCGTTACCAGAAGCCGCTTGACCCAGATGCGCTTATTCCTAGGTCTGCGGCCATGTGGTACTCTGGTTTGCTTACTATCTGATGGACCAGTCACAGCACTTTCTCTTTGCCTCGCCTGTCTGCTTTGATAAGCCGAGTGGCGGTCATCATAGACTGGCAGCCCTTGTTCGGTATAGGCTTGTTCTTCATAACCGTAAGCTCCAGAATCATAGTCATCATAACTATCACCGTAAGACTGCTGGTACCAGTCACTGGCGCTGGCAGGCTCCTCGTCGTAATCATAGGAACCAGAATCTGAATAGCCCTGTCGCAGACTGCGATAGTATTGATTATAAGTTTCAACCTTGTTTCTTAGATAATCATACTCAGCCTGCTCCTTAGGTGACAGATAATTAATATTGCGCATCAGATAGTGATAACGCAGCTCCTCATGATGTGTCAGATTGTGGTTTGCCATATCTTCTTTCTTTGTTCCTTATTTATTCCTTCTTCAAATAAC
Source organism: Streptococcus sp. ELY_137 (assembly GCF_058314515.1). Taxonomy (NCBI): domain Bacteria; kingdom Bacillati; phylum Bacillota; class Bacilli; order Lactobacillales; family Streptococcaceae; genus Streptococcus; species Streptococcus sp. ELY_137. The sequence goes on from NZ_JBZFUL010000003.1 coordinate 189,759, forward strand.
ATAAACCGCATAGTCTCCCAAGACCTTATAGCTAATGCCCAAACTAGTCAATTCTTCCAAGGCAAAAGCGACTAGATCCTCAGCTCCCTTGTCCAAATCGACAATGAAGAAGTATTCCCCCAGAACCGTCTTCAAAGGGCGGCTTTCAATCTTAGTCAAATCGATTCCCCGCCAAGCAAAAACAGACAGAGCTTTGTACAAAGCCCCCGGTAGATTATCAGGCAGGGTCAACGCCAAAGATACCTTACTGGTCTGCGTCTCAAGCCTTAATTGAGGTTGCTGATGTCCCAATACCCAAAAACGAGTGAAGTTCTCATCAATTTCCTGAATATCCTGAGCAATGATAGTAAGGCCATACTCCTGTGCAGCCACACTTGGAGCGATAGCGGCATAAGGACGATCGGGATGTTCAGCAATAAAACGAGCGGCATAAGCGGTACTCGCTGTCATTTCAATAAAGGCCTGAGGATAATGCTGACGGATATATTGCTTGCCTTGGGCAATGGCTTGCGGGTGCGAAAAAATCTTCTCAATTTTTCTATCACTAGCAGCTGCCATTAACTGCTGCTTGATCGGTTGAACTAATTCCGCCACAGCCCTAATTTCTGCCTGATGGAAGAGATAGTCCAGCGTTTCATGTACAGATCCCTCTATCGAGTTTTCCACTGGAATAATAGCAAAATCAACTTGCTTGTTCTCATAAGCCTTGATTACATCCGTAATATTAGCAAAAGATACTAAATCAGCTTGAGGAAAAGCCTTGAGCGCCGCACTATGGGTAAAAGAACCGCTGGGGCCTAAAAATCCTACAGACATCTAATTATCTCCGCTACTTCTTCTGGTGTTTTATCACTAACGTTAATCGTCACAGTTGCCGCTTCTTCATACCAATTCTGGCGTCCATCAAAGATAGCCTTGAAATCTGCCTTACTATTATTAACGAAGAGCGGACGAATATTTTCGCTATCCTTGGCAATTCGATTGTAAAGGATCTCAAAATCGGCTTTAAGGTAGATAGTCTCTGGATTAGCCGCTAAAACCTGCCGGTTGGCTTGACTGACAACAACACCGCCACCCGTTGAAACGACCTGATCTGTTTTGGCCAATTCGGCCAAGGTTTGGGACTCAATTTGTCGAAAAGCTTCCTCTCCCTTTAGAGCAAAAAACTCAGCAATGGACATCCCAATTTTTTGAGTGATCAAACTATCCATATCCAAAAACTGCGCGTCCAATAAGCGTGCAACACTCGACTTACCAGATCCCATAAATCCAATCAAAATTTTAGCCATTGATAAGTCCTCTCAAATCAGCAAAAAAGCTAGGATAACTGGTATTGATTGCCTCTGGCCGCTCCAGCTCAACACTGCCATCCCTGACTAACAAAGCTGCAATAGCTGCCATCATACCGATGCGATGATCTCCATAAGTATTGACCTTAGCACCATGCAAGTCACTTCCCCCTTGGATAATCATACCATCATCAGTCGGTCTAACATCTGCCCCCATACTATTAAGAACATCCGCTACAACCTGAATACGGTCAGTCTCCTTTACCTTGAGCTCTTCTGCGTCACGAATAATGGTTTGTCCCTGTGCCTGTGTTGCTAAGAGGGCAATAATAGGTAATTCATCAATCAAACGAGGAATAATATCACCTGCGATTTCTGTACCGGATAAGTCTGAACTTTCAACTGTAATTGTCGCCGATTTAGCGATGTGATCAACACAACTGAGAGCAATTTTTCCTCCCATTGCCTTAATAACATCAAGAATCCCAGTTCGGGTTTCATTAATACCGACATTTTCCAATACAATTTTTGAATGGGGTGTAATCAGACCTGCCACCAGCCAAAAGGCAGCACTGGAGATATCGCCTGGCACAACAACCGTCTGAGCCGTTAACTCTTGACCGCCAGAAACATGAATTTCCTTGCCATTAATCTCAAGCTGACCGCCAAACTGAGCAATCATGTCCTCAGTATGGTTACGAGTCTTCTCCTTTTCGATAATAACAGACTCGCCATCTGCCTGCAAGGCCGCAAAGATCAAGGCCGATTTGACTTGAGCCGAAGCGACAGGTAATTGATAGCGGATCGGTTTTAATGAGTGACTCCCATGGATCCTTAGGGGCGGTAGGTCCCGCTCAGTTTGTCCAGAAATTGTGACCCCCATTTCTCGTAAGGGGATAGAAACACGATCCATAGGACGTTTGGACAGACTGTCGTCACCGTACAATTCTGCCGTAAAATCTTGACCGGCCAAAACACCGGAAATCAAACGAATGGAAGTGCCTGAATTCCCCATATCAAGCCGCTTTGTCGGCTCCTTGAGACCGTAGAAGCCAACACCATGGATTGTAACAAGGTTACCATCGTCCTCAATCTCAACTCCCATCTCTCGAAAGGCTTGCATGGTTGATTGAACATCTTCACCGCGCAAAATATCACGAACAGTCGTTATCCCTTTGGCTAAACTACCAAACATAATAGAACGATGACTGATTGATTTATCTCCGGGAACACGGATTGTTCCTCGTAAATGTCGCACATTGGTTTCAAGTTTCATAAGCGGCTCCAGTACAGCAAATTTATATCCTTATTTTACCATAAAAAAGAGGTAAATTTCAGATGATCACCATAATTTTCCTCAGCCCTGAATCTTCAACAATACAATCTGCTCCAATATGCAAAAAAGATGGCTATTATCCTTCTTTTACTGTCTTCCCTATCATAAAGCAGCACTGACAGACACAATGACTCCGGCTAGATTGTTCTAACTCTCAAGAGGACTTGACTAACCTGTCATCAAAAAGAAAGGGGGAATGGGAATCTTAGGATTAGAGTCAACCGCCCGATCTAGACCCTAAAAATAGCTGTGGAGTTTTATGAAGAGCAATTATCAGTAGTTGCTTTTATTGATATTGATGAAGAAAAAATTAATATCCAAAGAAAAGCACGATCAAACTAAACAAGACCAGGAAATAATCGTGATTTCACACATCCGCCTCAGAATCAGCTGCAGCCGGAAGTTGCGTAAAAGTTCACCAAATCCGATTGTTTTTACATCAACTCTTGATACAGCGATTGGATGATGGCTGAGGCCAGTGACAGCTGATATGATAACCTTACGGCTCTTAGATCTGAGAAACCTTTTAAGGTAGAAAGCAGGCAAGGGGGAGCTGGATATTATAAGTCAACGGCCTATCATAAGATTTTCAAAGGGCATAAAAAAACTGAGACTGTGGCATATTCTCCAAGAGTTAGACTAATAATCTAACGATTGGGAGCCCGTTAGCCAACATATCTCAGCCTTTATCAGGCATAACCATACAATTCACTGACAGTCACAAACTTATATCCTTGTGATCTTAGGTATTCCAAAACTGCCGGCAGAGCATTAACTGTCGTTGGGTGAATATCGTGCATCAGAATAACGCTGCCGTCCTTCACCTGTGACTTTACCTGACTTAAAATAGCCCGCGTGTTGCGATTCTTCCAATCCAACGTATCAACATCCCAAAGTACCTGATAGAGATTTGTTAAACTCCGCACCTTATCGTTGGTAGCACCGTAGGGCGGACGCAAAAGCTTAGGTGCCTGACCTGTTGCTTTTTCGATCGCCTGGCTTGTTTGGGTAATCTGCGCAGAAGCTTGATTAGTCGGCAGTTTGTTCAATTGAGGATGATTCCAAGAGTGGTTACCAATGTTATGACCAGCCTTTAATTCTTCTTTAAGGATACTTTCATTACCAGCAATACTTTGCCCAACGACAAAGAAGGTGGCCTTTGCCTTGTACTTCTTCAAAATTTTAAGAACCTTTGGCGTCGTAACAGGATTAGGACCATCATCGAAGGTCAAAGCAACCACATGTCCTGACATCTTCTCCTGTAAACCAGCCCCATGCTTATAGGATTGGTAGGCCTGCAAGTCACTATCCTTCAAATAGTTAGGATTGAGAATATCATAGAGACTAGTAACAGCAATCATAACTTTTTGGCCGCCGATAGATAAGACCAATTGCGACTGACTATAGCTAAAAGCGATCTGTGATAACTTCTCCTTTTTAAAGACCGTCAAGACCTTATCTTTCTGCTTCTTACTGATCCCTTGGACCTTAAGCGCTGCTTCAATTTTAGGCAATAAGGCTGCCCTTAAATCGGTCGTTCGTGACAGCAGATCTGTCAGTTTCAAAACGGTATGATCCGATTTGAGTAAAAAGGTCTTAAGCGTCTTGCTTTTTCCTTTGCGCAACGACGCTCCCCGCTTATAGTAAGGGTGTTCATAGAGTTTGGCCCGCTGAACACCTCTCAAAGCAGAATCCGAACAAGCCATACCGATAAATTGATAATCGCCATCCTTAGCCGTTTTAGCTGCCTTGTTCATAGTTTCTTTTAATCCAGCATAGGCTTTTCCTTTATCATTACAAGGATAGTAAAGCCAAGTATCCTGCTGCTTAGCGGCAACAACAGATCCTTGTTTTTTACTAAAAATTTTCTCAGACCTAGCTGCTCGGCCTAAATCCTTCTTAATAGCACCATGCTGGTACAGCATGATTCCTAACAGGCTCACTAGAAATAGCAGGGCTGCCCAGTAGCGATACGATTGCTTATTCACCTTGTCCTCCATTCCAATATTACCATTATAGGTTAATTAAGCAAGAGCTTCAAGAGACAATCAGAAATCCATGGTAAAAAACAGCCTGATTCTTAAAGCTAAAACGCAAAAAAAAAACAGGAAGGCATTTTCCACAATCGACACTAAATAAAAAAACTCTTAGATTAAAAACTAATCCAAGAGCCGCTCAAATAAAATTATTTACCAAGTTTTGCTTTAGCTGCATCAGCGAGTGCTGTGAAAGCTGCTGCATCGTTAACAGCTAAGTCTGCCAACATTTTGCGGTTAACTTCAACTTCTGCCAATTTCAAACCATGCATCAATTGTGAATAGGATAAACCGTTCATACGAGCTGCCGCATTGATACGTGTAATCCACAATTTACGGAAATCACGTTTTCTTTGACGGCGGTCACGGTAAGCATAGTAGTAAGAATTCATTACTTGTTCTTTTGCCGTACGGAACAAGATATGCTTAGCACCATAGTAACCTTTAGCTAATTTAAGTACACGTTTACGGCGTTTACGTGAAACAACGCCACCTTTAACACGAGCCATTTATGTATTTCCTCCAGATAATTCTAATAAATTTTTAACAACCATGCAGCTTATTTCATACGAGTAAGCATTGATTTGATACGTTTGAAATCTCCTGAATGCACCATAGCTGCCTTGCGAAGATGACGACGTTGTTTCTTAGTCTTACCGTGGAAACGGTGAGAAGTGTAAGCACGGAAGCGTTTCAAGCCACCTGAACCTGTACGTTTAAAACGTTTAGCTGATGCACGGTGTGTTTTTTGTTTTGGCATTTTAATGTCTCCTCTTTAAGTTTAATTAATTGTAAACCCCTACTTCTTCTTATCAGGGATTGGCGCCAATTGCATGAACATTTGGCGGCCGTCCATCTTAGCGCGTTGCTCAATAATAGCGATATCTTGCGTCGCTTCAGCAAAATCTGCCAAGACTTGGGCTCCAATATCCTTGTGAGTAATCATCCGCCCACGAAAACGGATAGAAACCTTAACCTTGTTGCCCTTTTCCAAGAACTTACGGCCATTGCGAAGCTTAGTGTCAAAGTCACCCTTATCAATAACAGGACTGAGACGAATCTCCTTAACCGTCACAGTACTTTGTTTCTTGCGCTGCTCCTTTTGTTTCTTTTGATACTCAAACTTGAACTTTCCATAGTCCATAATCTTAGCAACTGGTGGAGTTGCCTGCGGCTGAATCAAAACGAGATCAACATTAGCATCATCCGCCGCTGCCTGTGCTTCAGACAAGGGTTTAATGCCCAGCTGCTCTCCGTCAAGCCCTACAAGGCGAACTTCACGAACGCGAATTTCATCATTTATGAATAGATCTTTCTTTGCGATGACTTTCACCTCTTCATTCTTTGAGAAAAACGAAAGCGGACTTGACAAACCAAGCCCGCACTACATAGTATTTCATCTTCTGAAACTTGACATGTAGAGCCAGACAACGTTAGTCGCAAGGCGAGAAGCTCTCACTTCTGCTTTTCTCATTACCAGTAGTATAACATTCCTACTAGGGCATGTCAATAATTTTCTTTGCTTTTTCTGAAATAAAATCAACCACACCATCAATCGATACCCCAGTCGTATCAAAAGTAATGGCATCATCTGCTGGTTTTAAAGGAGAGACTTCACGGTGACTATCCTTATAGTCACGCTCAGCAATCTCTTGCTTGAGCTGTTCAAAATTAGCCGCAATCCCCTTAGCCTGATTCTCTTTGAAGCGACGCTCAGCTCGTTCCTCAACAGATGCAACCAAGAAGATCTTTAATTCAGCATCTGGAAGGACAACTGTTCCGATATCTCGCCCATCCATAATAATGGCTCCGTCTGCGGCAATTCGACGCTGCTCATCAACTAATTTTTCACGAACCTGTGCCAGTGCCGAGACAGCTGAGACATGGTTGGTCACATCATTCTGACGGATAGCCAAGGTAACGTCCTCGCCACCTAGGCTGACAGTCTGACTGCCATCAGCCGCTTTGCCAAAAGCAATAGGATATTGGTCAATCAATTTTAATAAGTCATCGACCTGCGACAGACTAATATGATATTTAAGTGCCAAATAAGTGGCACAACGGTACATCGCTCCTGTATCTAAATAAGTATAGCCAAGATGATTAGCAACAATCTTGGCTACAGTACTTTTTCCGCTGGAAGCAGGGCCATCAATAGCAATTCTAATTTGTTTCATCTTAGTTTACATAAACCTCATCGCCGGGATTCGCATACCAGTAGCCTTGAGTCATATGCTCAGGATTCAATTCTCTAAGTTGTTCAACTGAGATACCAGCACGCGCTGCGATAGCTGCCTCTCCCTCTCCCTGTTCAACAGTAATTGTTTCACCATTACCAGATGAAGAAGACTCTTCTGTTGATGAGGACTCGCTACTACTTTCCTCCGATGGTGCTTGGCTGCTTGAGGATTGCTCCTTCTCAGATTTTTGCTTAGACTCTGATTTAGAAGCGCCATAGAAACTTGAAGTAGCCTTTGTTTCATTACTACCTCCATTTGACGTGTAAAAGACAAAGAAGAGAATCGTTACAACAATAACAAAGAAAGCACTAAGTAGAGCTGTCAGGACGGGAGTACTGACAAAGGAAGCGCTGCGGTTACTTCCGCGGCTGCCACCTGAGCGGTGTTTCCCAATAACGATATCATCATCTTCCTCTTCTTCAAGTTCAACATCCCTTACTTCTGCGTCTTCAATTTCCTCAGTCTCTGCAATTTCTTCAGTTTCTTCTACGTCTTCGACTTCCTCAGTTTCCTTAATTGGCGTTTCCCATGGTTTCCTTGACATCTCGTCCTCCCTTGTAAAAAAAATAAATCCGTACTAAAATAATACTATGAAAGTTTCAATTATTCCAGAAAAATGTATTGCCTGTGGTCTCTGCCAAACTTACTCCGAGGCCTTCGACTATCATGATGACGGTATCGTCAAATTCACTGACAGCGATCAGCTTGAACAAGTTCTGCCGGACAATCAGGCTAACCTTTTAGCAGTGAAATCCTGCCCTACTAAGGCCCTCAGGATTGATTCCTAAGCGAGGGCTTTTCTTTTTTGTCATTTTGGTAAAGTTTAAAATAATCCAGACTGTCTGAATGATCAAGCAGCTCTACTTCTCCCTTGAAAGCTGGATTAAGCGCCAGATCATCTAGGAAATATTTTTTAGGCCACTTGCGCATATAAAATAGTCGAGACTTGCCATTAGTAAAAATGAGACACAGGGTTGTTCGTGTCACCTCAACCCGCTTGATACTAGCAATATCAACCTTGAGTGGTTTCAAAAAGTTAAGAGAAATAATCCAAAGCTTATTATCTTCACTAATCACAAAATAGCGGTGAAACCCTAATCCGACAAAAATCATGAAGAGAGCAACAAAAGTCAGTCCTGTCCGTGGGACAGAAGCCCTTTCGTAAAATAAAGACATGGCAATAAAAATCGGAATAAAGGTAATAGACCAGTAAATAATAGACCAAGACAATTCCGGCTGCCAATGGTATCTAACTTTTCCAAATATCTTTATCATAGTGGCCCCTCCATACCAATTTATTTTACCATAAAAACAAAAGATTGCCTATCGCAATTTAGAAATTCGGCAAATCATTCTCCCACCGCCTTCAAAAACTGCTATGTTCCACCTTGAACAAGACTCCCCTACTCTGACAAGTTTTCTCAACCAATATAAAAAATGAGTTAACTTTTGCAGAGTAAAAGACCACAAGTCACAGAGCAAAAAAAGCTGTTACTACCCATTGGATTCATAAAACGCCTTAAACTAAATATATAAGCTGGCCTTAGACACAGATAAAAACCTATAATACTGCGCACAAGCACTATCTTTGTCCCCTAGCAAAAAAGAAGGCAGTTGCCTTCTTTAAACTTATAGTCAAAAATGTCTGTGACTTAACTCTTAGCTGAAACGGCGGATATAATCGATATTTTCATCAAGATTTCCTGCCAGCTTGCGCGAAACACTGGTATACTGCCATGCTGCTGCATCAGAGTAGAGACTGTATTCTTGGGCTGTGTTTTGAGGCAGGTAGGTATAGCCATTGACATAGTGGGCAATCCACATATTTTGCATCCCCAGCTGCGAGGTATTGAGACTGCCGCCGCGCGTATCCAGCCAGCTAGCCATGGTGTAGTAAACTAAGTTATTGTAGCCCATTCCCTGCATAGCTGCCGTCCAAGCAGCCGTATTAGCATTGATATTATTAAGCATTTCACTGCTTTCCATATCGTTAACCATGACCGTATTTGATGATAATCCATAAGATTTGGCCACATTAACAAAATAAGCTGCCTCTGCCCTGGCTTCATCAGCATTAGTGTAGCGGGCAAAGTGGTAAACAGATACTTTCATTCCAGCTGCGCGGGCATTAGCAATTTGGCGAGCAGCATAAGGGTTAATGTAGCTGGTACCTTCTGTCAATTTAACAACTACACCCGTAATGCCTTGGTTTTTCAGAGATTGATAATCAGCTACAGAAATATCACCGTTGTGGCTGCTGACATCAACAAAGTAACCAACTGACTGCTCCTTTTGGAGGCTGTATTTTCCTAAATCATGACCGCTTTGACTGCCATCACGATAAGTCACATAAGCATGGACCGTATAATTGCCCTTGATATACCCATGAAGCTTCTCATCAACATAAACAGTCGCTGAACCGTTAGCCACCCCTGCTTCATACCAATGAAGGTTGGCTTGGTTATCCTGAGACCAAACTGCAACGGCAAGCTTGCTAGCCTGCTTAGAAGTTGCTGTATCATTTAACACTACCTGTAAAGTACCACCTGCTTCATCATGGTTTTTAACAGCTAGGTCTGCGTTAGTCGGTACAATTGTTTTATCCACATTAAAGGTTGTTGAGCCAAGTCCTGTCATACTGCTATCTGCCAGAGCACTAACACCATAGATATGAGCAGTGTAGCTTCCTGTTTCATAATTGTGATTTTTCAACTGAACAGTAGCCGTATAGCTACCATCGGCATTTTTAGCGGCATCATACCAGATAAGATCATCTTGATCGTTTTTATTAGTCCAGACAGGGACTTTCACAGCAGTGATATACCGAGGAACATCCGTGATTTGAATAGCATAGCTTGTGTCGTTTACCTTATTAGCTTTAGCATTAGCACTAGGCTGAGCAATAGTGATAGTTTGAGCATTAAGGCCGACCATTTGGCCATTTTGAAGGGCATAAGTGTGGATATTATAAGTTCCGTAACCACTGTGATTACTGTAAGGGGCAGCTACCTTCCCATCACGATCGGCACTGTACCATTTTAAATCATCCTGACCGCCTTGTTCGGACCAAACAGCATAGCGAACACTGCCCAGATCAGTCAATGTATTAGAAGAAATTCCCAGTTCAATACCTGCTGAGCCCAGACTAGCTTTTATGTTATGGCGCGCTTCGGCCTTAGGTGCCTCAGCAGTCACCTTATAATCCACGCCTGAAGTCGCAGATAGACCAACCAAACTGCCTGTAATGGCACTTTGGCCATAAACATGAATGTTATAGTGACCCAAATCATTATGATGATCTGCTGTTCTAAAAGACACCGTGTAGGTAGTAGGATCTTTCTGGGTAGCTTGATACCAAATAATATCATCCTGATCATTTTTCTGAGACCAGACCGGTACTCGGATAGCTGTAATATCACTGCTGACATTACCAATCGTTACTGTGTAATTCCCCTTTGATGTCTCTTCAATCTTGGTCGTTACCTTAGAAGGAGAAACATCAGCAGTTCTTCCATCACGTCCGATGTCGCGTCCCTTAATATTAGAGTAGGTATGAATGTGGTAAGTACCATAAGACTTGTGCTTAGTTAAATCAATATAGGCCGCTCCCTGAGCATCCGCGCGGTACCAAACCAGATCATCCTGATCACGCTCATCTGACCAAACCGCAAAGTTAACAGATTCATCAGCCACCTTGGTTTTGTTATAACGAATGGTCATTGTCCGGCCTGAAACCGAAACGCTAGTCGTTTCGGTAGGGGCTTGAGGCTGAGCAGTATTAGAAGTTCTGGCTACTGTTGCCGCAACACTAGCCCGATGAAGAGCGGTATTCGAATCAGGGATCGGAGCGCTTCTTACAGCAGATAGTGCTTGTTCCTGATTACTTTGAAGCTCAGATTCAACCTCAGTCGACTGGTAATTCTCCGAATCAAGGGCTGTATCCGACGTAGACTCACTGCTTGTCACTGCTTTTGAAGAAATCTGTGAATAAACACCAGCACTTACTGGCTCTGTTTCCTGTACAGTTTCCTCATTTTGATGAGTGTCATTAGGTGCCTGCTCTGACTCCTGCCCTTGCGAGCTAGTGTCAGCTGGCAAGGCTGCCTGCTCAACAGCTACCTCTGCTGGCTCACCAGCAGTCGCTGCCTGACTTTCCTCTGCAGCGACTACTGTGCTTGTTCCTAATACTGTTAAGGCCGCAGCACTGGCAATCACCCAATGCTTTTTGGCTTTATACATTCGTTTTCGCATTCTTCCTAATTCCTTTTTAATTTGATTAATGAAGTTAGTTTACCATAATCGACCAATATCCACAATAGATAGAACTTTCAAGGCTTTTGGGAGTTAGTCCAAGACCTCCTAAAGATTACTGAAAAAGGAGACCCACTCTTCAAGGAAACAGCTGCTTTCCTCTCCTATAACACTCATAGTCCAGATTTCATTAGCTAAAGGAGTCCCTGCCTGGCTGAATTTCCTCTATTGATACTCTTTAAAAATCTCATGATCCCCAACCTAATCTGATGAGATGGTTTTCAAGTTATAGATAGAAACAATCAACTAACTTCACAATTATTTATTCGAAAAATAAAAAGCAAGAGGGGAAACTTTCTTGTAAAGTTAACACCATCTTACTTTCTTTTTATAGCAGATAAACACAATAAGAACTGATGCAAGATTTCTGCATCTATTTTTTCTCTTCTTCATCCATACTGAGGACGCTGAGGAAGGCTTCTTGCGGCACTTCTACTGACCCAATGGCTTTCATACGTTTCTTACCAGCCTTTTGTTTTTCTAAGAGTTTACGTTTCCGAGAAACATCACCACCGTAACACTTGGCCAGAACGTTTTTACGAAGCGCCTTGATATCCGAGCGGGCTACAATTTTTTGACCAATAGCAGCCTGAATAGGCACCTCAAACTGCTGACGCGGAATAATCTTTTTGAGCTTCTCAACAATCAGCTTACCACGCTCATAGGCAAAGTCACTGTGGACAATAAAACTGAGGGCATCAACCTTCTCACTATTAAGGAGAATGTCCATTTTAACCAACTTGGACTGGCGATACTCAGATATTTCATAGTCAAAGCTGGCATAACCGCGGGTTGATGATTTAAGTTTATCAAAGAAATCAAAAACAATCTCAGCTAACGGAATTTGATAGATAACATTGACACGGTTATCATCAATATATTCCATGGTCACAAAATCCCCACGCTTGCGCTGACACAGCTCCATTACTGCGCCAACATAATCTTGAGGAACCATGATTTGAGCCTTGACAAAGGGTTCTTCGATGGTGTCGACCCGGGTAGGTTCTGGAAACTCTGAGGGATTTGATACCTCAATCAGCTCACCATCCGTCGTATTCACATGATAGACAACAGACGGGGCCGTCATGATGAGATCGATATTAAACTCACGCTCCAAGCGCTCTTGAATCACATCCATATGCAAGAGGCCTAAAAAACCACAGCGAAAACCAAAACCGAGGGCTTGAGAGGTCTCTGGTTCAAACTGGAGACTAGCATCGTTGAGCTGGAGCTTCTCAAGAGCCTCGCGGAGGTCATTATATTTATTTGACTCGATCGGATAAAGTCCAGCAAAGACCATGGGGTTCATCTGCTTATAACCATGGAGGGGTTCAGCAGCTGGATTATCCGCAAGGGTAATCGTATCTCCCACGCGCGTATCTGCTACGGTCTTAATCGAGGCAGCAATATAGCCAACATCACCTGTCGCTAAGTAATCGCGCCCGACAGCCTTAGGCGTAAAAATTCCCACTTCAGTGACATCAAAGGTCTTGCCATTACTCATGAGCTGGATCTTATCACCTGGTTTAACCATACCATTGACAATCCGGATTTGAAGAATAACCCCACGGTAGGCATCGTAAACAGAGTCAAAGATAAGCGCCTGTAATGGAGCTTCAAGATCACCTGTCGGAGCTGGAACCTTTTCTACAATCTGCTCAAGAATTTCCTCGATACCAATGCCTGCTTTGGCGGAAGCCAGAACCGCTTCGCTGGCATCCAGGCCAATGACATCTTCGATCTCTTGGCGCACACGCTCAGGATCGGCAGCAGGTAAGTCAATCTTATTAATAACAGGCAGAATCTCTAGGTCATTATCTAAGGCAAGATAGACATTAGCAAGGGTCTGGGCTTCGATCCCTTGAGCTGCATCAACAACCAGAACTGCACCTTCGCAGGCAGCTAACGAACGCGACACCTCATAGGTGAAGTCCACGTGTCCCGGTGTATCGATCAGATGGAAGATGTAAGTCTCGCCATCCTTGGCAGTATAGTTGAGCTGGACAGCATTGAGTTTAATAGTAATACCGCGCTCACGCTCCAAATCCATACTATCTAAGAGCTGGGCTTGCATTTCACGGTCTGAGACCGTCTCGGTCTGCTCTAGGATTCGGTCAGCCAGAGTAGATTTTCCATGGTCAATATGGGCAATAATAGAGAAATTCCTAATTTTCTCTTGACGTTTTTTCAATTCTTGAATGTCCATGTCAATTCCTTGTTATCAGTTTTCTAGTAGTACTATTATAGCAGAAAATCAGCTGAGAACCAAAGTAGATTTGTTGGGGACTCATACTTAAAAAACTCATCAGAACTAAGCAAATTCTTGGAAGGATCCGTTAATGCTGAATTTTCTACACTAAATCCTATAGGAACTTGGCTAAAGGCCTTGTTAGTTCATCTGTCAAAGTATAGTTGACTTCTTCGGCTAACACTGGCAAGGTAACAACCTAATAAGGTTAACAGACCTAGCAGCACAAATACAGATGTATATCGTGAGATTTCAAAGAGTATCCGTAACTTTTTGCCAATAGACTAGCACTTAAATAAAAAAACCTAAAGCTGATTGCTCCAGATTTCCTATGAAAATGACTTATTCCCCAAACCAAATACTAATCTCACGTCGAGCGGACTCCAGAGAATCCGATCCATGAGCGATATTTTTTATCGATTGCCCCGGCTCTGCCCCTAAAGCAAAGTCACCACGGATGGTACCTGCCTGTGCCTTGGCTGGATCTGTCGCCCCCAGCATATCGCGCCAAGCCTGCACAGCTCCAACACCTGCAAGTGTTCCAATAATAACAGGGCCACTCATCATAAAATCAGCAATCGAAGGAAAGAAAGGCTTATCTACCAAGTCTGAATAATGTTTTTCTAAAGTGGTACGCTCAATCTGACACTGCTCCAAGCGTGTCAACTGAAAGCCACGGCGTTCAATACGATGCAAAACCTCACCTACCAAGCCTCGCTTGACCGCATCCGGTTTTAAAATAAAAAAAGTTTCTTCCATACCAATCTCCTGTTTCAAATTCTATTTATATTATAACAAGCAATTTCAGAAAATTCCACGATATTTACATCATCGCTCATACTTTTCCCAGACATTCTGAGTAACATCTATCGGAGCATTGCCATATGGGAATTTTGCCAGCTCGTCTTGAGCCAGTAATTAAGTAAGGTTTGGAATAATTCTTCATTCAGTACCAATGCCACACTTCAATATCCTATTTCTACTTAAAAATAAACTGTCATAAAAGCAGCAGCCAATATAACCTTATCCCACATGGCTTTATTTAATTAAACCGCTTTACTTGGACACTTTTTCCTTTGAAATATAGTGTTGATAACTTGTCCTCGCTAATAACCAAAGGATTATCATCAGAGCTTCATAAATCACAAAAAAGATGATAAAGCAATGCAGAAAGTACTCCTCTGGCAGCACCCAAATAACGGGATCCGTATAAGGGTTGAAGAGCCAGTTGTTAGCCCCCGGAAAAAGCAGCTGGTGAAAAAGGGTGAAAAAAGCTTCAAAGCCTATCAAATAACCCAAAATCCCGATAATAGGAAGCAGGGCAATCAGAGCCAACCAAAGACGGCCAAACAGCCAGAAAGATTGAGACTGCCAGTGTCGTCGCAAAAAATGCAAGGCAGGCCAGAACCCTAGAATAAAGACTGCTTGAGCAAGATGAAAGAGGTGTTTAACGTCGCGAAAATGAGCTAAACCATCCTCAGAAGAAGGAAAGTCTGCCATTTTGAGCTGACCGATCCAAGGCAGGGTCAGATAAGCCATAAGCTGATTGAAATTTTTTAACAGGGCTTGGGTGGACAAATCAACTGTTGGCGCCAGCCTTAACCAGTGATTTTCCAAGGGGTAAACAGCCCATGCCAGGTAGATAGTCGCAAGTACAGCAGCACTCATGAGCCAGATAGCAGATAAACCTGCGTATAACTTATCTTTCATCAAAATCCCACTCATCTAAACTGGCTAAAATATGACTGGGCTGGATCGGCAGTGTGGGAACTTCCTCAGGCTTTGTAAAACCTGTCGTTACTAAAAGGGTCGCAACATCATTCTTAATTCCAGCCATAATATCCGTCATATAGTTATCCCCCACCATGACCGCTTGGTTTCGAGCGACACCCAGACGCTCCAAGGCCTTGTTGATAATGATAGCTTCTGGCTTGCCAATAATAACTGGTTTAATACGTGTTGCCGCCTCCAACAGCGCCTGAATAGAGCCCGCTCCCGGCAATTGGCCGCGCTCTGTTGGAATATTGAGATCGGGGTTGGTCCCGATGAAGAGCGCCCCTTTTTGAATCGCTAAAGTTGCTGTCACCAGCATTTCATAGGTTAGATCACGATCCAAGCCAACCACGACATAGGCTGGATTAACCTTGTCCTCGGTATAACCAGCCTCTGCAAGGGCTGACTTGAGTCCGACCTCACCGATAACGTAGGCTGTCTTGCCTCGCGCCATATCATTCATGTAATCAACAGTTGCCAGCGTCGCTGTATAAATGGTCTCCAGCGGGGTCTCCACATGAAACTGGTCAGCCAGCATGTCCTGCACCATCTCAGGAGTGCGCATAGTGTTGTTAGTCACCAGCATATAGGGGATATTTTTTTCCTGCAAACGGTGGATAAAGCGCTCCCCTGCCGGAATACGATCCTTACCGCGATAAACTGTCCCATCTAAATCAATCAAATAGCCTTTGTAGGTCATTATTTCACCTTTCTCTCTTTAGTCTTTCTTTCGCCACTCAATCACAGCTTGGGCATGCAGACCGTCGTTGGTGCGGATTTCGTGTCTAGTGGTCAGACCGTCCTGCTGAACAGCCGACAAAATATCACTACCATAGTGAATTTCCTTGACATATTTAAGATCAACTGTTTTAGGAACATGTTTCTTAAGAAAGTCTACATCAAGCGCTTCGTACATCCACTCCAGATACTTGCTGTTATTGACATGACCATTCATGTCGAGGTCCAAATAGCGCACATGAAAAAGGGTTTCTGTGGCATCTTTCAGGCTCTGATATTTAGGACCGCGTATCATCTTTTTGATTTTTTCTGACTCATAAGGAGCAACAATCTCTTCTTTGACGGATACGACCTTACGGCTGTCATAGTCCATGAGAACAAAGGTTGATGCGATCTCTATAATTTTATGTCCATCCTCACCATAGATGTAAAAATTACGATAGCAAAAGAGCTTATTATAAGCGACGGCCTCTGTCTCCACAGTAATGGTCTCAGCGTAGCGGGGCAAACGCTCAATATCTAACTGGTAGTCCGTAATGACCCAAACTAGATTAAACCGCTCCAGCAGCCAGTCATCTGTATTGCCCAAGCTTTCGGATTGCAAGCCAGACACCTGCAGGGCATAAGACAGCAAATGGGGCAGCTTAACCTGATGGTTAATATCACTTTCATAAAACGGAATTTGATAATTTACCTTGAATTTTTTTCCCATAAGATTCACTCATTCATTATCTAGTATAAAGGCTTCTGCAACGGTATCCCCTAAAAAGAGGCCTCGTTTGGTCATGCGCAAGCGATCTCCCGTCACCTGCAAGAGACCGTCTCTAATCAAGCCATCTACGGTCTGGCCGTAGCGCTCCTGAAAATTTTCTTGGAACTTCTCTTCAAAATGAGAGATAGATAGACCAGATTTCTTACGCAATCCCAGAAAGAACTCTTCTTCCATCATCTCAGCCTTGCTTAGAGTTTCCTCATGCAAGCGTGAATGACCTTCTGCTGCAATAGCTTTGAGATAGTGCTGGATAGGACCGCGATTGCGGTAGCGAACACCATTTAAATAGCCCGATGCACCCGCGCCAACACCATAGTATTCCACATTATCCCAGTAGACGAGATTGTGACGACTCTCATAGCCAGGTTTGGAAAAGTTAGAAATCTCATAATGTTCAAAGCCATTCTTCTCCAATTCATTGATAATGTAGTGGAACATATCCGTCTCTAAATCTTCGGTCGGCAGATTGAGACGGCCTCGACGCATCTGGTTCATAAAGACCGTATGGTTTTCCAAAATCAGACTATAAAGACTCATATGGGGAATATCCAATGACAAGGCCTTCTTCACGTTTGTCTTGACCTGCTCCATGGTCTGACCTGGCAGGGCATAGATCAGATCGATCGAGATATTGTCAAAACCCGCTGCCTTAAGGTCACGAATAGTCGTATAAATCTGGGCTTCATTGTGACTGCGGCCGATACGCTTGAGCTCCTTATCATCAAAGGTCTGTACACCGAGGGAAACCCGATTGACCGCTGATTCTTTAAGGACGTCTATCTTGTCTGGTGTTAAATCCCCTGGATTGGCCTCGATAGTAAACTCCTCCAACCTATCCAAATCGAGCTCTTGCTGAAGATTGGTCAGGAGATAAGCCAGCTGGTCAGCCGTGATCGCTGTTGGCGTCCCGCCGCCGATATATAAGGTACGAAGGTTATGGATGTCATAGCTCTTATACTCTTCGATCAAGCTAGTCAGGTAATCATCCACTGGCTGGTTCTTGATAAAGACCTTAGAAAAGTCGCAGTAATAGCAAATTTGTGTGCAAAAAGGAATGTGCACATAAGCAGACGTTGGTTTGTTAGACATGGGATTATTATAGCATTTTCACAGACGGAGTTTAAGAAAAAGGGAACAAAAGTTACCCTACTTGACAATAAAAACTGAGATTTATTAATTGAAAGCGTAACGAGCCTGAGACAAAACCAGACTCGTTAGCATTATTCTAGATTTACATTACAGATTGACGCAGTGGTTGGGAGTAAGACTTGTTGGCTATGCCAAGAAGTCTTACCCCTGCACAGTTCCTTAGGTGTTTTAGCACCAATGAACCACTGCTGATTGGCGGGTTCTCTTCCCTATCTTTAGGCGACCTCTTAAACAGTCCACTGGACTGTTTAACGACCACGCAAGTGATAGCTCCAACAGTTTAGGGATAGACTGCCAAAGCCTGCCACCTAAAAACAGGAAAGCGGCAGAGGCCTGAGCCTTAAAATAAGAGAGCGAGGAAAATAAAAATCGTGATTTTACCACGATTTACTGTTTGAGTCCCACTCTCCCTATTACCCAGATTGGACTGGAAAAATTCGCCTATCCACCTATAGCCAAAATTAGTCCATAGAAGGACAGATAAAAATCACCCCTATTGGCGTGATTGACATCATCTTAATTATGGAGCAGATTGAGTTAGTTAAAAACTGTGTCACTCCCACTTAAAACTTTTTCTTCCCACACTTAAAAACTTAAATTGTCAAATTAAGTTGGACAGTTTCACCTGACTCAGAAAAACATGATAAGGGGTTTGATAATTTAAAGATTTTCTAGGAATTCTATTTCTCTTATCAGCTATAGCTGATAAGGTGTTTT
>NZ_JBZFUL010000030.1:0-2441 GCF_058314515.1 Streptococcus sp. ELY_137
TAACTCACTTTGGAAAAGTAAAGCTGTTAGAATCTGTATGTCTGATACTTTGCATAGCGAGACATGACGTCGCTGTTTCAGCTCAAGAGGAGCTGAAGTCTTATAAAAATGACGGCAAATAGCGATCAGTTGAGGAATACTGTATTGTAAATGATGGGCTTTAGCAGTATAATGTAGGTGGTTCATTTGGATTACCTCTGCTGTTTTTTTTTCTCATTTGCAGTATAATCCAAATGAACTTTTTTGTTAACTGTTTTTAACTAGCACCACAGGTTTGAATAACTAATTTTATTTGAAGCATTCCACTCTTTATGCATAAGACACAGCCATTTTAATTTTGCTTTGAGTATATTCTTAAATCCTCTAAACACAGAGAGATGAATGTCGTTAGAGCTCCAATAATTATCCTCTTTTTAATTTATCAATAAAGGCCTTTTCAGAGTTGATTATACTTCCTTGTTTTATACTTTTATCATTAATCAATTCTAATAAAACATCGTATTCTTCCAACTTAAATAGAAGTTTTATTACCAGATCCTCTAAAAATTCTGTATTTAGGTTTACTATAGCTGGCGATGATGAACAATCCCCCTTATCTCTTAAAGAATTTATGTCTGCCCTCAACTCTTTAAACAGCTTTTTATATAATAATTGTAACTTAGAAATTTCTAATAAATATTTTTGGTAATAAAATAGTGAATTATCATTAAAATAGCTTAGTGAAAATTTAATATCACTTAATGCATTTTTTATATTATTTTTTAAGACTTCATCAGATATTTTTTTCATCATTAATGTCATTTCAAATACATCATCCAACGGTTTACTTTTTTTATTATGCTTTATTTGTTCATAAAAAAATAATAATCTTTTATCATAATCTACCATGTTATTTTTGCCAAATTCAAAATCTAAAAGAGCAAACCACTTAAGGTATGTAGGTTCATTATTGATGTTTTTAAGAAGTAGACTATTATAACGTTCATATTTATTGAATTTTTCAAATTCTTCTTTTGAGGTCCCTAAATTATGCAATATTATCTTTGTGTTGATATTTTGTATATTACTAGACCGTAGTTCCTCATGAACAAATCCATAAAACTGCAAATTGTGAGTCTTTTTAAAAATACGCTGTGGTGATCCAACTATGCTACTTTCTTCTGCTTCCTGCTTTAGAGTGAAAACTACATCCTCCGTATTGAAGAAACAATCAAAAATACTTAAAAATTTTTTTAATTCTATTTTAGTAATTTCTGTTTTCAAGATATCATCTGAATCGATAATAAAGATCCACTCTCCTTCTGGTATGTCTTTCATAGCGTAATTTCGCATAAAACCATAATTTTCTATCCACTCTTTTTCGCTTAGGTTGACTTTATCTCCAAAAGTAGATTGAATGATATCTTTTGTATTATCTGTAGAACCTGTATCAAGTATATAAATTTTATCTGCTATATCAATAATACTATTTATAGCTTCTATAACTAGTTTCTCTTGATTTTTTACAAGCATTACAATATTTAATTTAATTTTCTTTAAACTTGAATCAATATATTTTTTTATATCACTGTCCGCATTGTGTAATACGTGTTGTATCTCTTCTAGGTTTATTCCTAGTGATTTGAAATCAATATATTTATCAAGCAAGTTATTTTTAACATATGTCATAATAAAATTCCAAAATATCGGTATCTTTTTAATTCTAATATACTATTAGTGTAAATCTTCCTAAAATCACCTTTTAGCTATGTATGTTTATTTAGCTAGTCTAACCAATTAATAGTTAGTTAAAAATAAAAACTTTACATATTACTTCTCTCATTACATGGTAGAATTGAGTAATAGAAATATGCAAAGTTTGGCTATTACACCCTAAAAAGTCTATAGAAAACGTAGACTAATCATACCCTGTTTCAGGGATTTATAAAATTATATATGATTACCATGGTAAATAGCAGAGGCAATATCTTCATCAATATTTTAAGATGATAAAATGCTATATCTATACTGCCGTTAAATCAAGGTAAATCAAATTAAAATAATTACTAACGCCACATTATAACATACTATAATCGGTTATTTTTTAGAAAATTCATTTCATAACGTGAAAAGGATACAGCATTAATTCTAGTATAAGTAGTCACATTGTTATGAGATAATTGTATTATAACTACCGCTTATATTTTGCCCCATAGCCACTACCCTCAATAGCGTTTCCTATGGTATTCCAAGCATTTACAAAATCAGGATCTCTCATGAAATCGTACCATTTCCCTTTTCCTCCCGTAACTTCAGCTGATTCTTGTTCGTCTATTGTTTCCCAATTTGTAAAATTAAGCTAGACAGAAAAAAGCCATTTATGTTAGGCTCAGATAAACACCACATTTGTCTGAGAGGAACTACCATAAATGACCTACACCCATCTTACCACAAACGAACTC
>NZ_JBZFUL010000031.1:0-1884 GCF_058314515.1 Streptococcus sp. ELY_137
TGAGACGGGCTTATCCGAGGCAGGCCAGTGCTGGGACAGTAAGAGCGGGACTTTTAAGGTGCCGAAAGACAAGGACTGGGTGAAACAGCTCAATACCATGATGGTGAAGGCTGGTGAAGTGTTGAAACTGACTGCAGAGGAGCAACAATACGTTGAGAACCTCAAAGCTCAGTACGGCTTTGATGACACCACTGCCCGCCAGATTATCCAAGTCAGAAGAGGGTTGGAGAAGAAGTTTCCTGATAAGGGTCAGGCGGATATTGATTATCTATTTCTCAGGATTCTTGGAGGAGCGGTCTATGATGCTGATTCAGAATACGATAAGAAATTATGGGAGGCGACAGCAGGATCATTAAAGGATGAGTTTGGGACGACGGATACTGTCAGTATCCTTAAGCAATTGGGGTTAAGTAAACAAGAGGCTAAACAACTAAATTATAATATTCGTTTGCAGCATGAACTTGTAGTTGGTGGAGAAACATTTGATGAAATGTCTGATGAAAATAAAGGAAGTGCATTAGCTAAATACAAAGAAGCTTATGGCACAGAAAAAGGATTTGAGGAATTTTATAATCAGAAACTAAAAGATTATTCAGATAACGGTAAGATTACTAATGCGGACTTTGCCCATCAGTCTATTACGATGGCCACGATACTGCATAATCCAAGCAAAACTATGCAAGACTTAGCAGGCTGGCGAGGAGACACTACGACTGATGCAGGAAAAACCCCATCTATAGGGAATGATGACTATCGAGCAGATCTAGATGCGGTGAATACCGCTCAAAGAATGAAGGAAACTGGGAAAAGCTACATAGAAGTCAGTAATGACTACTATAGCGACATTGATTCTGGTGAGACCAATCGTGCTGAGGAATTTAAGACAAATGAAGATAGTAAGAGCGTTGAAGATACTATCTATGACTCACTCGTTCCATCAGGTAGTAGTACCGTTGAACCTGGTAAAGGAGCTGAATATAGAACTTGGAGTGATGCAGAGAGAGGGCGGTATCTAAGGGATAACTACGAAGAGTCATATAATTTTAATGAGAGTATTAAAAACGGGGACAATAATCTAGAGGATTATGCTGGGGACGAGGATTATCAATCTGATAGGGAGAAGCCTTAAATGAAGAAATTTTTAAAGCCAGCTTTTGCCCTACTTTTTGTCATCATTTTTCTTGGTATGATTATTTATGTTAATCTTTATGAGAAACATGCCTCGAGTGTTTTTGATGAGATGTATTTAGAGATGGATCAGACGCACCTTTCTAAGAAAGTAACAAGAAAAGATTACTCAAGTTTTGATGATAATGGCAAAGAGTATCCTGTCACTCAGTTTACCTACCAAGAAAACGCTCATTCTAAGTATAAAAAAATTTTTATCAGAAAAGATAACTCTGATAAGACATTAAATATTTCTTTTCGTCAAAGTCTAAATGAAAATTTGAGTCTGATTATGTGGTTTATCTATGATCCTAATACTAGAACTGCTAAAGAAGAGTTAATTGTGTATGATAATAAAAATCATGATGATCCTTTTTACGATTCGAATTCACAGGTAAAATCTTATCTTAAGAAATATCATATAACGATTGAAGAGGTTGAAGACTCTTACGATCAAGTTATAAAAGATCTCATTCTTAAAGATTGGACTAAAGCTTATGATAGTCAATTTACCCCTAGTGATTATGATAAGATAGAGATTAAAAAACAGTGGGAAAATTGGTAGATGGCTTAAAAGACCATCCTAAGAGCATGAATAGGTTACACTAAACTAGACAGAAATGATAAAGTGTTCTACACTAAAGAAAATAGGAGAACAGATATGTCTAGAAAAATTCGCCGTCATTTCACAGATGACTTTAAACAACAAATTGTTGA
>NZ_JBZFUL010000032.1:0-790 GCF_058314515.1 Streptococcus sp. ELY_137
TACCTGTGGTGCTAGTTAAAAACAGTTAACAAAAAAGTTCATTTGGATTATACTGCAAATGAGAAAAAAACAGCAGAGGTAATCCAAATGAACCACCTACATTATACTGCTAAAGCCCATCATTTACAATACAGTATTCCTCAACTGGTCGCTATTTGCCGTCATTTTTATAAGACTTCAGCTCCTCTTGAGCTGAAACAGCGACGTCATGTCTCGCTATGCAAAGTATCAGACATACAGATTCTAACAGCTTTACTTTTCCAAAGTGAGTTAGGAATCACCTCTCAAAGGCACTTTTATCGTATCTATCAGTACTTGGTCGGTGGTGTCTTTTTGGAAAGGACTCGTT
Organism: Streptococcus sp. ELY_137; assembly: GCF_058314515.1. Lineage (NCBI taxonomy): Bacteria > Bacillati > Bacillota > Bacilli > Lactobacillales > Streptococcaceae > Streptococcus > Streptococcus sp. ELY_137. The sequence goes on from NZ_JBZFUL010000032.1 coordinate 350, forward strand.
TCTACCGACGAGCGAAATATCTAATCCCCCTGTTAAAACTCATTCGCCAAAAGCTGACGGCAAGTATTGACCAAGAAACAATTGCTGTTATGGATAGTTTTCCTTTGCCAGTTTGCAGCTCTGTTAGAAATTTTAAAACTCGCATTTTCAGAGGTATCGCAGCTATTTCTTACAATCCTTCTAAAAAGATGTGGTTTTATGGGTTTAAAGTCCATGTATTGGTTACCTTGGAGGGATACGTTTTAAATTTCATTGTGACCCCGGCCTCAGTTCACGATTCTACAGTAGCTGAGGACCTACTAGAAGGATGTCCTATACCTATTATCTTAGGAGACTTGGGCTATCTTAGTCGCGAGCTAAAGGCTAACTTAGCTGAACAAGGCTATCACCTTTGGACACCTTGGAGGGAGAATATGGCAGGTGCAAAAGACCATAATCATT
>NZ_JBZFUL010000033.1:0-780 GCF_058314515.1 Streptococcus sp. ELY_137
AGATTCATAGCGTCAACCGCATCCCGAGCGTTGGAAATCCGCAGATTTAACTCGGCAATAGCCATCTCCAGCTCCGATTCTTTCAGACTCTCATGAGCCACCTGTTCCATATAAGCTTCTGGGAAACGCTGAACAGCCTCACCAACCGCCTGCGCTAAACGCTTGGCACCGGCAACCAAAGGACGAAGAACGCTCTCCGAATAGAGGCGGGCAGAATCATAAGCCTTTCCCTTTAAATCAGCTTGGCTGTTCTCAAATTCTTCTAAGGCTGTCTCCAGTTCTTCATAAGCTTGAATCTCCTGTTGGGCTAAGGCCTTAGCACTGGCTGCCTGAGCCTGTGACTGCTCCAAATACATATCAATACTCATGGAATCTTTCGAATCTCCTCTTCTAAATCGTCTATCTCAATCGTCAGTTTCTGACGCTGATCGTAAACCAATCCCTGTTTCTCGATAACCTGCCTTTTTCGAACCTGTACGGCCTCTTTGGCTTCTTCCAGTAAATAACTGGCGCTGTCCCGCTCTTGAAAGAAACTATGGCGGTTCCCTGCTGGCTCACCAGAAAATCGATAAGCGTAGGCCAGACCTTCTAAGACACCGCCCAGCTGACTAAAGACATCACCGGCCATCTGCTCGTGTTCTTCTAACCGCCGACTTTTAGACTGGAGCTCATATTCCTCATCATACAAGTCCTGTTCCTGCTGCCAAAGCTGGCTTTGTTCCGCTTCCTTGGCCTTTATGGGCTTGCGCTTCTCCTGACGTTTGGCTTCGGCTTCGGCCT
>NZ_JBZFUL010000034.1:0-774 GCF_058314515.1 Streptococcus sp. ELY_137
GAACCAGTATCTGAAGCAAATCTTGAAAAAATGGTAAAGCGTCTCTTTCTTGACAGTAAATCTAGATATGGTGCTAGGAAAATCAAGAAGTGTCTGGAATCTGAGGGCATAACCCTGTCTCGCCGTCGGATTCGTCGCATCATGAAGAGATTGAATTTGGTTTCTGTTTACCAGAAGGCTGCCTTCAAACCGCAGTCTAAAGGGAAAAATGAGGCACTCATTCCAAATCATTTAGCCAGACAATTCAACCAAGAAAAACCATTAGAAGCCCTTGTAACGGACTTGACTTATGTCCGCGTTGACAGTCGCTGGGCTTATGTTTGCCTCATTATTGACCTCTTCAATCGTGAAATGATTGGACTGGCAGTTGGTTGGCACAAGACGGCAGAGCTCGTCAAACAAGCCATTCAAAGCATTCCTTATGCGCTAAGCAAAGTCAAGATGTTCCATTCTGATCGTGGCAAGGAGTTTGATAATGCCTTGATTGATGAGATGTTAGAAGCCTTTGGCATCACCCGTTCGCTGAGTCAAGCTGGTTGTCCTTATGACAATGCGGTAGCTGAGAGCACCTATCGCTCCTTCAAACTGGAGTTTATCAACCAAGAAACCTTCCATTCGCTAGAAGAATTAACCCTAAAAACGAAAGATTATGTCCACTGGTGGAATCATCACCGTATTCACGGTAGTCTCAACTACCAAACACCCATGATGAAGCGAATCATCGCTTAACAAAAACACTTTATAAATTTTGTACAGAAAACTGTTGCCTTTTCA
>NZ_JBZFUL010000035.1:0-721 GCF_058314515.1 Streptococcus sp. ELY_137
GATAGATTGTAAAATAAAGTGCAACAAAAAAACTCATAGAGCCTCAATCGTGTAAACTATAAGTAACCACACTAAACAGTACACGAGAGGAATCTATGAGCTACCACCATATTACCATAACTGAACGTATTAAGATAGAGGCTTACTTAGAATTAGGACTGAAGCCCAGCCATATTGCTTCAAAATTAGGCGTCAATAAGTCTACCATTTCTAGGGAATTGAAGAGGTGTCAGGGAAACTACTCAGCTTCCATAGCTCAAAAGCACTATGATTTTCGTGCTAAACGCAAAGGGAGAAAATCTATTTGTACACCAGAGCTCAAGCGACAAATTGAAAGTAAGCTGAAGGCTTCTTGGTCACCCGAACAAATTTCAGGTCGCTGTCAGCTCAAATGTCAGCCCATGGCTTCTTTCAAAACGATCTACAACTGGCTGTACAAAGGAATAATTTCCTGTGACTTAACGGTTTTAAGACGCAAGGGAAAGAGTCGCCAACCTAAGGAAACACGAGGTGAATTTAGAATCGGAACCCCGATCTCTAAACGGCCTAAAGAAATCAAAAATAGAGGGACTGTTGGTCATTGGGAATTAGATACGGTCGTCTCTTCTCGTGGAAAGAGCAAGGGGTGTTTAGCTACCTTTGTAGAGCGCAAGTCTCGGTTTTATCTAGCTTTCAAAATACCCGATCGAACAGCCGCTTCTATGTTTTCAGCTATTCAACA
>NZ_JBZFUL010000036.1:0-667 GCF_058314515.1 Streptococcus sp. ELY_137
TTTAGACTGGAGCTCATATTCCTCATCATACAAGTCCTGTTCCTGCTGCCAAAGCTGGCTTTGTTCCGCTTCCTTGGCCTTTATGGGCTTGCGCTTCTCCTGACGTTTGGCTTCGGCTTCGGCCTCCTTTTTAATGCGGGCTCGGCGCCGTTCCAGCTCCTCCAAGTCCTCTTTACTGGGCGGGGTCGGCCGAACGCCGCTGCTAGAGATTGGCCGCCCATTCTCTAGAATTAAGGTTCGGCTGGTTCCTCTTTGCCAATCTGAATTGGTGTTAGGAACAGATCTTTTAGTCCCCTGTTTTGATTTAACTGGCTTGTCAGCAATCATCTGTTTGGGCACATATTGCCCTTGCTCCGACTGAGACGGCGTTGTCTCCTGCTTAGGAACAGACGACTGCCTCAGAGAGACTGATTGAACGCTCTGAGCTGAATCTGGTCTTGACTGCGATGTCACATCCAAGTTGGAGCCTGCTTGAACAGGCACTGGCGAAACAGCGGAAATCACTGGGGAACCAGCTAGATTCACAGGCTGAACAGACTGAGGGGCTGCTGGCTGAGACGACGTTGCAGTTGGTAGGACCTGAACACTAGCAGGATTGACCGATTGAACGGACGGCTGAGCAGAGCCTGTCAGGGATTGAGAAGCCATCTCCCTAAACTGGTCAGGT
>NZ_JBZFUL010000037.1:0-662 GCF_058314515.1 Streptococcus sp. ELY_137
CCAGACAATCCCAATAATAACTACATCAAACCGCACAAGGTCAATAAAAATGAAAATGGCACCGTGATTGACGGCAAGACCGTCCTGGCTGGTTCAACCAATTTCTACGAATTGACGTGGGATCTGGATCAATACAAGGGCGATAAGTCTTCCCCAGATACCATTCAAAAAGGATTCTTCTATGTAGACGATTATCCAGAAGAAGCTTTAACCTTGCGTCCAGAATTGGTAAAAATTATCGACGCTAAAGGCCAGGCTGTAACAGGGATCAGTGTCGCTGATTATGCCAGCCTTGAGGCGGCCCCAGAAAACGTTCGGACCATGCTTCAAGCAGCTAAGATCACACCAAAAGGGGCCTTCCAGCTCTTTACAGCGGATGATCCGCAAGCCTTCTATGAGGCCTATGTGGTTAAAGGGATTGATCTGACCCTTGTGAGTCCTATGACGGTTAAGGCTGAGATGGGTCAAACAGGCGGTTCCTATGAGAACAAGGCCTACCAGATTGACTTTGGCAATGGCTATGAGTCCAATATTGTAGTCAATAACGTGCCTAAGGTGGATCCTAAGAAGGATGTGACCCTGACTCTAGATCCAGCCGATACCAATAACCTTGACGGTCAGAGCGTAGCGCTCAACCAAGTCTTCAACTACCGTCTGATCGG
>NZ_JBZFUL010000004.1:0-199498 GCF_058314515.1 Streptococcus sp. ELY_137
TTTGACACTGAGTTTGGTCATCTTGAGGGTGATACCATCGTTGGTAAGAATCACAAGAGTGCGGTGATTACTCTAGTTGAGAAACAATCCAAAGCTATTATCACGCTTCAAACCGCAGGAAGAAAGGCTAGTGATATTGAATACTCAATCAATCGCTGGCTCTCCCGATTTCCCAAACATCTGTTCAGGTCCATCACATTTGACTGTGGAAAAGAATTTTCTAACTGGAAATCCATTTCAAATCAACATGATATTGATATCTTCTTTGCGGACCCTGGTTGTCCTGGGCAACGAGGCCTTAATGAGCATTCTAACGGTCTTTTAAGGAGATATGGACTACCTAAGCAAATGGATTTTAAAGGTGTTTCACAAAACACCTTATCAGCTATAGCTGATAAGAGAAATAGAATTCCTAGAAAATCTTTAAACTATCAAACCCCTTATCATGTTTTTCTGAGTCAGGTGAAACTGTCCAACTTAATTTGACAATTTAAGATATACAAAAAGCCTCATAAGACTTATAATAAAAAGGCGCTTAAATTTTTGTTAATAGCTTATCAAACAGTTCTCTAAGTTTTGCCTTTTCAACAATCTCTTTTTTGGGATACAACTACTATGAACAGTATATCACAATCTTTCTTATGTTTGCTCTCACTTTTTAATCAGACAAAACCACATTTTAAGTAAGAAAAAAGCCTTTGAAGCGTTGATTTCATAGGCTTTCTTTGTGTTATTTCACCTCAGTAAAAATTACGTGTTTACGCAATTTTGGTGAGTACTTTTTCAACTGAAGACGGTCTGGAGTGTTACGTTTGTTTTTTGAAGTAAGGTACAAGCGTTCACCAGATTCTTTGTGTTCAAGTGTAATATTTACGCGCATGGTATCTCCCTTCTATTATTCAGCTGCGTTAGCTTTAGCGATTTTACGTCCTTTGTAGTAGCCTTTGAGGGATACACGGTGAGAACGTGAGTAATCTCCAGTAGTTTCGTCAAACTTAACAGCTGGAGCTGTCAAATTGTAGTGTGTGCGGCGTTTGTTTTTTTTCGCTTTTGACGTGCGACGAGCAGGTACTGCCATTTGTATGTTTCCTCCAATAGATTAATCTTGATTTTAAATCAACTCTAACAGTTTATCATAAGATTTCTGTAAAGTAAAGTTACTTGACAGAAGTTTTGAAAAAAATTCTGATATCCAACCCAAAATCCTCTAAAAAATGATAAAATGATAGGGATTTTAGTCTGTACAGAAAGGAAAAGGTCCAAAGACTGTGAAAAAGGAATTGAACACGGTCGGAAAGCCCAGAAAATCGACAAGCCAGTCTAGTCATAAGGCTGATTGTCTTCCTAATTTTCTTTCAGTCGCTTTCTTTTCGACCTTTGTATCATAAAATATGAAACTTCAAAAACCTAAGGGAACGCAGGATATTCTGCCAGTTGAGAGTAGTAAGTGGCAGTATCTAGAGAATGTTGCACGTGAAACATTTAAAAAATACAACTATGGCGAGATCCGAACCCCCATGTTTGAGCACTATGAGGTAATCAGCCGTTCAGTCGGAGATACGACCGATATCGTAACCAAGGAGATGTATGACTTCCATGACAAGGGAGACCGCCATATTACTCTGCGTCCGGAAGGAACGGCCCCAGTTGTGCGTTCTTTTGTGGAAAACAAACTCTTTGCGCCTGAGGTGCAAAAGCCTGTTAAGATGTATTATATCGGATCCATGTTTCGTTACGAGCGTCCACAAGCCGGGCGCTTGCGTGAGTTCCACCAGATTGGAGTAGAATGTTTTGGGTCCAGCAATCCAGCAACTGATGTGGAGACCATCGCTATGGCTTATCAATTGTTTAAACAGCTTGGTATCAAGAATGTAACCCTCCATCTCAACAGTCTTGGCAACACTGAAAGCCGTATGGTTTACCGTCAAGCACTTATCGATTATCTAACCCCCATGCGTGAGAGTCTGTCTAAAGACAGTCAGCGTCGCTTAGAAGAAAATCCTTTGCGCGTGCTGGATTCTAAGGAGAAGGAAGACAAGTTAGCTGTTGAGAATGCGCCCTCCATCCTCGACTATCTGGATGAAGAAAGTCAAACGCATTTTGATACGGTGCGCCAGATGTTAGAGACTCTAGCTATCCCTTATGTCATTGACACCAACATGGTGCGCGGACTCGACTACTACAATCATACGATTTTTGAGTTCATCACAACCATTGATAAATCAGAGCTAACCATCTGTGCGGGCGGTCGCTACGATGGCTTGGTTGAATATTTTGGCGGACCAGCAACACCGGGATTCGGATTTGGTCTGGGGCTTGAGCGTCTCCTGCTCGTTCTTGAAAAACAAGGTGTTGAGCTTCCTATTGATGAAGGCTTGGACGTTTATATGGCTGTTCTTGGTGATGGTGCCAATCTTAAGGCGCTTGAGTTGGTAGAGGCCCTTCGTCAGCAAGGCTTTAAGGCTGAGCGTGATTATCTGGGACGCAAGATTAAAGCACAATTCAAATCAGCAGATGCTTTCAAGTCTAAGACTGTCATTACTTTAGGTGAGAGCGAAGTTGAGACGGGTAAAGTTGCGATTAAAAACAACCAAACACGTCAAGAAGTTGTTGCCAGTTTTGAAGAAATTACTACAGACTTTGCTGGCATTCTGGCTAAACTCCAAGAATAAGAGAGAAAAAAGGGCAACCCTATAGGAGAATTCAGTGACAAGTATTGAACAGTTGTTAAAAGAAGAGCAGACCTTTAGCCTAGGCTTCGATCGCAGTCTGCCTATCCGCTTTCAGGAACAGTTTTGGAAGATGATTGCTTATTTGGATAAACACGATATCCCATGGTTCAATGGCGAGAGAGCCGGCGATCACGCTATGTGTCAGCAGTTTTTAGGACAGCAGTGGGACCATGACTACCAAAAGGTTATTCTGGTCTTCAAGCCAGCCGAGCGTTATCTAGGCTGGCAATACGATGAGGAAACAGATGAGTGGGGTGTCACGATTGAGGACGTCTATGGCTTTCGTTGGAATCATCTGACAGATGAGGCAGAGTACCAATTTGACGAGATTGAAGAGTTTCAGGATGAGTTTGTTGATACCAGCGCTCTGATTGCTGCATTTGGGAAATAAGTGAAAAACTCCGCCTGATGGGTGGGGTTTTAGTATGCTTTTTGCTATAATAGATAAGAATGTAAAAACTCAGATGGAGAAAGGATAAAGCCGTTTTGGGCTTGGTGTCTCAAAGTATGAAACGTAGTATGTATGCTGGTCATGTTCGCAGTGACCATATTGGAAGTCAGATTACCCTTAAAGGGTGGGTTGCCCGCCGCCGTGACCTTGGTGGTTTGATCTTTATTGATTTGCGTGATCGTGAAGGAATCATGCAGTTGGTCATCAATCCTGAACAAGTGTCTAGCGACGTTATGACTAAGGCTGAAAGTCTGCGCAGTGAATTTGTTATTGAGGTAACAGGGACTGTTCAAAGCCGTGAGCAGGCTAATGATAAGATTGCAACTGGTCAGGTTGAACTCCAAGTCAGTGAACTGACTATCCTCAATACGGCTAAGACAACACCTTTTGAAATTAAAGATGATGCGGAAATGACCGATGAAAATCGTTTACGTTACCGTTATCTGGATCTCCGCCGCCCTAATATGCTGGGTAACCTCAAGCTGCGCGCCAAGGTAACTCACAGTGTGCGTAACTACCTTGATGAGTTGGAATTCATCGATGTGGAAACACCGATGCTGACCAAGTCAACACCAGAAGGAGCGCGTGACTACTTGGTGCCTTCTCGTGTCAGCCAAGGTCACTTTTATGCCCTGCCGCAAAGCCCACAAATTACTAAGCAGCTGTTAATGAACGCTGGGCTTGACCGTTACTATCAGATAGTTAAGTGTTTCCGTGATGAAGACTTGCGTGGGGACCGTCAACCTGAGTTTACACAGATTGATTTGGAAACTTCCTTTCTTGATGAGCAAGAAATCCAAGATATTACTGAAGGCTTGATCGCACGTGTCATGAAGGAGACCAAAGGTGTTGATGTAGCGCTTCCTTTCCCTCGTATGAGCTACGATGATGCTCTGAACAACTATGGTTCAGACAAGCCCGATACACGTTTTGACATGCTTTTACAAGACTTGACAGATCTTGTTAAGGACATTGAATTCAAGGTCTTCTCTCAAGCACCTGTTGTAAAAGCTATCGTAGTGAAAGATGCCGCTGATAAATACTCCCGTAAAGACATCGATAAATTAACAGAAGTGGCTAAGCAGTACGGCGCTAAAGGTCTAGCTTGGATTAAACTTGTAAATGGTGAAGTGACAGGTCCAGTTGCTAAGTTTCTAACAGATATTGCAGGCGCATTGACAGATCGTTTACAATTAGTTGACAACGACTTGGTTCTCTTTGTTGCAGATAGGCTTGAGGTTGCCAACGCAACGCTGGGTGGTCTGCGTACACGTCTAGCCAAGGTTCTTGACATGATTGACAACTCTGCCTTCAATTTCCTTTGGGTAGTTGACTGGCCAATGTTTGAGTGGTCAGAAGAAGAAGGGCGTTATATGTCAGCTCACCATCCTTTTACACTGCCAACGGAAGAATCGGTTTATGAATTGGAAGGTGATCTATCCAGGGTTCGTGCGGTAGCTTACGATATTGTCTTAAATGGTTACGAACTAGGCGGCGGTAGTCTGCGTATCAATCAAAAAGACTTGCAAGAGCGTATGCTCAAGGCTCTTGGCTTCAGCCAAGAATCAGCTAAGGAGCAATTTGGCTTTTTGTTGGAAGCTATGGATTACGGTTTCCCACCGCATGGTGGCTTAGCGATTGGACTCGATCGCTTTGTCATGATTTTAGCTGGCGAAGACAATATTCGTGAAGTTATTGCCTTCCCTAAAAACAACAAAGCTTCAGACCCGATGACTCAGGCACCGAGCCCTGTAGCAGATAAACAATTGGAAGAACTAGCTCTGCAAGTGCAAGACCATGAATAAAAAAACACAGCCTAAACGACAATTTAAATATGCTGTTGGTAAGGCAGCTAAAAAGGTCGGTCTGCTTCATGCGGCCCGCAGTATTTCCCGTGAGAAGTATGCTGAGAAAATCTCGGCCTCGCTCTTTTACGGAATTCTTTCTAGTATTGCGGTAAACTTCTTTTTTCAACCGGGACATGTGTACTCAAGTGGGGCGACTGGTCTAGCTCAAGTCTTATCTGCACTCAGTGAGCGTTTTGTCGGCTTTGTCATTCCTGTAGGGATCACCTTTTATGCCATCAATATTCCTCTAATGTTACTAGCCTGGTTTAAGATTGGCCACCGTTTCACAATATTTACCTTTATCACAGTAACCGTCAGTTCCTTCTTTATCCAGATAATGCCCCAGGTTACATTGACCAAAGATCCCCTAATCAATGCTATTTTTGGCGGTTTAATTATGGGAATTGGGATAGGCTATGGTTTGCGCTCGCGCATTTCTAGCGGGGGTACTGACATTGTCAGCCTTTATATTCGCAAGAAAACAGGCCGTGATGTTGGTTCCATTTCGTTGATTGTTAATGGTTTTATCATGGTTTTTGCTGGTATTTTATTTGGTTGGCAGTATGCTTTATATTCAATGGTTACCATTTTTGTTTCCAGTCGGATGACTGATGCTCTTTTCACAAAGCAAAAGAAAATGCAAGCAACGATAGTAACCAACCAGCCTGAGCGCGTTATCAAAAAAATCCATAAGCAGCTCCATCGCGGTGTTACTTTGATTAACGATGCTGAAGGCACCTATAATCATGAAAAGAAAGCTGTCTTGATTACAATTATTACTCGTGAAGAGTTTAGTGACTTTAAAGAGGTTATGCATAAGAGCGATCCTGAAGCCTTTGTTTCCATTGCTGAAGATGTCCACATCCTAGGCCGTTTTGCTGAGGAAGATTAGTATAGTTCAAATCAAGTGCCTGTTGCTTTTGCCAAATAATTTTTGCCTGCTGTCAAATGACTTTGAACTAGCTTGAGGATTCTAGTAAAGTCATTTACAATAACAGGCCGATCGATTTGAGTGAAACTGTTCTGTTTATATACTGGCTATCACGCAATACAAGGTAGCGTTAAATTTATCCAAAAGCTGGGGTGGCTATCATGAAAAGAAAAAGTTCTTTTACGATTTGTACGATCCTTATCGTTATATCAAATGTCCTTATGATGACATTGCTTAACAATGGTGAAGAGAAACTCTCAAACCTGTTTATAATGGCAATAACCCTGCTGTGCTTCCCTGGGTTTTTATGGGCAATTGATAATGAGATAGTTTCACTGATTAGGATTGAATCCTCTACCTTATTCCTTATCGCCACTCTTTCCGTTCTTCGGTTAATAAATAGACTTAGTCCTTTACCTGATGCGGTAGGTGCTACGGTAGCTATTGTTGCCTTTATCCTAATAACAGTACTGTTAGTTGCTGGAATTGCCAGATGGGTGACTAAAAAGAAGGAGTGAGTGATCGAGAGCTTAAAATGGTGTTAGGAGTTTATTCGTTTATTCAAAATCATAGAACCTGACCAAACTAAACTGACCTGCCCCCAATCACTAGATTTTTTGTCTAACTTTTAGGGAGCTGTTCACTTGGTCAGGCTCTTTTTTATCTTTTAAAGTCTGTTTAATGCGAGAAAGTAAAGAAAAGCCTAGGAGGAGAAATATGCTCCTTCTAGGTTAATAGTATTTTTGAGCTTCATTATATCGTAACTGTAAGAGCTCACAGCATTTTATGGATGAGGGCAATGACCATCAATTTACATCTCTTCAGGCGCTTCAACCCCCAAGAGGCGCAGAGCTTCTTTGAGGACAGTGGCTGTCGCGTGGCTGAGGGCTAGACGACTGGCGCGTTCTGAACTGTCATCTAAAATACGGGTATGAGCGTAATATTTATTGAAGGCTTGAGCCAGATTAATAGCAAATTTTGCAATGACAGATGGTTCAAAATTATCGGCCGCTCGCTTGATAGTGGCTGGGAAATTTTGAATTAATTTGACAATTTCCCAGCTTTCAGCATCATCTAAGGAATAGTCAGCTGCTGGATCAACCTTGAAGTCCGTTTTGCGAAGGATGGATTGAATCCGAGCATAGGCATATTGGACATAAGGGCCGGTCTCTCCTTCAAACGAAACCATAGCATCTAGATCAAAGTCATAACCGTTGAGACGATCTGTTTTAAGATCATAAAATTTGATAGCTCCCACACCAACAGCGTGAGCGACCTCCGATTTATTAGGCAGGTTAGGATTTTTAGCGTTGATTTGTTCTTGGGCCCGCTTGATAGCCTCTGCAATCGTTGGTTCTAAAAGGATAACGTTGCCCTTACGAGTTGATAGCTTCTTCCCATCTTTTGTGACTAGGCCAAAAGGCACATGAACAATATCGTCTGCCCAATCGTAACCCATCTCTGTTAAAACCGCCTTGAGTTGTTTGAAATGGCTTGCCTGCTCGTTTCCAACGACATAGACAGATTTGGCGAAATCATAGGTACGATTGCGGTAAAGTGCTGCGGCGATATCACGAGTGATATAAAGGGTGGCGCCGTCAGATTTTTTAATCAAGGCAGGGTGTTCGATGCCATATTTTTCAAGATTGACAACCTGAGCCCCCTGAGACTCCTGCAAGAGCCCTTTCTCTTCTAGGAGAGAAACCACTTCGTCCATTTTATCATTGTAGAAAGCCTCCCCATTGTAGCTGTCAAAGCTGACTTGGAGTTCATCGTAGAGGCGGTTGAATTCAACTAAACTTTCATCGCGAAACCATTGCCAGAGTTCAATAGCCTCCGAATCTCCAGCCTCTAATTTGCGGAACCACTCACGAGCTTCCTCATCGAGCTCAGTGTGCTCCTTGGCTTCCTTATTGATACGAACATAGAGCTGCAGCAGTTCATTGATGGGATTGGCTCTGACAGCTTCCTCATCTCCCCATTTTTTATAAGCAACGATTAATAAACCAAACTGTTTGCCCCAGTCACCCAAATGATTGATTTTAACAGGCCGATAACCAATCTTTTCAAAAATCTTAGCAAGACTGTCCCCGATAACTGTTGAACGCAAATGTCCGATGGAGAAGGGCTTAGCAATATTAGGACTAGACATATCAAGAGTAATATGACGTCCCTGACCGATATTTTGGGCGGCATAGCCCTTTCCCTTTTGCAAAACTTCAGCCAAGACTGCCTGAGAAGTGTCCTTCTTGTTAAGAAAGAAATTAACGTAAGGGCCGACAGCCTGAACTTTATCAAATGGTCGGTTATCGATTTTTTCAGCAATATCACTGGCAATTATCTGCGGTGCCTTGCGCAGGGCTTTAGCCAGAGAAAAAGCAGGAAAAGCTAAGTCTCCCATGGTCGAATTCTTAGGGGTTTCCAGTAGACTAATAATATCTTCAACCGCTAAATCAGGCAGGACAGCCTTGATTTCTCGGGCGATAGTAAGTTTGTTATCCATGATTTTCTCCTGTGAAAGTATTCATTTTATTGTAACATAATTAGCCTAGTTTTTTAAGCTAGCTTATCGCTAAAGCTTTTATCTCCCCCTACGAGTCAAAAATAGTTTGATCTCAATAATGAATGACTTCCTCAGCCTTTTGAATGCTTGAAATCAAAGGCTGCGCTTCAGCGCTCAAAAAGTAATGGAGACTAGTTTCTGGCAGCAGATCCTTTAGGCGCTCCAGTTGTCCTTCTTTGATAACTTGGCGAGCTGTAGAAGCACTGATGACTTGTCCGTCAGCAGTTGTTTTTCTTGGGACAAGCAGGCAGTCAATGTCAGCCTTGGGCAACTCCTCCTGCATAATTTGATTATAAATATTAGTCACAAAACTCCGAGGTTCCTCTCCGACATAGCGTTTAGAAATACCTAGTCCTTTAGCAATCTGGATAAAAATATTAACATCGATCAAGGCCTGTCCTCTGATAACCGCTTCTTCTTCCTGCAAAAAGTAGCTGGGAAAGGTGGCACGACTGATGATGTAATCCCCTGTGTCATGGTAAATAATATTGTCCAGATGGGCAGTTCCCCGTTTAATCAAGTCCTTACGGATTTTAAAGGGAATCAGGCTGGTATCTTCACTGACGATAAAGACATGCAGGTAGTCATTCTCGGCTGCAGCCCGCTCAATCAGATACTGGTGCCCCAGTGTAAAAGGATTGGCATTTAAGACTAAGGCAGCTGTCTGTGCTTCTGGGTTAGGAGATGATTCTAAGCTTGACAGATAGTTTTTGAACCCTGTCTTTTTATTTTCCATAAAAACTACCTGAGGCAATCTAACGATATCATGGAAGCCCAGATCCGCAAAGTATTTAGCTGTGCAGGGTTTAGTATAGAGAAATAAATGGGTGTTTCCGCGTTCCCATTGAACCTGAACCAAATGGGTGACGATTTTATTCAGCAGGCCAGCTCCCTGATAACGATGATCGACGCTGAGACAGCGCAGTGTATTTCCAAAACAGCTCCCCGTCGCAATTACTTCAAGGTTCTCATTAAAAATAGCGCAGGTATAATCGAGATGAGCGTCTCGCTTAAGTCCTTCTCGCTCTAACAGTTCATCGACCTTTTTGAGGCTAGCAGTGTCCCAGGGAAAAATCTTCGAAATGGTATCAGTTGACATCAGCCTATCCTCCTCTATTGGCTTTTGCCTTATTGTACCACTATTAAAAACAGCTTTTCAATGCTAGTTCTTTTTAAAACACTTTTAGTACACAGCTAACTTTATAAGTCCTTCAAAATATGTCATAATTGAGACAGATAAAGATACAGAATCAAATGATGGGAAGGCGAAAATGATGATAGGGCACCTTTTTTTAACAGTGACAGTAGGACTTCTTGGTGGTGTACTGGCGAAAAAAATTGGCCTTCCAGCCCCCTTTATGGTGGGGAGCATGATAGCCGTCGCTACTGTTTCTATCATAACGGGACAGATGGTTATTGCTTCTGGCGCAAAAATCTTTGCCCAAATTGTCAGCGGTGCCTATATCGGCCAGCAAGTCTCTAAATCAGACCTGCGCAACCTTCCGCATCTGGCTAAACCTATTGCTGGCTTGATGGGCTTATTCACACTTAACATGGTATTTGTAGGACTAGTATTTATAGCCTTCTTTCAGCTAGATCCAGTAACAGCCTTTTTGAGCTGTTTACCGGGAGGGATTGTTGATGTCTCCTTGATGAGTATTGATATGGGGGCTCAGTCAGACATTGTAGCTACCTTGCAGTCAGCTAGGCTGATCGGCATTCTAATTATTTTACCGCTTTGGGTAGCCTGGTTGACTAAAAAAATAACGCCCATCTCGCCGACTGCTTCTAAAGCAGATATCTCCGCTCCTCCCCAACAGTTGTCAACACACATAAGAACCGAGCTGACCAAGAGCCAGCAGTGGAAAAATAATGCCTTAATTCTCTGCATCGCTAGCTTGGGAGGCCTGCTAGGGTGGTGGCTTGGCATTCCTGTAGGCGCCTTAATTTTCTCCCTGATTTTTTCTTGTGTCTTGAAAATACTGCGGGACACCAAGCAGCTCTCCATTTCTATTCGTTACCTAGCGCAGATTGTTGCAGGTGCGCTGATAGGGGTTAATTTTACCCAGACCAGCTTATTTAGAATGTTTCATTTATTGATTCCTATCCTTCTTCTATTAGCCAGTTATCTGCTTATTAATGGTCTATTTGGTTTTCTTGTTTATAAAACTGGTTTGCTTGATCTACAGTCGGCCTTATTTGCCTCCTCTCCTGCGGGGGCAACAGATATTTCCCTGTTAGCTGGAGAACTGGGCGGAGATATGCCTAAAATAGCCGGTATGCAAATTAGCCGAACTATTTACACGACTCTTATCATGCCTTTTATTGTCAGATGGCTTGTGACCGTTTTATAAAAGAGCTCTTTTAACGCTGAAGTGCACTCCAAAAGTTAGATAGAAAATTTAACTTTTGGAGGATGCTTCACGCAGTGAAAGGGCTCATTATTTTGTATAGGGTTACAATAATCGTTCTAAAAAAGCAAAATAAAGTGTTAAGGCTAGCAGATCAGCGCTGCCTCCGGGACTGAGATTGCGCTCAATCAGTGTTTGGTTATAGTCCGATAATTCTTGTCTTAAGAGCTTTTTTGAAGTTTTCAAGTCTTCGCTAAGCAATAAAAGACGGGATTCTTTTTTGACCAGCTGCCAAGCTTCAAGCCCGCCTCGATGGATGATATTGCCATCTTCAAGTTGAGACATTAAGTAAAGCAGCAGTCTTAGCTGACTCCATTCCGGATCCTGCTTTGCTTTTAGCTCCTGTCGAAAAAAAGGCAGGGCTCTATCAATCAGGGTTGGGAAGCCTGCTGCAGCTTCCCCGCGAGGTCCCTTAATGCCGTAATCAAGAAACAGACGCTCCCCATAACTAAGCTTGGTCTTTGTATCTAACTGCTCCCAATCGGCCTGTATAGCCTGAGCGGATATCGTTTGAACTAGTTGGGCAAGATCTTGGCTTGTCTGAGGGGTAAAAGTAACACATTTGGTCTTAGAGTCATTCTTAGCCAGATAAATACCGGTTGCTCCCAGCAGCAAGGCCAGAGAAAAATTGACTCCTTTATGGGTATTGACCCCATTTGTAGCTTGAAACATGGCTTTTTCTGCTTCTATACCGATGGAACGTAAACGCTCAAAGATAAACTGAGGCTTATCAGAGGCATAGTGCCAACCAGTCTGAATATAGCGCTCGAAAAAGGGAAACAGAGCTTCTATACTCGCGATAAAACTAGCATAGGTCATATCCTTGTGAGCTCCATTATCAAAGCGGTCTACCAGTCCGGGTTTAGGGCTCAAATTTAGCTCGTAAAGCAGCGCTTGCCTAGCTGCATAGGCATAAACAGCTAAATCTGTATCAGTCATGTTTTTCTGCTTTCCATTTCCTTCATGATAAAATTCAGGGAAGAATTAAGGTGTTCGTGCGTGATTAAGGTAATCTGCTCAACGTCCTTATTTCTCATCCCGCGGTAGATAATCCAATGTTCAGCTAACGCCTGCTTACGTCGTTCCAGAGAACCGATTGAGATTTCTCGGAAATATCTAAGGTAGGTCTGCAGTTCCAGCACAATCTCGCGCAGGCGGAGCATTTGACTCTTTTGATAGATGAGCTCATTAAACTGATTGAAGTTCTGTAGGATTTGTTCCACGTCCCCATCGTCAATAAAGCCCTCACAGTCGGTTAGAATCTTTTCCATGTCTGCAAAATCGGCCTCGGTCATTAAGTACATAGCTTTGGTAGCTGCCAAGGTATCAAGAGCCTTTCGGATATCGAAAATTTCTATGGCATCCTTAAGACTGATACCGCGCACAATGATGCCTTTTTTGGGAATATGTTCGACCAGCTTTTCCTCCTCCAAGACGCTTAAGGCATAGCGAATTGGTGTCCTGCTGATGTTGAGAGCCGCTGAGAGCTCTTTTTCATTGATGCGTGCACCCGCAGGAATCTCACTCATAATAATAGTCTTTTTTAAAGCCTCATAAAATGAGATTTTCAAGGGAACATTTTTGGTTAAATCCAAATTGTTTTTTATGGCTTCAATAATTTGAGACATTCTTTCTCCTTGTAAGGTGTTATTTCTCTATTATAACGAAATTTATAGAAAAATGCTTTTCCTTTCCTACCCCTAGGGAGCTCTTAAGTAATTCGAGGAAAGATAGGAAGCATAGCAAGGGGAGCATTTAGAGAATAAATATTTTTACTGGGACTGCCAATAGCCAAGAATAAAGAGTAAGCGATATTAGAGTTATTAAGACAAAATCTTAACCAATTTCCGAACTATTTATAAGCACTCAAAAAACGCTCCACTGGAGCGTTTTTTCACGGCTGAAAACAAGAGGGAACACAAACAGGTGAGAGACTTAGCTTCAAGCTTCTTACTGAGGGATGTAGAGAGGCATATGGCCCATTACCAGAATAGTCACCACAAAGATAACAAAGATAACCACAGCATATTTAGCCGATTCTCTTTGCCATTCCCCCATATCCAGTCCTGTTAGGCGAAGGAGCAAGTAGATAAAGGCTACCAGAGGACTGAGCAAGTGGAAAGCTTGTCCCATCAGCGATGCCAAGGCCATAGCCATATTGCTAAAGCCGTACTGAGCACCCGCTTGTGCCAAGATTGGCATGATACCATAGTAGAAGCCATCGTTGGATATAAAGAAGGTACCAGGAGCGGAGATAAAGGCAATCACTAAGCCCCAGAAGCCGGCTAATTGTTTTGGAATGATGGCTGTAAAGCTTGTAGCTAAGGCGTTAGCCATACCAGTACCTTGGAAAAGTCCCATAAAGATACCAGCAGCAAAGACCAGAATAACAACTTGAACAGCGTCTCCGGCATTTTCACTAATACGTTTAGATTGATCTTTTAAGTTAGGGTAGTTAACCATCAATGCGATACAGGTACCAACTGCAAAGAGCATAAGTGATGGCATCTCAATTGCAGGGACAAATGAACTGGCAACCAGCCAAGCGATAAGGATAACGGTCAGGAGGGCATTGAAAATAAAGTTCTTGGGACGGCGAA
This sequence comes from Streptococcus sp. ELY_137, assembly GCF_058314515.1. Classification (NCBI taxonomy): domain Bacteria; kingdom Bacillati; phylum Bacillota; class Bacilli; order Lactobacillales; family Streptococcaceae; genus Streptococcus; species Streptococcus sp. ELY_137. The sequence goes on from NZ_JBZFUL010000004.1 coordinate 13,536, forward strand.
TCTTTAGAACCTCTGGGTCTGTGACCTTGGTCAGTTCAGAAATTTCTTCATCTGATAATTCGGAAATTCCTAACCGTTTACGTTCCTTTTTACCCATGCTTCTAGCAACAAAGAAGATAACATAGAGGACAGACAGGATCATACCTGGTGCTAAGTAGCTGAGGATTTCAGCTCCGACATTGAGCACTGACATAGCGCGTGCTGTTGGTCCGCCCCAAGGCAGAAGGTTCATGATTGTATTTTGCAGGATGATCAAAACAGCCAAATTCATAATCCGCATGTCCAGCTTTTTATAGATTGGCAAAAAGGCTGAACAGCAAATCAGTGTTGTTGTTGTACCGTCACCATTGAGGGATACAGCAGCGGCAACGACAGCAGTTGCAATCAGGACCTTCAATGGATCCCCTTTGGCAAAGCGAATCATTTTTTCTGTAATGGGATCGAACAAGCCGGCATCAAGCATGATAGAGAAATACAGAATGGCAAATAGCAGCATGATACCAGTTTGTGCCGTATTATTAATCCCGTACATAACCATTGGACCGATGGCCGTTAGATTTTTGGAAATGCTATCATCACCGAGAAATTCGACGAAGGCTTTGTCGGCCTGTAAATCAACGACCCCTGTCAGAATAGCAATAACTGCTGCGACAAGTGGAATCATAATCAATGCTGTTAGCGGGGACATTTTTTTCCTCATAACAACATACATGAAAACGATAATCATAGCATAAGCTAAAATTGTGAGTAACATGGCAGTGCTCCTTTTATTTGATTAATATAATTATTTACGATGTAGAAATTTCTTAAACAATTCTAGTATATATGAAAGCGCTTCAGAAACAAAGACCTATTATTCTGAAAAAACACAAAAAAAACATAAAAATCTGCTAGAAAAAACACAAAAAAAGCATGCGAAAGCGCTAAATCATTATATAATCAAAATGTATAGAAGCCTTAATGGGCACTGCCCCTCTCATTTTATACTTAAGGAGAAAGGAGGACGGTCATGGGCATTTTTCAGCGTTTATTTCACAGCAAGGCGGATAATCCTAACCCCAGCGGTGAACAAGTCTATGACAGCACGAGTCAGTCAGGGGAGGAGTCGTGCTGGGAGCCTTTGCCAGCTTTTATTCCAGCTGCCCCAGAAGATATCGAACTGATCAGTATATTAGCATCAGCCATTGCTGCTGGTGATTATCCTGATAGTCAATTTGTGGTCAAGAAAGTTTGGCAGCGCAATCCAGAAGTTAAGACGCTATCTTTGATTGCCGCCAGTATCGCTGCCGGTGAACGGACAGACAGTCAGCTCGCTATTAAAGCGATTTACCAAAAGAAAAACCAAAACCAATAATAAAGGAGAACATTGCTTATGTTACGTAAATTTAAGATCTCTGTAGATGGGAAAGAGTATCTGGTTGAAATGGAAGAAATTGGCGCTAGTCCAGCAGCCCCAGCCGCACCTGCTCCAGCACCAACTGTAGCCGCGCCTCAGCCGGCTGAACCCGCTCCAGCCGCACCTGCTCCAAATCCAGTTGCTTCATCACCAGCGGGGGCAGATGCCATGCCAGCGCCAATGCCGGGAACAATCCTCAAAATTTTGGTTAACCCAGGTGATACCGTTTCAGAAAATCAACCCCTCATGATTCTGGAAGCCATGAAAATGGAGAATGAAATTGTGGCTAATGCTTCGGGCACTGTCTCTGCCGTTCATGTAAAAGAAGGGCAAGTCGTTAATGCCGGTGACGGTCTTATTACGATTGCCTAAATACCTATAACAAGAAAGGAAGTGGATTTGTGGACACTTTAATTTCAGGAATTACCTCCATCACTCTTCCTCAAATCATTATGATGGTTATTGGAGCCATCTTGATGTATTTGGGGATCAAGAAAGAATATGAACCAACCCTCTTAGTCCCCATGGGACTTGGTACCTTGCTGGTTAATTTCCCGGGAACTGGGGTTCTAACTCAGGTGGTTAACGGGGTTAAACAGGAAGGTGTATTTGATATCCTCTTTAAGATAGGGATTAACACGGAACTCTTTCCTCTTTTGATTTTTATCGGTATCGGAGCCATGATTGACTTTGGCCCCTTGCTACAGAATCCATTTATGCTGCTCTTTGGCGCGGCAGCTCAGTTTGGGATTTTCTTTGTTGTCGTTGTCGCTGTCATGGCCGGTTTCGATATTAAAGAAGCCGCTTCTATCGGAATTATCGGGGCTGCTGATGGGCCAACTTCAATCTTTGTCGCCAACCAGCTGGCCCCTAAATTACTGGGGCCGATAACGGTCGCGGCCTACTCTTATATGGCCTTGGTTCCTATTATCCAGCCTTTTGCCATTAAGCTGGTTACGACTAAAAAGGAACGTCGCATCCGTATGACCTATAAGGCAGAAGATGTTTCTAAATTAACTAAAATTCTATTTCCAATTGTTATTACCATTGTTGCAGGTTTTATCGCACCTATCTCTCTACCGCTTGTTGGTTTTCTGATGTTTGGTAATCTCTTGCGTGAATGTGGTGTTTTAGATCGTTTATCGCAAACAGCCCAAAATGAGTTGGTTAATATTGTCAGCATTCTCTTGGGGCTAACGATTTCAGTTAAAATGCAGGCCGATCAGTTCTTAAATGTGCAAACCCTCATGATTATTCTTTTTGGCCTAGTCGCTTTCATTATGGACTCTGTCGGAGGGGTTATTTTTGCTAAGATTTTGAATATTTTCCGCCGCAAGAAAATCAATCCGATGATTGGTGCTGCCGGGATTTCCGCCTTCCCCATGTCCAGTCGGGTTATCCAAAAAATGGCAACGGATGAAGATCCACAGAACTTTATTTTGATGTACGCAGTTGGTGCCAATGTATCAGGGCAAATTGCCTCTGTAATTGCAGGTGGTTTGCTGCTGTCATTCTTTAGTTAAAAAAGGTGAGGAGAGATTATTATGTCAATAGATGATTTAATTCAAGCCTTTGAACTGATGGGCTTAGGTATGGCTGGAGTTTTCATTGTGTTGGGAATTTTGTATGCTGCTGCGGAATTGCTGCTCAAAATTTTTCCAGTAAAAAAATAGCTTAGTTATCATACGCGACACTCGTGGGATTGTCTCACCTGCGCCGCATATTAATATTATAGTAATATGAGGTGAATTATGAATATTAAACAAACAGCTGTTGCCGGTTCACTGGAATCCAGTGATATTATGGTAACGGTCAGTCCGAGTAATGATGGTATTTCTATTGAATTGGAAAGCAGTGTTGAAAAGCAATTTGGTCAGCAGATTAGGACAGTTATCCAAGAAACACTGAACAAGCTAGATGTCCAGTCAGCTGCTGTTCAAGCGGTTGATAAGGGAGCTTTGGATTGTACCATTCAGGCGCGTACGCTTGCTGCAGTTCACAGAGCAGCAGGAGTAGAGCAGTACAACTGGAAGGAGATTGACGCATGGAACGCTTAAGAAGAACAATGATGTTTGTCCCCGGAGCCAATGCAGCCATGCTTAGGGATGCTCCGCTGTATGGCGCAGACTCCATTATGTTTGATTTAGAAGACTCGGTCTCCTTAAAAGAAAAAGATACATCCAGAGCATTGGTACACTTTGCTCTTAAGACTTTTGACTACAGTCAGGTAGAGACAGTTGTCCGGGTGAATGGTCTGGATACCTGCGGCGCACTGGATGTTGAGGCTGTCGTTCTTGCTGGCGTCGATGTAGTCCGTCTACCTAAAACGGAAACAGCCCAAGACATTATTGATGTCGAAACAGTTATTGAGAAAGTGGAACGTGACAACGGTATTGAAATCGGCCGTACTAAGATGATGGCTGCTATCGAGTCTGCCGAAGGTGTCCTCAATGCCCCAGCCATTGCCAAGGCTTCTGATCGTCTAATCGGTATTGCCTTAGGTGCAGAAGATTATGTAACCAACATGAAGACCCGTCGCTATCCCGACGGTCAAGAGCTCTTCTTTGCTCGCAGCATGATTCTCCATGCTGCCCGTGCAGCTGGCATTGCAGCGATTGATACGGTCTACTCAGATGTCAATAATCCCGAAGGCTTCCAAAACGAAGTGCGCTTAATTAAGCAACTGGGATTCGATGGAAAATCCGTTATCAACCCTCGCCAAATTCCTTTGGTTAACGAAATCTATACGCCAACAGAAAAAGAAATTCAAAATGCCAAAGAAGTTGTTTGGGCAATTCGTGAGGCAGAAAGCAAGGGTTCTGGTGTTATTTCGCTCAAGGGTAAGATGGTTGATAAACCGATTGTTGAGCGCGCCGAACGTGTTATTACCTTGGCCAAGGCTGCTGGAGTGTTAAGCGAGGAGGATATTTAAAATGGTAGAAAATAAATTAGGTCGTGATATTCCTCAAGAATATGCTGAGCGCTACGGCGTATTTGAAGGGGAATTGGCACATATTAAAGATTATCAAGAATCCAGTCGGCGGGTGAAACCAGTGAAGCCCGCTGATGACAAGCTCTTGTCTTCTGTCCGTGAAGCGATTGAAAAAACAGGACTAAAAGATGGCATGACTATCTCTTTCCACCACCATTTTCGTGAAGGTGACTATGTGATGAACATGGTTTTGGATGAAATTGCTAAGATGGGGATTAAAGATATCTCTATCGCCCCAAGTTCTATCGCCAATGTTCATGCTCCCTTGATCGATCACATCAAAAATGGCGTTGTTACTAATATCACGTCCAGTGGTCTGCGCGATAAGGTTGGGGCCGCAATTTCAGAAGGAATCATGGAGAACCCTGTTGTCATCCGCTCCCATGGAGGACGTGCCCGTGCGATTGCAGCTGATGATATTCATATTGATGTCGCTTTCTTAGGAGCTCCGAGCTCTGACGCTTATGGTAATGCCAACGGAACAAAAGGAAAGGCAACCTGTGGTTCACTGGGCTACGCCATGATTGACGCTAAGTACGCAGATCAGGTTGTTATCATTACAGATACCTTAGTATCTTACCCTAATACGCCAATCAGTATTCCGCAAACAGATGTCGATTACGTCGTTGTTGTAGATGCGATTGGGGATCCCGAAGGTATCGCTAAGGGTGCAACTCGTTACACCAAAAATCCTAAAGAATTGCTCATTGCCGAGTATGCGGCTAAGGTTATCACCGGTTCTCCTTACTATAAAGAAGGGTTCTCCTTCCAAACAGGAACGGGTGGAGCTTCATTAGCTGTTACGCGTTTTATGCGTGAGCAGATGCTTAAAGATGGTATCAAAGCCAATTTTGCTCTCGGTGGTATCACCAATGCCATGGTAGAATTGCTGGAAGAAGGTCTTGTTGATAAAATTATGGACGTTCAGGACTTTGACCATCCTTCGGCCGTATCGCTTGACAGCAATGCTGAAAAGCATTATGAAATCGATGCTAATATGTATGCCTCTCCGCTTAGCAAAGGTTCTGTGATCAATCAATTGGATACCTGTGTGCTCTCGGCCTTAGAAGTAGATACAGACTTTAATGTCAATGTTATGACTGGATCAGATGGCGTTATCCGCGGGGCATCAGGCGGCCATTGTGACACGGCCTTCGCAGCCAAAATGAGTTTAGTCATTTCACCTCTTGTGCGCGGACGCATTCCTACCTTTGTTGATAAGGTTAACACCGTCATTACACCCGGAACCAGTGTTGATGTCATTGTGACAGAAGTGGGCATTGCCATCAATCCTAATCGTCCCGATTTAATAGAACACTTTAAGGACCTGAAAGTACCGCAATTCACAATCGAAGAATTGAAAGAAAAGGCTTATGCGATTGTTGGTAATCCAGATCCTATCCAATATGGGGACAAGGTTGTAGCCCTTATTGAGTATCGCGATGGCAGCTTGATTGATGTAGTCCGCAATGTCTGAAAAGCTAAGTATCGAAAGAGTCTTCGATGGACCACAAGTAGGCTTGGAGGATATGCTGGCTGCGCGTGAAGACCGCAGCCGTAAACAGACAGAACTGCTGAAAACTTATAAGTCTCACTCTCTGCTTTGCGCCACTATGAATATCCCCGGTCCAATTAAAACCTCTCAGGTTTTAAACCGAGCTTTTACTCAGCTGGTCGAGCACCTTCAGCAAGAAAAAAGCGGTTTACAAGCTGTCTATGAGGAACTTAGGACATCAGTGACCGGCTGGGAATACTATCTCGTCAGCAATCTAGAGCCAGAGCAACTAAAGCAAAGGATGGTTGCTCTTGAGATCCAGCTTCCCATCGGACGCTTACTAGATTTGGATGTGCTCAGTTTACAGACCAATCGCGCCCAGGCCATAAGTCGCACAGAATTAGGGCTGCCTACGAGAAGCTGTTATATTTGTAGAGAAGACGCCAAGGTCTGTGGACGTTCTCGCAAGCACAGTATTCAAGAGGTGCAAAGTGCCATTGTTAACCTACTCAATCAAAAGTAAATAAAATCAAGCTAGGATTGGGCAAAAAGATTTTCCCAGATGCCAGCATCTTCGTCAAATCTCCTATTTTGCTTAATCCGCAGGCGTCCTTTATACCTTATGAAAGGAAGATTGAAATGACAAAAGTCCGTATTACGGAAACCGTACTAAGAGATGGTCAGCAAAGTCAGATTGCAACGCGCATGACTACCCAAGAGATGCTCCCTGTTTTAAAAACTTTAGATGAAGCCGGTTATCATGCCCTAGAAATGTGGGGGGGAGCTACTTTTGATTCCTGTCTGCGTTTTTTGGATGAAGACCCTTGGGAAAGGCTGCGCACCATCCGTAAGCATGTGAAAAACACCAAACTCCAGATGTTATTGCGTGGGCAAAATCTGCTTGGTTATCGCAATTATGCTGATGATGTTGTAGAATCCTTTATCCAAAAATCAGTTGAAAATGGAATAGATATTGTTCGTATTTTTGATGCTCTCAATGATCCTCGCAATCTGCAAACAGCTGTAGCAGCTACTAAAACAGCCGGAGGTCATGCCCAAGTTGCTATTTCCTACACCACCAGTCCCGTCCATACGGTAGATTACTTTGTTAATCTATCTAGGCAGTATGCTGAAATCGGAGCAGATTCGCTTTGTATAAAGGACATGGCTGGCGTTTTAACGCCGCAGACTGGTTATGAGCTAGTAAAACAAATCAAGGAAGCAGTAGACCTCCCTCTTGAAGTACACACACATGCTACTAGTGGAATCTCAGAAATGACCTACCTCAAAGTAGCTGAGGCGGGAGCAGATATTATTGATACGGCAGTTTCTTCTTTTGCCGGTGGAACTAGCCAGCCAGCTACGGAGTCCTTGGTTATCGCTCTCGAAGAACTTGGCTTTGAAACAGGTGTTGACCTTAAAAAAGTCGAAACAGCAGCGGCTCACTTTAATACAGTACGTGATCATTACCGCAAAGAAGGTCTCCTAAATCCTAAAGTCAAGGATGTTGAACCTAAGACCTTGATTTATCAGGTTCCAGGCGGTATGTTATCGAATCTGCTCAGTCAGCTAACAGAGCAAGGTCTAGCCGATCGCTATGAAGAAGTTCTGGCTGAAGTTCCTCGTGTCAGAGCGGATCTGGGCTACCCACCGCTAGTAACCCCACTGTCTCAAATGGTTGGGACCCAGTCGCTCATGAATATTATTTCGGGGGAACGCTATAAAGTCATTCCAAACGAGATTAAAGATTATGTCCGTGGACTTTATGGGCGTCCACCAGCAGCCATTGATGACAAGATTAAACAGCTTATTATCGGCGATGAAGAAGTCATTACTGTCCGCCCCGCCGATCTGATTGAACCGCAATTGCCAGATTTGCGTCAAGAAATCGCGGATTATGCTAAGAGCGAAGAAGATGTGCTCAGTTACGCTTCTTTCCCTCAGCAGGCTAGAGATTTCTTGGGGCGTCGTGAGGATCCCTTTTATGACGTTCCTGTACAGTCGGTATCTGTACAGATTGATTTTGATTAGTCCATACATTTGAGGGCGAGGTAACCAATCATGATAGCTTCCTTCGTCTCTACTCATCTCAACCAGTCTAAGATAGTGTTTGAACTATCGCAGACTGGGGGCTGCTATAGTTTTAGTCTAAAAATTAGGAAGTGCTCTAAGAACCCTGTGTCAAGCCGTTATAATTAGTTTATAGAATGAGGTTGAGAACTTTTTGTCTCGGCCTCATTTTTATAAATCCACCACAGAGCATTAGCTGATTTGGTACATTCTGATATCGCTCGGCTATACTGAAACTAATGAAAAATATAGCTCTTTTTGTTATAATACTTAAGGTATAAATTGGGAGATAACAGAAAAAAACAATGAATAAAACAGAACGTCAACACAAGATTAAAATGATTATCCAAGAAGAGCGCGTCGGAACACAGGAAGAGATCAAAGACAGTCTCGCTAAGCAAGGAATTGCGGTGACTCAGGCGACCCTGTCGCGGGATTTGCGGGAGATTGGCCTTTTGAAGCGCCGCGATGACTCAGGCAAGCTCTACTACAGTCTCTCCACAGATGAGTTCTCTCATCTAGCTGATGCGGTTCAAGATTATCTTAAGCATCTTTCCAGAGCTGGTTTTATCCTAGTCTTAAAGACAGAGCTAGGCGAGGCAGATGTTCTGGCCAATATTATTGACCAAGAGAAACGCAGTGATATTTTAGGAACGGTTGCAGGAGCAGATACCCTCCTTGTTATTTGCCAAGACGAGGACAGGGCCAAGGCTATTGAAGATGAGTTAAGCTGATGGCAAATTTAGAAGAGGCCACTAAGGCTTTACAAAGATTGTTAGCTCAGCATGAAAGTGTCCAAGCTTTTCATGCTGTTCAAAATAAGGTGGAACAACTGCCAGAACTCCGTAAACAAGCTCATGCCATGAAGGCTTACCAGCAGGAGGCCGTGCTTTTTGAAAAACTAGAAAAAAGACGGGCGGCCAACCAGTCAGGGCAGACAGCTGATCAGTTGGAACAAGAATTAGCTCAGCTCCCACTGGTTCAGGATTATCGTGAAAAAATGCAGGATGCCAGTGATCTTCTGCAATATGTCACCAGCAGTATAGAAGAAAAGATAAATGAGGAATTAGGGAATGGCAAAAGATAAAATTTCTCCCGGTATGCAGCAGTATTTAGACATCAAAGAATCCTATCCGGATGCTTTTTTGCTTTTTAGGATGGGAGATTTTTATGAACTATTCTACGATGATGCCATCAAAGCGGCTCAGATTTTGGAGATTAGTTTAACCAGTCGTAATAAAAATGCGGATACCCCCATTCCCATGGCAGGAGTCCCCTACCATTCAGCCCAGCAATACATCGATGTCCTTGTTGATTTGGGTTACAAGGTGGCTATTGCTGAGCAGATGGAAGACCCCAAGCAGGCTGTCGGTGTTGTTAAACGCGAGGTAGTACAAGTTATCACTCCTGGAACGGTAGTTGACTCAACTAAGCCTGACAATGCCAATAATTTTTTGGTAGCGGTTGATTATCTTAGCGGCAGCTATGGGCTATCTTATATGGATGTTGCAACGGGAGAGTTTTACGCCACCAGCCTGAGCGATTTTACAGCCGTTCGCAGTGAAGTTCAGAATCTCAAGGCGCGTGAAATAGTAGTTGGCTATGAACTCGATCAAAGACAAGAGGAAATCTTAACCAAGCAGATGAACCTGTTGCTATCACCGGAATTTCAAGTTTATGATGACGTTCATCTAATTGGTAGTGACTTGTCAGCTGTAGAGGCCCAAGCGGCAGGCAAGCTTTTACAGTATGTGCACACGACGCAAAAACGTGAACTCAGTCATCTACAAACCTTGATTCACTATGAAATCAAGGATTTCTTGCAGATGTCCTATGCAACTAAAACGAGTCTGGATTTACTGGAAAACGCTCGAACTGGCAAGAAGCATGGGAGTCTGTTCTGGCTTTTGGACGAGACAAAGACTGCTATGGGGATGCGGCTCTTGCGAACCTGGATAGACCGCCCTTTAGTCAGTCCGGAGCGCATTTTAGAACGTCAGGAGATTGTTCAAACCTTTCTTGACCATTTCTTTGAACGCAGTGATTTAACCGACAGTCTTAAGGGGGTATATGATATTGAGCGGCTAGCAAGCCGTGTTTCATTTGGTAAGGCCAACCCCAAGGATTTATTGCAGTTAGGTCAAACTCTTGCGCAGGTCCCTCGAATCAAGACAATTCTAACAGAGTTTGATAATCCAGAACTAGCCGCCTTAAATGCTGATATTGACGCATTGCCAGATCTGTCTACTCTTATTGATGCAGCGATTGATTCAGATGCTTCAGCAACGATTACAGAAGGCAGTATTATCAAAGCGGGGTTCGACGAGCGCCTTGACCACTACCGTCAGGTCATGCGCGAAGGTACTCGGTGGATTGCTGAAATCGAGGCCAAAGAGAGGGAAGCCAGCGGCATTACTACCCTCAAAATTGATTATAATCGCAAGGATGGCTATTATTTTCATGTGACCAATTCTAACCTATCTCTGGTTCCAAAACATTTCTTTCGTAAGGCCACACTGAAAAATTCAGAGCGTTTTGGTACGGCGGAGTTAGCCAAAATAGAGGGGGATATGCTGGAGGCACGGGAACAATCCGCTGACTTAGAATATGATATTTTTATTAGTATCCGCAATCAAGTTGAAAAGTATATCCAGCGACTGCAGGATTTAGCCAAAAACATCGCCACCGTTGATGTCCTCCAGAGCCTTGCGACTGTAGCTGAAATCAATCACTATGTCCGCCCTGTTTTCAATACTGATGGTGTAATTAATATCCAAGAAGGCCGCCATGCCGCCGTCGAAAAGGTAATGGGCAGTCAGGAATACATCCCTAATACGATTCAATTAGATCAAGAGACTATGATCCAGCTCATTACAGGGCCTAATATGAGCGGTAAATCGACCTATATGCGTCAGTTAGCCTTGATTGTTGTCATGGCACAAATTGGTGCCTTTGTTTCCTCCCAGTCAGCTAATCTGCCGATTTTTGATGCTATCTACACCCGTATTGGTGCTGCAGATGATCTGATTTCAGGTCAGTCAACCTTTATGGTGGAAATGATGGAAGCTAATACAGCTATTCAAAGAGCCAGTGCCCGTTCACTCATCCTTTTTGATGAACTGGGCCGAGGAACAGCGACCTATGATGGGATGGCTCTCGCCCAGTCGATTATTGAGTATATTCACAATGAAGTTGGAGCCAAAACTTTATTTGCAACTCATTATCATGAGTTGACAGATCTGTCAATTAGCTTGCCACATCTTGTCAACGTGCATGTATCTACCTTGGAAAAGGACGGGGATGTCACCTTCTTGCATAAAATTACTGATGGGCCGGCTGATAAGTCTTATGGTATCCATGTTGCTAAGATAGCTGGTCTTCCGAAGACTTTATTGGAGCGGGCTGATCATATTTTAGCAGACCTAGAAGCCCACTCGGTCGATCTAATAGAGGAGCAATCCAGAGTTGACAGCCTTGACAAGACCGTCAAGGAAGAGCCGATACCTCATCAGGTATCCCTGTTTGAGGAGTCAGGAAGTGATAGCCAACTCCTTCAAGCGTTAAGAGAGATTGATGTGGTCAATATGACCCCGATGGAAGCAATGAATGCTCTTTATGAACTCAAAAAACTAGTATAATTCCTAAGCCCCTATCAGCCGGCGACTTGAACAATTGCACAAAGTGAGGATTTTATGTCAAAAATTATAGAATTACCTGAGGTTCTGGCCAATCAGATTGCAGCTGGTGAAGTGGTTGAGCGTCCCAGCAGCGTTGTTAAAGAATTGATAGAAAACGCTATTGATGCAGGTAGTACACAAATTACCATCGAAATTGAAGAATCCGGCTTAAAAAAAATTCAGGTAACAGATAATGGTCAGGGGATTGAAGGGGAAGATGTACCCTTGAGTCTGCGTCGCCACGCAACTAGTAAAATTAAAAATCAAGCTGATCTCTTCCGCATCAGAACCTTGGGTTTTCGTGGAGAGGCTCTACCCTCGATAGCTTCTATTAGTAATATAAGTCTCAAAACTGCGACTGCAGGTGCAAAATATGGAACCTTATTAGTCGCTAAGGGTGGGGATATTGTGTCGCAAGAACCAATCAGTACACCCGTTGGAACCAAAATCACAGTGGAAGACCTCTTCTTCAATACACCCGCTCGCCTAAAGTACATGAAATCACTGCAAGCGGAGTTGGGCCATATTGTGGATGTGGTCAACCGTCAGAGTCTGGCCCATCCAGAGATTGCCTTTAGTCTGATTAATGATGGTCGAGAGCTGACCAAAACTGCGGGGACAGGTGATTTGCGACAAGCCATCGCGGGAATTTATGGTCTTAATACGGCCAAAAAGATGGTGGAAATTTCAGCGTCTGATCTGGATTTTGAGGTTTCGGGCTATGTCAGCTTGCCCGAATTGACACGGGCTAACCGCAACTATATTACGATTTTAATTAATGGCCGTTATATCAAAAACTTTCTCCTTAATCGTGCCATCTTAGATGGTTACGGTTCCAAACTTATGGTTGGTCGTTTTCCTCTTGCCGTCATTGATATTCAAATTGATCCTTATCTAGCAGATGTCAATGTTCACCCAACTAAGCAGGAGGTACGAATTTCAAAAGAAAAAGAACTGATGCAGTTGATAAAAGATGCGATTGCAGAGAGCTTGAGAGAACAAGATCTAATACCAGATGCCTTAGAAAATTTAGCTAAGTCGAGTGTCCGCCGAAGCCAGGTTCCAGTTCAGACCAGCCTGCCCCTCAAGCGGACTAATCTTTATTACGATAAGGAAGCTCAAGATTTCTTCATTAAGAATGATAATCAAGTTGCTGAGACACGTGCCCCTGAAGAAATTAGTAATGTCAAACAAGTTGACAGACCTGATAAGCAGGTATCTGAAGCTACTGAATCATCTGCCGTTAAGCTAGCTCAGCGTCAGACAGACCTAGAAGATGATCATGAGCATCCAGATATTGATTTTTCCAAAAAATCTCAAACCAAACGTCTACTCAATCGCTTAGAAAACGAAGAAACCTCCCAATTTCCTGAGTTGGACTATTTTGGACAGATGCAGGGCACCTATCTCTTTGCCCAAGGTAATGGCGGCCTCTATATCATTGACCAGCATGCGGCCCAAGAGCGCGTTAAATATGAGTATTACCGAGAAAAAATCGGAGAGGTTGACAGTTCTTTACAGCAGTTGCTTGTTCCCTACCTCTTTGAGTTTATGGCTGATGATTTTATCAATTTACAGGAAAAAAATTCTCTGCTTAATGAGGTTGGTATCAATCTGGAGCCCTATGGGCACAATACTTTTATCCTACGGGAGCACCCAATCTGGATGAAGGAAGAGGAAATTGAATCGGGTGTCTATGAGATGTGTGATATGCTTTTGCTGACAGATCAGGTTTCAGTTAAGGAATATCGTGCTGAGTTAGCTATTATGATGAGCTGTAAACGCTCAATCAAGGCCAATCACGCCTTGGATGACTACTCAGCAAGAAACCTCCTTGTTCAGCTAGCCCAGTGTAAAAATCCTTATAACTGCCCGCATGGGCGTCCAGTTCTTGTCAACTTTACCAAGTCGGATATGGAAAAAATGTTCCGCCGTATTCAAGAAAATCACACTAGCTTACGAGAACTGGGGAAATACTAGACCAGATAGGGGAATAGCTCGGCTCAAATCGCTTTAATTTTAGTACCTCTCCTGTGTTTTTAGCCTGTGATCTAGAAGGGCTTAATTCCTAATATCTACTTCACCCTCCTGTTTCAGGGGTCGTACCTCAGGCAGCCTCCCAGATGTTAAAGTCTACACTTTGGTCTTGTGCAAAGAATTTCTTTCAACTGTTTGAGAAATAGTTGAAGATTGTTGATAAAAGTAGCGGATCTAATCTTCTCCACCGCGTAAAGAGTTTGTTCAAAAACATGAGGATGGGACGAGTTTTTGCTCAGACTTTTTTGGTAAAATTTTATAGAAAAATATCTATCCAGAAAGGTACTAAACATGTACGATTACCTCAAAGGTCAGCTGACCAAAATTACAGCAACTTATATAGTAGTCGAAACAGGCGGCATCGGTTATATGATCAATGTTGCCAATCCTTACTCTTTTTCTAATCAGATGAATCAGTCAATTCAAATCTTTCTCCATCACGTAGTTCGTGAGGATGCTCAGCTTTTCTATGGTTTTCACAATGAAGATGAGAAAGATGTTTTTCTTAAATTGATTTCCGTTTCAGGGATCGGTCCGACAACCGCCCTAGCCATCGTTGCTGTTAATGATAATGAAGGTCTAGTAACAGCCATTGAGAACAGCGATATCAAGTATCTCACCAAGTTTCCTAAAATCGGTAAGAAGACCGCTCAGCAAATGGTCTTGGACTTGGCAGGCAAATTTGTAGACCTTCCACAAACTGGTGGAATTGCAGTCAAATCGGCACCATTATCAGCTAATCAAGCTCTCGATGAAGCTATGGAGGCTCTTTTAGCTTTAGGTTATAAGGCTAGCGAACTTAAAAAAATTCGAGCCTTTTTCGAAGGCACTAGTGAGACAGCTGAGAATTATATCAAGCAGGCTCTCAAAATGTTAATGAAATAACAAGATACTAGGAGCGCCAAAAAAGAGTAAATGGAAGACTTAAGCTACATGTTTGCGGCAAGACACTTTATCTTTTGATCAATGCCGCTAAACGACGACAAACGCATACAAAAAGGATTTTTGAGCATTAATAAATCAGATCTATCCCTGTTTTTAAACCAAGTTAATGACACAAGATACTAAGCTGTTCAATCAGCCCTTATAACTATAAAAGGAGACTAATATGACCAAGCGCTGCGGTTGGGTTAAGATGACTAACCCTTTGTATGTTGATTACCATGATAAAGAATGGGGGCGTCCTCTACATGATGAGCGAGCCCTTTTTGAGCTGCTCTGCTTGGAGACTTATCAAGCAGGCCTTTCTTGGGAAACCATCCTCAATAAACGGACAGCTTTCAAGGAGGCTTTTCACGATTACCAGATCGATACCGTTGCGGCCATGAGTGATACTGAATTGGAAGATATTTTGCAGAATCCTGCGGTTGTCCGCAATCGTTTAAAAATTTACGCCACCCGTGCCAATGCTCAAGCTTTTCGCCGGATTCAAGAGATCTATGGTTCTTTTGATACTTATATTTGGTCTTTCGTTGACCGTCACACCATCAATAACCACGTTGAAGATTATCGCCAAGCACCAGCTAAAACTCTCTTGTCTGAACAGGTATCCAAAGAACTGAAAAAACAGGGCTTTAAATTTGTAGGTCCGGTTGCGGTTTATTCTTTTTTGCAAGCTGCTGGCTTGATTAATGACCACGAAATAGACTGCGACTGGAATCCTAATACCCAAGTCAAATAAAAGCACCGCTCAGGCGGTGCTTTTATAAGGTCTATGGCTACAGTTTATAGTGCAGTTTGTTTTTTGCAGCCTCTCCTAAGATCAAGCAGGTTTACCCGCCTAGCTTTTTAATTTCAAGGATCGGGGTAAAACACTTCACCAGACTTGCTACTCGTTCATCATTTTTTCAGCTCGTAGAAAGGGACTGGGACAAAAGACCTGCCTCCGTAATTATTTGAATTATGACAGTTTGACGCAGTAGTTAGTCAGATATCCTTATCTTGGGGTGCTTTCCTATCTTTAGGCGCCCCCTTAAACAGTCCAGTGGACTGTTTAACTACCACCCAAGTGATAGCTCCCACAGTTTGGGGAACTGTTGGAGGTTATCTAATGTGACGAACGATGTTCATCTTATCACCAACCTCCAAAGATCCACCGGATCTTTGGAGCTGTGCGGAGGTGGGACAACGAAATCAAATTCTTCGAATTATTGATTTCTATCCCATTTTCTATTCTGAAGCAAGTGCATCAATAGGGTTGAGGCGAGCTGCCTTACCCGACGGTGCCAAGCTAGCAATAAGAGCAATAAGCAAACCGATGCTGACGGTTCCAATAGTAGTAGTCAAAGAAACCTGAATAATGTCAAATTTAATAGTTGAGTAGACGAGTTTATTGACCAAAGTTTGTATTAAGAGTGCCGTCACAATAGCAAGAATATTAGCTGAGAGTCCCAGAAGCAGGCTTTCATTAACAAAGAGTCGCCGAATGTCCTTACGTCTAGCTCCCATAGCTCGCAGCACACCGATTTCCTTGGTACGTTCAGTCACACTCATATAAGTTGTCGCTACAATCATGAGAATGCTAACTAGAAGTGAGATACCGGCAATCAAAGCAAGGACGACACCGACAATGTAGGTGATTTCTCGGATAGAATCAAGGGTCTCACCGATGCCAGTGATACCGTAAAGAGCTTTACCATCTTTTTTCATCCCCTTGATTGTATTTTGAGCAGCTTTAGTATGATTGAGGTCATCCACGCTGGCTGTTATAAAGTTAGGATTGAGTTGGGCCTTTTGTTTAGCAGCTGCTTCTTTTAAACTGTGATAGGAGACAACAGTCATTTGATCTGAGGTACCAACTACTTTATAATCCTTGGTGATAGTGACGGGCTGTTTGTTCTCTCCTAGAGCTGTGATGCTCAAAGTAACGGTTTTACCAATGGCTTTTTTAGTATCTTTATTGATGTTTTTCTTAGCATAAGCCTTATCAATGACGATTTCATTCCCCTTAGGCATCTTTTTGTTAGAAAGAGTCTCTTTAGGGATAGTAGCATTAGCGCTCTGTAAGATGTTAGATTGTACCGTCTTACCTTGATAAGATAGGCTGAAGGTAGCGGCATAGTAGCCGTACTCAGTCTTTGTAACATGATCTACCTTACTTATTTTTTTCTTATCAGCCGCGCTCACTCCTGTACTAGTAGCAGCATCTACGTCCTTTAGCGTTACTTGGAAGGCCTTGGGATTAGCAATATCACCGATAAAACTATCCATGTAATTTCTGGCTCCATTCCCTAAACCGAGGAAGAACATGACTGAAAAAAGTCCGATCGCCATTCCGATAGTAATAATCAAATTTTGCTTCCAAGCATTTTTAAAATGTGCCCAAGCCATCTTCCAGCTGGCAGTTCTTGTTAGTGCTTTAGACTCCAGTTCTGCCTGCTCTTTCTGCGTTGAAAAAGGCTCTCGTAAGCGTTGGTCGTCTGTAACCTGTCCGTCAGTCAGCGAGACAATACGTGTCCCTGCATTAGCTACTTCTTGTGAGTGGGTGACGACGATAACTGTTTTTCCTGACTTGGCAATGTCTTGCAAAATAGCCAGAACTTCCTTGGTATTCTTGCTATCCAAAGCTCCTGTCGGCTCATCAGCAATAATTATTTCAGGGTTGCTGGCGAGCGCGCGTGCGATAGCGACTCTTTGTTTTTGTCCTCCAGAGAGTTGAGCTGGCTTTTTCTTGCGATGTTCGTAAAGACCAACCTGCTTCAAAAGTTTTTCAGCATGTGCCAGCTGTTCTTTATGAGACAGTTTTGTCATTTTTAAGCTAGTAAGAACATTATCCAGAACATTGAGGTAATTCACTAGATTGAAGGATTGAAAAATAAAGCCAATTGTCTGACGGCGATACTCATCCATAGCTTTCTCGCGCTTGTCCTTTTGACGCTCGCCATTGACCAGGACCTCTCCAGAATATTTGCGATCCAGCCCTCCAATAATATTCATCAAGGTGGTTTTTCCCCCTCCAGATTCTCCTAATATGCTGATAAAATCTCCCTGATCAAAGGAAAGGTTGATCCCTTTTAAGACAGGGAATTCCTCTCTGCCAAGGTAGTAGGATTTATGAATATTTTGCAATTCTAATGAACTCATATAAAATCTCCTATTTTGTAATATGGAAATAATACAGTTTTCAAAGGCTAAAGTCAAGAGTTAACTGTAAAATCAATCAATACAAGTTGTGATATTTTATGCAACTCCTGATAGAATCACTACAAAAGTAATGTACTGACTGAGGTTCTTCTTGCTTTACAGGCGAAAAGAGCTTCATGTAGCCTCGCTGGTATCGAGAAATATAATAATGGCTAGATTGACAAAGTGAGTTATTTGTTGACCTATTTCCTGTTTTCGGCAGCCCGTCTGACAATTGAAAACTCCCTGTATCATTCACCTATTTTTAAACCCGTGAAAAAAGAGCCCGCTGGTCTGTTTTTTTTGTTAAAATTAAAATGAATTTACGAATAGATAAGTGGGTGACATCATGAAAGCAGAAATTATTGCGGTCGGAACGGAGATTTTAACGGGTCAGATTGTCAACACCAATGCTCAATTTTTATCGGAAAAATTTGCAGAGTTGGGAATTGATGTTTATTTTCAGACAGCTGTCGGTGATAATGAAGAGCGACTTTTATCAGTTATTGATTTGGCCAGCCAGCGCAGCGATATGGTTGTGCTTTGCGGCGGCCTGGGGCCTACTGAAGATGATTTAACCAAACAAACCTTAGCCAAATTTCTTAAGCGAGACCTAATTTTTGATGAAACAGCGAAACAAAAGATTAATACTTTTTTTGCTGCCCGCCCTGCAGTTTTGCAGACGTCCAATAATGAGCGGCAGGCCCAGATTATTGAAGGATCCTATCCCTTGCAAAATAGGACAGGCCTAGCTGTAGGAGGGATGTTAGAAGCGGAAGCAGCCACATATATTGTTCTACCTGGCCCGCCGAGCGAGCTTAAGCCTATGGTGCAGGAACAGCTTATCCCCTTGCTCAATAAAGATCACCAGCAGCTTTTTTCGCGTGTACTCCGATTTTTTGGTATTGGAGAGAGTCAACTGGTTACAGTCCTTGATGATTTCATCAAAAATCAAACGGACCCTACCCTAGCTCCCTATGCTAAAACAGGTGAAGTTACACTTCGTCTGTCTACCAAAGCTAAAACACAATCTGAAGCTGATCAAAAGCTAGAAGCTCTCGAAAGCCAGCTGTTGAAGGCAACCTCTTTGGAAAATCGCTCCCTTTCCAGCTACTTTTACGGCTATGGAGATGATAATTCACTCCCTGAAGTCGTTTTTGAATTGCTCAGGTCTAAGGGGAAGACAATTACAGCGGCTGAAAGCCTGACCGCGGGTCTCTTCCAATCGACCTTAGCAGAATTTTCGGGGGTCTCTAGTGTTTTCAATGGTGGTTTTATCACCTATAGTATAGAAGAAAAGGCTAGAATGTTGGACTTATCCTTATCTGAATTGCGAACCCATGGTGTTGTCAGCGCCTTTACGGCTGAGCAGATGGCACAGGGAGCTCGTCGGCAAACAGGTGCAGATATTGCTGTTTCTTTGACTGGGGTCGCAGGTCCTGACAGCCTAGAAGGCCATCCAGCGGGTACTGTTTTTATCGGCTTATCTACTCAACAAGGAATTATATCGCGTCAGTTAAAAATCAGCGGTCGCTCTCGCTCAGATGTCCGCGAGATCGCAGTTTTACACGCTTTTAATCTTGTACGAAACGCTTTATTAAATGATGGAAATTTAGTATAATAACTAATGCTAACTAGAAAAATAGGAGAAAAGAATTGGCGAAAAAAACAAAGAAATCAGAAGAAGTTACTAAAAAATTCGGTGATGAGCGCAAAAAGGCCTTAGACGATGCCTTAAAAAATATTGAAAAAGATTTTGGTAAAGGCGCGATTATGAAGCTAGGTGAGCGAGCAGAGCAAAAGGTTCAAGTAATGAGTTCTGGCAGCCTAGCCTTGGATATTGCCCTAGGAGCGGGCGGTTATCCTAAAGGCCGTATCATTGAAATCTATGGTCCTGAATCCTCAGGTAAGACAACCGTAGCTCTTCATGCTGTGGCTCAGGCTCAAAAAGAAGGTGGAATTGCCGCTTTTATCGATGCTGAGCATGCCCTTGATCCCAGCTATGCCGCGGCTCTGGGAGTTAATATCGATGAGTTGCTCTTATCCCAGCCCGATTCTGGCGAACAAGGTTTAGAGATTGCAGGTAAGCTGATTGATTCTGGGGCCGTTGATTTGGTTGTAGTAGACTCTGTCGCAGCCTTGGTACCGCGTGCAGAAATTGATGGTGATATCGGTGACAGCCACGTTGGTCTGCAAGCTCGTATGATGAGTCAGGCTATGCGCAAGCTATCGGCTTCTATCAATAAGACTAAAACCATTGCCATCTTTATCAACCAACTCCGCGAGAAAGTCGGTGTCATGTTTGGTAATCCAGAAACCACACCAGGTGGCCGTGCCCTCAAATTCTACTCTTCTGTCCGTTTAGATGTTCGCGGTAATACACAAATTAAAGGAACAGGTGAACAAAAGGACAGCAGTATTGGTAAAGAAACGAAGATTAAGGTAGTTAAAAATAAGGTTGCCCCACCATTCAAAGTTGCGGAAGTTGAAATTATGTATGGCGAAGGGATTTCTCGAACCGGCGAGTTAGTTAAGATTGCTACGGATATGGATATCATCCAGAAATCTGGCGCTTGGTACTCTTATAATGGTGAAAAGATTGGCCAAGGTTCAGAAAATGCTAAAAAATATCTGGCAGATAATCCAGAAATTTTTGAGGAAATTGACCGCCAGGTCCGCATTAAATATGGTCTGATCGATACTGACGAAGCAGAAACTGCCGCCTCCCCTCAACAGGAAGAGGCTAAAGATCAGTCAGAGGACCTATCCTTAGATCTAGATACGATTGAAATCGAAGAATAATGTTTAAGAATTAAGTAATTGGAACAAGAAGCTGGCTTTTATTGGTCAGCTTCTTTTATGTGCTATTATATCTTGAAATATGACGAACACCTTAACAAATGCTTAAAATATTAAAAAATGAAGTTTTTTAGTTGACAATTTGAAAATAGGTCGCAAGACCTATGTTCAGTTTAGGATATCTGTGCTAGAATGTAACTATCATGTGATAGAAAGAGAGAAGTGACATGATTAAGATTTATACAATTTCTAGCTGTACTAGCTGTAAAAAAGCAAAAACTTGGTTAAATAACCACCAATTACCATACAAGGAACAAAATCTCGGAAAAGAGGGATTAACAAAAGAGGAAATTCTCAATATCTTGTCCAAGACGGAAGATGGAGTTGAGAGTATTGTCTCATCTAAAAATCGCTATGCTAGAGCGCTCGATTTTGATATCGATGAGCTAAGCCTTAGTCAGGTGGTTGATTTGATTCAAGAAAATCCACGTATTTTGAAAAGTCCGATTTTAATTGACGATAAGCGTTTGCAAGTTGGTTACAAGGAGGATGATATACGCGCCTTCTTGCCGCGTGCTATTCGTGAGGTTGAAAATAATCAGGCGCGCATGCGGGCTGTCTTGTAATAAAATATCGAAAAGGAGGGCAATCGCCCTTCTTTTTTGCCTTAAAGTACGCTATAATACTAATGTTAGTGCTTTAGATAAGGAGAAAAAATGAAAAGAAAAATTTATATGACATTAACAGCCCTAGTTTTGGTTTTAAGCTTGGCGGCCTGCTCAAACAGTCTTACTGAGAAATCATCTTCGAACTCTGATACAATTGGTAAGACAGCTAAAAAGAGCTCAGCTTCTCAGAAGGTAAAAAAAGTTTCTGGAACCAAGGCTATGCAGTTTAAAGTGTCAGATAGTGATGGACAACTAACAGTTACTGAAACTGTTGATTATGATGGGGATGAGTATAAAGCTATCAAGATCACTGTTTTACAACCTATGCCTGAAGACATCAAGCAAGCGGCTCAAGGAAGGGATATGAATGAGGTCAAGGGTGCTGTGCTTCCTGAATGGGAGAAAACTAGCACGATCCAAGAGTTAAAAAATACCAAAGGTGTAACAGTAAACTTGGATATTACAAATAATTATGAGCTAAAAGCTAATATTAATATCGATATGAAAAGTATTGATAGTGACTCTCTCGACGATGTGGGCTTCTTTCTTGATGTAACAAAAGAGAATACACCATTGGAGTACATCTTGTATTTAGCCCAGCGCGGTGCTACCAAGGTAGACCCTGCTTAAAGAGTGACTTTTCATTGAAAAGATAAGGAAAATAAGGTATAATAACAGGAAGTTGTTGGCATTCAGAAAGAAGGTGCAAGTATGGGATTTACAGATGAAACCGTTCGTTTCAATTTAGATGATGGAAATAAGCAGGAAATTAGTGATACCTTGACCGCTGTCTATCGCTCACTTAATGATAAAGGATACAATCCGATTAACCAAATCGTTGGCTACGTATTAAGTGGGGATCCTGCCTATGTGCCTCGTTATAATGACGCTCGTAATAAGATTCGCAAATATGAACGTGATGAAATTGTCGAGGAGCTCGTTCGCTTTTATCTTAAAGGAAATGGAATCGACGTTTAATGAGGATAATGGGACTAGATGTAGGCTCGAAAACGGTTGGTGTCGCGATTAGTGATCCACTTGGTTTTACAGCCCAAGGCCTTGAGATTATTCAGATAAACGAAGAGAGAGAAGAATTTGGCTTTGAACGTTTAGGTGAGTTGATTAAGGAATATAGGGTCGAGAAATTTGTTGTCGGCTTGCCTAAAAATATGAACAATACTAGCGGCCCACGTGTGGAAGCTAGCCGAAATTATGGGGAAAAAATCTCCGAGCTCTTTCAGTTGCCTGTTGATTATCAGGACGAACGACTGACGACTGTCCAAGCTGAGCGTATGTTGGTAGAGCAGGCTGATGTTAGCCGCGGTAAGCGTAAGAAAGTTATTGATAAGTTAGCCGCTCAGCTGATTTTGCAAAATTATTTAGATCGTTTATTTTAGCAAGTTATCTCTGAAGTTAAGCCATTTCAATACAAGTTCTGATTTGGGAATAGCTGGACTTTTGGAGTTATATAAAGAGGAGAGAAGAATTATGGCACACGAACACAACCATGATCATGAAGTGATTACCCTTGTTGATGAGCAAGGAAACGAGACCTTATTTGAAATTCTTTTGACTATTGACGGTCGTGAAGAATTTGGCAAAAACTATGTATTGCTGGTGCCAGCTGGCGCTCAGGAAGACGATAACGGAGAAATCGAAATTCAGGCATACTCGTTCACGGAGAATGAGGATGGTACAGAAGGAGATTTACAGCCAATACCGGAAGACTCTAATGCTGAGTGGGACATGATAGAAGAAGTCTTTAACAGCTTTTTAGATGAAGAATAGAATGTAGAGGAGCAGGTTTCATCATTCCAGCTCTTTTTATTTGGGTCTTGCTAAACTAAACTCTAATGTAGCCCAATAAGAGATATCTTTGACTTTTTCGAATAAATAGATAGAGGATTCTATTTATGAAGAAAGAAAATTTATCACCCGAAGAACAGGAATTTTTAGAGAGCTACCTAAGACGTTCCCATCACCGCTTCAAGGAGATTCTGACCTATAGCATAATCCTTAGAAAATTGACTAAAGACTAAATTCTGATATACTAGAGAGGATAATGTAAACAGAAAAATCTAACAAACCAAGCGTATCAGCTTTATCATTTTAATGAGGAGAACGGATGGCAGATTATAGACAAGATGAAGAACTTCCAACATACAGCCGCAGGAAGAGTGAGGCCGAGGGAGTTGAGGAAAAAACACCGCATGAAGAATCATCCTTTCATAAAGTTGAGGTAGACGGCTCACACAGATTTTATATTCTTCTGTTTAGTTTGGTTTTAGCTCTGACCTCAGTGGCCAACCCTCTACTGACAGACTTTGGGAATGCTGCCCAAACCACTAACCTATATACAGGACAGATCATGAGCCAAGGACATGTTCCTTATCAAGATATTTTTGCGACAGGTGGTTTCCTTTTTTACGGAATTATTGCGCTCAGCTATCTTTTAGGATCTAGCCTGTGGTTGATGTTGGTAGAATTTTTGGCTTTTTATATGTCAGGGATTTACCTCTATAAAATTATTAGTTTCTTGACTGATAAGTCTGGGATGGGTATGACCTTTACCCTTGTCTTTTATCTACTCAATCTCGGATTCGGTTTTGGCAATCTTTACCCTATCCAATGGGCCTTTCCTTTCATCTTAAATGCTTTATGGTTTTTGACTAAGTATTTTACAGGCTATATCAATGATGAGGCCTTTGTGATTTATGGATTTTTTGGAACCCTCGCTGCCTTGTTGGAACCCCGCAGTCTCATCTTCTGGATCCTGTCTTTCGTAGCTATCGGTCTCTATAATTTTAGCCAACGTCACTTTGCCAGAGGCTTTTATCAGCTTTTGTGCATGATTTTTGGTGCTATTGTGGTTTATTATACGGTTGGCTACTTTGTCTTTAATATGGGAAATTTAGAGGATTATATCAATCAGGCCCTCACCTATAATTTTACTGTCTTTGCTATTGCTAAGGAATCCTTGCTCATTACCCTTCCCTACCAAATTTTAATAGCAGCAGCTTCTGGTCTACTCTTGGGACTGTTTGGTTTCTTTGGGCACCGCAGCCAGGAAACAAAATTCAAAATACCTAAATGGCTTATTTTTCTTACCCTAGTTTTAACTCTATTAATGGGAGTTTTTTCACAAAGTTATTACCTTTATCAACTTCTGTTACCTCTACCCTTTGGACTGATTTTGACAGCCTTGGTAATTAACGATGGTATGGAAAATGGGAAAAAAGAGGGGCGGGCTAGCCATGCTGCCCACCGGCGTAAACGCAGCCGTGAGGTCAAGGATAATTACTGGGCGGTCTTCGCTCGGAAGCATTTTCAGCTCCCCATCTTAGTCATAGTGGTAGGGATAGGTATACCAATCTTCTTAGGAATCGCCTCCCTGGGACTCAATCGCGAACGCAGTAGCATTGCTAATTATCTTAGGGAAAATACAAGTGAGGACTCTCAGATCTATGTCTGGGATCACTCGTCAAAAATTTATTTGGGGACAGCTCGCCAGTCGGTTTCACAATTTCCGCTACCGTCTGTTAATATAGCTAATGCTGCCAACAGCCAAAAACTGAGCGATGACCTGATTCAAGACAGCGCTGAGTATATTATTGTTAACAATGATGAAAAGTTACCGTCAGAAGTGTTACATAATCTTAAGGGGGCTTACGATAAGAAATCCTTAGATGATGCCAGTCATTTCACGATTTATCAAAAGAAATAATTTCAGCTATCAAAATCAATATGTTGTGGTTTAATAAAAAACTCACCACAACATATTGATTTTTTTTGGCCTTGTGCTATAATGGAGACCGAGGTGGAAAAATGATCACATTAGAAAAAAACTTCGTTATCACAAATCCAGAAATTACAGTTATCAAACGCGATGGCCGTCGAACAAAGTTTGACAGTGATAAAATTTATCAGGCCTTACTGCGGGCAAGTCAAGAAGTTTCAGAGCTGTCTCCCTTGATGGAAACGAAATTAAAGGGTATTACTGATCGTATCGTAGCAGAAATCGCCGATCGTTTTACAGCCGATGTCAAAATTTATGAGATCCAAAGTATCGTTGAACATGAATTGCTCAATGCTAATGAATATGCTATTGCGCAGGAATATATTAATTACCGTACTAAACGAGATTTCGCCCGTTCACAAGCGACAGACATCAACTTCACCATTGATCGCTTGCTTAACAAAGATCAAACTGTGGTCAATGAAAATGCTAATAAAGACAGTGACGTTTTTAATACTCAGCGTGATTTGACCGCCGGTATTGTGGGGAAATCGATTGGCTTGAAAATGCTGCCACCTCATGTTGCTAACGCTCACCAAAAGGGAGATATCCATTTCCACGATTTGGATTATAGCCCCTACACGCCTATGACGAACTGCTGCCTGATTGACTTTAAGGGGATGCTGGCTAACGGTTTTAAAATTGGTAATGCTGATGTTGAAAGTCCCAAATCAATTCAGACAGCAACTGCCCAGATCTCCCAAATTATTGCCAATGTGGCTTCCAGTCAATATGGCGGTTGTACGGCTGATCGGATTGATGAATTTTTAGCCCCTTACGCTGAACTTAATTATCAAAAGCACTTGGCTGATGCTAAAAAGTGGGTTGCTGAGGATAAGTGGGAAGATTATGCGCGTGCCAAAACAAAAAAGGACATCTATGATGCCATGCAGTCTTTGGAGTATGAGATTAACACACTCTTTACCTCGAATGGACAGACTCCTTTTACCTCTTTGGGTTTTGGTTTGGGAACATCATGGTTTGAACGGGAAATTCAAAAGGCCATCTTAGAGATCCGAATTAAGGGTTTAGGAAGTGAACACCGAACAGCCATTTTCCCTAAATTAATTTTTACGCTCAAGCGTGGACTTAATTTAGAGCCTAATACTCCAAATTACGATATAAAACAGTTAGCCTTAGAATGTGCAACCAAGCGTATGTACCCAGATGTTTTATCCTATGATAAGATTATTGATTTGACGGGTTCCTTTAAAGCACCAATGGGATGTCGCTCTTTCCTTCAGGGATGGAGAAATGAAAATGGTCAGGAAGTAAACTCTGGACGGATGAATCTTGGGGTGGTAACAGTTAATTTACCACGTATCGCTATGGAATCCGATGGTGATAAGGAGAAGTTTTGGTCACTTTTTGCTGAACGCATGCAAATTGCTAAGGATGCCCTAGTCTATCGCGTTGAACGCGTAAAGGAAGCTAGTCCCGCTAATGCTCCTATCCTCTATCAATATGGGGCTTTTGGTAAGCGTCTGCCAAAAACAGGCAATGTTGATACGCTCTTTAGACATCGTCGGGCAACAGTTTCTCTAGGCTATATTGGTCTTTACGAAGTTGCTACTGTCTTCTATGGCGGTGAATGGGAAAACAATCCAGAGGCTAAGGGATTTACAAAAGATATCATCCGCCAGATGAAGAAAATGGTTGAAGCTTGGTCAGATGAATATGACTACCATTTTTCTATCTATTCAACACCATCTGAGAGCCTAACTGACCGATTCTGTCGTTTAGATACGGAGAAGTTTGGCAAGGTTAAGGACATTACGGACAAGGAGTACTACACCAACTCCTTCCACTATGATGTGCGTAAGAATCCGACACCATTTGAAAAATTAGATTTTGAAAAGGATTACCCTGAACTAGGGGCTAGTGGTGGATTTATCCACTATTGTGAATATCCTGTCTTGCAACAAAATCCTAAGGCCCTTGAGGCTGTGTGGGACTACGCATATGATAAGGTCGGTTATCTAGGAACTAATACTCCGATTGACAAATGTTATGAATGCGGATTTGAGGGAGATTTTACGCCGACTGAACGTGGCTTTATGTGTCCCAACTGTGGAAATACAGACCCTAAAACGGTTGATGTTGTCAAACGGACTTGTGGTTATCTTGGCAACCCTCAAGCACGTCCTATGGTTAATGGGCGCCATAAGGAAATTTCAGCCCGTGTTAAGCATATGAATGGTTCAACTATAAAAAATCCTGGGAAAGAATGAGATAAAATTTAGCGGAAGGAGAAAGGATGTCAGAAGAGAAAAATTTTGTGGGTGATACAGTTCTCTTTAACTTAGATGAGGACTCTAATGAGTTGGTCAATGATTTAATAACAGTATCTCAGTCTTTAAGTGAGATTGGTTATGATCCTGTTAACCAGATTGTCGGTTATATTCTCAGCGGAGACCCAGCCTATGTTCCTCGTCACAATAATGCTCGCAACCACATTCGCCGACATCATCCTGACGAAATTGTTGATGAATTGGTTCGATATTATTTGCATGAGAAGGGATTGGCTGCAAATAGTTAATAACGATTAATACAATATATTGGTTAGATAAGAGGTAGTAGGATGGGAAAGTATCAATTGGATGATAAGGGAAAGGCACAAGTTAACCGCTATCACGAAAAGCAGTCAATGTATATTCAAAATGATCAAAAAGCGCGTGTTCGAGAGCTCTTAAAACAAACTAGGATTGGAAAGAATAGATAATATAAAAAGGAGAGAGGGACTCAATCAGTAAATCGTGATAAAATCACAATTCTGATTTTCTTCACTCTCCCATTTTAAGGCTCAGATCTCTGCTTCTTTCTTGTTTAAGGGGCACTTAAAAACTAGAAATGTCCAGTTACAGAAAGCCAATCACTGCGTAAATCTAGAACAATACTAAAGAGTCTGGACTTTTGTCTCAGACTCTTTCTTACCAAACAAAAAAGGAGAAGGTTATGGAATTGCGTCGTCCGTCGTTAGGAGATAAAGCAAATATTCTGGATATGATAGAAGAATTTGAAAGAGAAGGCAGTTCGCATGATAGCAGCTTTTGGTCGGCACCGTCAGAAAACTTTGACTATGAAGACTGGCTATTACAGAATCAAGATGCGGAATTAGGCTTAAACCTACCTGAGGGGTGGGTTCCGTCGATCCAATTTGTAGCCTTTGCTGAAAATAATGGCTTAGCTCTTGGTTTTCTCAATTTACGCCTGCGTCTTAACGATTATTTACGTCAGGCAGGTGGTCATATTGGTTATTGGGTTAGACCAAGTCAGCGTAACAAGGGAATAGCAAAAACTATGTTGACAAAGGCTTTACATATCTGTCAAGTCAAAAATATACAGCAAGTTTTAGTGACCTGTCACGATAACAATCCCGCTAGCCGTGCAGTTGTGCTGGCTAATGGAGGAAAACTAGAAGATATTAGAGGCGGAATTGAACGCTATTGGATAGAAGTGGAGAAAAAAGATGAATAATCCCAAACCACAGGAGTGGAAATCAGAGGAGCTTAGCCAAGGACGTATCATTGATTATAAAGCCTTCAATTTTGTTGACGGAGAAGGCGTACGTAATTCCCTCTATGTCAGCGGTTGCATGTTTCATTGTGAGGGCTGCTATAATGCAGCTACTTGGTCTTTCAAGGCTGGTATCCCCTATACTCAAGAATTGGAAGAGCAAATAATGGCTGATTTATCTCAGCCCTATGTCCAAGGGCTGACCCTGCTGGGCGGGGAACCCTTCCTAAATACAGGTATTCTTTTACCCTTAGTTAAGCGTATTCGCCAAGAGCTGCCCCAAAAGGACATTTGGTCATGGACAGGTTACACTTGGGAAGAGCTTATGCTAGAAACACCTGATAAACTTGAATTATTACATTTGGTCGATATTTTAGTAGATGGTCGCTTTGATATCACTAAGAAAAATCTGATGCTGCAATTCAGGGGCTCTTCTAACCAGCGGATCATTGATGTCAAAAAATCTCTAGCCAAGAAAGAGGTTGTAATTTGGGATAAACTCAATGATGGGCAGGCAACCTATGAGCAAGTTAGTCGTGACAATCTCATATAGATTACCTTAGGTAAATTATATTAGCCCCGCCTGAGAGTAGTCATGTACAATTGCTTTACTATCAAATAAAGGATATAAGAGACTAATACCGTACAAGGAAACGTTAAGCATAAAACTTTATTTTGAGTTTTATGCTTTTGTTTTGTTTATTTAAATGTATTAGGTTTTACAAATATAAGATTTTGTTCATTAGAGAGATCAGATCGATAATCAAATCCATCAACCCTAAGGTTCTTAATATCCTCTAGCGCTTGAATTTGTTTTTTGATAACCTGACTTAAAAAGCGGCCGCGAGCCTTTTTAGAAATCGTTGAATGTGTTTTTAGCTGACCGTTCTGTTCCTCATGAAAAGTAACTCTAATAAAATTTTTGGCACAGCTTGGTGAAAAGACTGCCTCAAATTCATTAGAAAGCAAGGAAACAATTATCTCATCAGTCTCAGAGCAAAAATTATCAAAGATAGGTCGCCAGTAGTTTTTAAGAGATTGTGTGTCAATTTTAACTTTACACTGGAAATCCAATCGATATGGTGCAATGAGATCCAAAGCACTAATAATACCATAAAAAGCAGAAGTAATGTAGACGTGCTTTTTTGTAAAGAGTCGTTGCGCTTCTGTCAAGTTTCTGTCAATATTACGATACATAAGCCCATTGAACAGTTCTAAAGCGGGATAACCAGATGCCGTTCCTTGCTCCAGATCAGCAATACGTTGTGCTTCAATTAGAGCGGATTGAGTTTTAACACCGTAAATCTTTTCAAGCTCAGGAACACTCGCTTGAGCTAGTACCTCAAGAATAGGGAGGCTAACAGGTGGGAGTTGATGCGGGGCTGATGTGAAATTGGACTGCAGTTCTTTAGCCGGTGGAATTAAAAATTTCATAGACAAATTTCCCTTTAGTGAATAGAAAAAACAATTACGAGAGTGCCAAGCCAAGCATACCAAATGCGAAAAATAAATAGGCAAATAGAGCCAACAGCTTAAGTCCCTTAGGGATATTAGACTTAAAGCGGTTCATAGGCAACCAGAGCGCCACCAGAGCGCCCCCCCAAGCTCCGCCTAGATGACCGACGAAACTGACACTTGGATGACCAGACAGTAGATCCATAATATTGAAGACCAAATTGAGGGCTATTAAGATGAGAAACTGATTACCAATCTGCTTGAGAACAGCATTACTGCCAATATAGCTGATAGTGACAATAGCTGCAAATAGACCAAAGAGTGAAGTAGAAGCCCCTGCTGCTAGTACGTCTGGGGTGAAAAAGAGGGTTGCTATATTTCCCATGATACCTGCTAGTAGATAAAGGATAAAAAATTTGACTGTTCCCCAAAGTTCTTCGGCAATACGACCAACAAAGTATAAAGAAATACCATTGATAATGAGGTGTTCCCAACCAATGTGAACAAAAATAGGAGATACTAGGCGCCAAAGTTGTCGGTTATCATACTGAACAACTTGTCCATACATACCACCAAAGCGATAGATAGCTGCGCTTGATGTAGCCCTACCAAAATAGATAATGTTCATAGCTAGGAAAATTAAAACTGTGACAGAAAGTAAGATATAAGTGGCAGGGTATTTTTTAAAATCTTTTAGCATAGGTTAATATCTTTCTAACAGGAATATCATGTTTATCGGGCAAAAAGTTTGCCTCTTGACAAGGGTAAATAGTACTAATAGTTGCTCCTTGAAAATCCTTCAAATAGCGATCATAGAAACCGGCACCGTAGCCAATACGGTAGCCTTGAGGATTAAAGGCTACCCCTGGGACATGGATAAGATCGATATGCTCTTTATCAATAGCTTCTCCATTAATGGGTTCAAGTAGCCCAAAATGTGTCTTTTTAAGGCTGTTAGGGTTGTATTCCGTAAAGATCATACGACTATTAGGGTAGGTTTTGGGGATTAAAACGGTTTTACGGTCTTCTTGTGCCCGACTAATCAGAAAACGAGTATCGTATTCAAAGTCAAAGGGCAAGTAGGTCGCAATGATTTGTGCTTTTTGGTACTCTTGTGTTTTAATTAATTTTCGGTACAAAAAAGAGTCTATTTCTGCTTTTTTAACACGGTCCTGCTGCCTAAGAGAGAGAAGGACGCTACGGCGCAATTCAGATTTTAACATACTAGTATCTTACCATTTTTTGGCTAAACCAGCCTTAGGGAATACTCATTTGAACAAAATAATACTAAAGACCTGCCGAAGAATGCAGGTCTTTACCTTTTTACTGAACATGTGCACGATAGAACAAAAATTTAGAGATAGTATTAACAGCAAAAGCCAGAACTTCTTCCTTGGGATTCATCTTAGGACTGTGGAGCGGAGCTGCCGAATCGATACCCAACCAGAACATAGCACCTGGAATTTTATGCAAGAGGTAACCAAAGTCTTCTCCAGTCATAGCTGGCAAGATATCAATAAGATTGGCCTCTGTTTTCTGGTCAAAGAAACGCATTAAATCTTTAGCAAGTTCGGGGTCATTTTCGACTGGTAGATAGCCTCCCTGAATCAATTCGACTTCCACTTTTAAGTTAAAAGCTGCAGCTACTCCTTGAGCAATTTCTTTCAGCCGCTTTTGGGTTAAAAGATTCATCTCCTGAGTCAAGGTACGAATAGTACCATGGAGTTTAGCCTCTTCTGCAATGACATTGTTGGTAGTTCCAGCATGCATGGATCCAAAGGTTACAACAGCCCCTTCAATAGGATCTACATTACGACTGACAATAGTCTGAACTTGAGTGATAAAGTGAGCAGCAGCAACCAAGGCATCATTAGCTTCATGGGGGAATGCAGCATGACCACCGGTTCCCTTGAAGGTTACTAAGGTTTCACAGGTCCCCGCAAATAAAGTGCTAGTATTCGTAGCGATATCACCGACTTTCAAATCAGGTCGGACATGAAGACCATAAAATTCGTCGGGCTTCCAATCGCCAAAAGCATCCTCGTCATACATCAGTTTACCACCAGCAAAATTTTCTTCTGCAGGCTGGAATAGGAAGAGAACATTGTGCTTAGGCTGTACCTGCACAAGCGCATCAAGTAGACCAAGTGCGGTCGTCATATGAATGTCATGGCCGCAAGCATGCATCCGTCCTTTGTGTTTGCTAGCAAAATCGAGACCAGTATCTTCCTGAACAGGCAAACCATCGATATCTGTCCGCCAGCCGACCGTTTTTTCAGGGCTACACCCCTGCAGAAAAACCAAAACACCAGTCCGCCAAGTTCGCTGGGAAACAAAGTCTTTACCTGCGCTGATTTCAGCAATACGAGCCAAGAGATAGGCTTGTGTTTCATACTCGTCCAGACCAATTTCAGGAATTTGGTGGAGGTCACGGCGAATTTTAATGAGGTCTAAAGTCATTTATCTTTTTCTCCTAATAAAATAGAGTGAGACAATGAGTGGCTTTCCAGCTGATTACCCCGTCTCACTCTGATATAAAGCTGATTGAAATTAGAGATTACGCAAGGCGTCTTCTAGGGCAGTCTTTTGCTGTGTCTTCTCATCAATTTTTTTGATGACACGAGCAGGAACACCAGCAACAACAACATTCTCTGGAACATCTTGAGTCACAATAGCACCAGCTGCAATAACAGAACCATTACCAACTTGAACTCCCTCGATAACGACTGCATTGGCACCGACAAGTACATTGTCGCCTATACGAACAGGCTCAGCACTGGCAGGCTCAATCACACCAGCTAGAACTGCACCAGCTCCAATATGGCTGTTTTTACCAACGGTAGCACGACCACCTAGAATAGCTCCCATATCAATCATCGTACCAGCTCCGATTTCAGCGCCAATGTTAATGACAGCCCCCATCATGACAACAGCGTTATCCTCAATAGTAACTTGATCACGGATAATAGCCCCGGGTTCAATACGAGCATTGACATGGCGTTTATCCAACAGAGGGACTGCAGAATTACGGCCATCTTGTTCAACGACATAATCTTTGTTTTCAGTCAGATTGACAAGTAAAGGCTCAATAGCCTGCCAATCGCCAAAGAGCACATTTCCTAATTTGGTTACTTGGGCAGGAATAGCCCCAGACAAATCTCCCTCAAAAGTCACCTTAACATTAGTCTTTTTTTCAGCATTACCAATGTAGGCAATAATTTCTTGTGCGCTCATCTTTTGTGCAGTCATAAGTGTCTCCATTCCTTTCTTATTTAGCCCTTATTATACCAAAAATTCAGAAAATCGCGAGAGAACTTTCAGAAAAAAGATAGTAAAAAAGAGTGGGATCAACCAAAAATTGAAAATTTTGGTTGATCCCACGTCCTAGTTTTTAGGTGGCGATCTGAAGCGGTCCCTTCCCAAACTTTGGATGTTGGGGATAAAACTAAATTGACCGACCTAGCCAGCTTAGTTTTATCCCAACAACTGCGTTAAGAGTTTATTCCAAAACAAAGAGACTGGACGAGCACCCAGCCTTAGGTTAACGCCAATAAGCGTAGTCAGGATCTGGGGTCATATAAGACAACTTATTGCTTCCCTTAGCAAAGAGGAGAATGATATTCTTATCACTATACTCATAAATATAATAATGACTCAGATCATCGAGAGAATAATCAGTTGCAACAGCGTAGAATGCCCTTGCCTCTTCACGCGAAATTTTATCTGACTTAAATAAACTGACAATGCGTTCTTGTTCCTCTTTTTGTAATATTAAAGACATATCAGATCTATTTGTAATGGTTCGATTAGGTTCGCCTAAAATATCCTTGACATTGTCATTAGTATACCCCTTATACTCTGGAGTAGAGGCTGAAAAGCCTGATTCATAAGACTCATAGTAAATCTCACTACCGTCAGTGGCATAAATCTTATCTGTCTTAGCAGAGCCCGCATCTTCTGGTAAATCCTCTGGATGACGCTTGCTGCTAAAATTTTTCTTGCCACCGATTTTTCCGTCATTTATACTTTGAGCAGAATTGGAGGTTGATACTGACTTGTCAGTGTTGGTCTGTCTCTTAGAACTACAGGCTGCTAAAACAGCACAGGCTGCTAAGAGGCACAGCAGTAAAAATAATCTTTTTCTTCCCATCATAAACTCCTAGCAAATAAAAAGACCTATTAAACATAGGCTTTTACTCCTTAAGTTTATCCTCCCTGTAGGGCTCGAACCTACGACCCACGGATTAAGAGTCCGCTGCTCTACCAACTGAGCTAAGGAAGGAGAAGAGCTGTATTGGTACCGGTGGTCCACGTTTTGTATTGAACCCGCAAGATAAAGCAGGTGGGCAACTCGCTTTTACTTAGCTGCTTCCGCGTGAAACGGCTTGCATACTGTAAAAAGACTTATGTTTCCCAAAATACAAAGATTTAGTCGGTCAACACAGTGATGTGGACTCGTATACCACAGCAGTTTTATGATCTTATAATACCATTTTTGAAAATTTTTTCAAGAGGTAAACACGAGTTTTTATGAAATTTAGGCGGTTTACTCAGAAAGTTTATCAATTCTTTCCTTATTTGCCCTAAGAGCCCGTTCATATTTGCCCGTCTCATTGGCTTGAAAATAATTAACACCCAAAAGTTTATCAGGTAAATACTGCTGCTTAACCCATTTTTCCGGGTAAGCATGGGGATAAAGATAGTCTTGAGCATTACCTAATTCTTTACTACCAGCATAATGTCCATCACGTAAATGACGGGGAATCGGAAGATTGCCAGATTTCCGTAAATCAGCTAAGGCGGCATCCATAGCCGTGTAAGCTGAGTTGGACTTGGGCGAGAGTGCTAGGTCAATGACAATATTGGCAATTAAGATACGGGCTTCAGGGAAACCGATTTTTTGAGCAGCGTCTAAGGCTGTGACAGTATGAACCTGAGCCTCAGGATTAGCCAGACCGATATCCTCATAAGCAATGACAATCAATCGCCGAGCCAGACTGGGGAGATCGCCCGCTTCAACCAAACGAGCTGCATAGTGGAGGCTGGCATCGACGTCAGAACCACGGATAGACTTCTGTAGGGCTGATAAGGTATCATAGTGGCCGTCTCCATCTTTGTCCATGGTAATATAAGATCGCTGCAGACTATTTTCAACTGTGTCTAGAGTGATGTGGCGCTTTCCCACCTCATCGGGCTGAGTAGACATGACAGCCAGTTCCAAAGAATTAAAAGCGGAACGTAGATCCCCGTTAGTCGCTGTAGCGATAAAATTTCTGGCGTCATCATCCAGCAGAATCTCAAAGTCAAAGCCTCGCTCTTTATCAGAAATAGCCCAGTCTATAGCTTCTTTGATATCCTTATTAGACAAGGGTTCTAGCTCAAAAATCTGTACCCTGCTGCGAATGGCTGGTGTCACTGAGAAAAAGGGATTCTCCGTAGTTGCCCCAATCATAGTAATATTCCCATTTTCTAACAGAGGCAAAAGAAAATCCTGTTTGGTCTTGTCTAGGCGGTGAATCTCATCCAACATGAGCACAAGCCCACCAGAAAATTTAGCCTCCTCAGCGATTTCCTGCAGGCGCTTTTTAGTATCAGTAGTTGCGTTAAAAGTACGAAAAGCATATTGACTGGTTCCTGCAATGGCGCTGGCAATCGAGGTTTTGCCGATCCCAGGCAGACCATAGAGAATCATGGACGACAACATGTTGGCTTCGACCATCCGGCGGATGATCTTACCTTCACCAACTAAGTGGTTCTGACCGATAATCTGATCAATATTCGTCGGACGCATACGAAGTGCAAGATTTTCTGGCATGACTCCCTCCTTGACCTTACTAACTTTATTGTAACATAAAAGCACTTAGAACAACTTCATATAAAAACGCTATGTAAAGATGCAAACGATAGACGTTTTTCTTCTCTGTAAAATGATATAATAGGAAAAAATGCAAAAAGGGAGCAGCTGATGGCTAAGTATGGATTTTTATCAGTTTTAGAGGAGGAGTTGGAAAAGCGCTTTGATTTTGACTTTGCCATGGACTGGGATAAGAAGAATCATGCGATCGAAGTAACTTTTGTGCTTGAGGCACAGAATACGGCTGGTGTTACAACAGTTGATGACAAGGGAGAAGAAAGCAGCGAAGACATCGTCTTTGAAGACTATGTTCTCTTTTACAATCCAGCTAAATCACAGTTTGATGCGCAAGATTACTTGGTGAGCATTCCCTATGAGCCTAAAAAGGGCTTATCACGTGAGTTTGTTGCCTATTTTGCAGACTTCCTCAATGATACTGCAACAGACGGACTTAGTAGTCTCATGGATTTTTTAGCCGATGAAGATGCAGAGGAATTTGCTATTGCCTGGGATGATATAGCTTTTGAAAAAGGCAGAGCAGAGTTAAAAGAAAAGGAATTTTATCCTTATCCGAGATACTAATAGATAGAAAAAAGGAGTAGTATTTTAGCTTATGAATAACTGGCAAGAACTAACCATAACAGTCAAACGTGAAGCAGAAGAAGCAGCTTCCAATATTTTGGTTGAATCAGGCAGCCAAGGAGTAGCGATTGATGACAGTGCAGACTATCTCGGTCCGATCGGTAAGTATGGTGAACTATTTCCGGAGGTTGAGCAGGTTGAAACTGTCAAAATTACGGCCTATTATCCCGAAACTGTCAATATGGCAGACATCGAAAAAGAGGTCAGTCAGCGTTTGGCAGAGCTTGCTGACTTTGGTCTAGAGACAGGTCAGGTAGAGCTCTTCACTCAGGAACTAGCTGAAGAGGACTGGGCAGAGAACTGGAAACAGTACTACGAACCAGCTCGTATCACCCGTGACTTAACCATTGTCCCTAGCTGGACAGACTATAATGCTCGTGCTGATGAAAAAATCATCAAGCTGGATCCAGGGATGGCCTTTGGAACAGGAACCCACCCAACAACTAAGATGAGCCTTTACGCCTTAGAACAAGTTCTGCGGGGAGGTGAAACAGTGTTAGATGTGGGAACGGGTTCTGGTGTCCTTTCTATTGCCAGCTCACTCCTTGGTGCTAAAGAGATTTACGCCTATGATTTGGACGATGTAGCGGTGCGCGTGGCTCAGGAGAATATTAATCTCAATCCAGGGACTGAAAATATTCGTGTAAGAGAAGGTGATTTGTTGCGAGGCGTTGAAAAACGAGCGAATGTCGTAGTAGCCAATATCTTGGCGGATATCCTGGTCCACCTAACTGATGATGCCTACCGCCTGCTAGAGGATGAAGGCTATCTCATCATGTCTGGTATTATTACGGATAAATTAGAGGTAGTTTTGGAAGCGGCCTACAGCGCAGGCTTTTTCCTAGAAACTCAGATAATCCAAGGTGAGTGGAATGCTTTGGTATTCAAGAAAACAAATGCAATCTCAGGTGTAATTGGAGGCTAGATGCAGCAGTATTTTATAAAAGGATCAGCGATAAATCCTGTTACTATCACAGATAAGGGGACCATCAAGCACATGTTTCAGGTAATGCGTTTGGCGGATGGTGACGAGCTTGTCTTGGTTTTTGAAGATGGTGTGAAACACTTGGCTAGGGTAGTGGATAGCTCTATTCATCAGCTCGAGTTGGTAGAAGAACTCGCGGACAATGTAGAATTACCCATCCATGTAACGATAGCCTCTGGTTTTCCCAAAGGGGATAAACTGGATCTCGTGACACAAAAGGCTACAGAACTTGGAGCTAACTGCATCTGGGCTTACCCTGCTGACTGGTCAGTTGTTAAATGGGATGGTAGGAAATTAGCCAAAAAAGAGGAAAAATTAAATAAGATTGCCCTAGGAGCTGCCGAGCAATCTAAACGCAATCGTGTACCAGAAGTCAAATTGTTTGAAAAAAAGGCTGATTTTCTAGATCAATTCGCAGCTTTTGATAAGATCTTCATCGCTTATGAAGAAACAGCTAAACAAGGAAAACTGTCAGCTTTAGCGCGAGAGCTGTCTAATCTTGAAGCAGGTATGAATTTGCTCTTTATCTTTGGTCCTGAAGGCGGCATTTCTCCTTCAGAAATTGCAGCCTTTGAAGAACTAGGTGGAATCAAGATTGGACTTGGTCCTCGTATCATGCGGACTGAAACTGCCCCGCTATACGCTTTGAGTGCAGTCAGTTATGCCTTAGAGATGGAGAGATAAGAAAAAGTTGAGACTATTAATGGCTTACCTATTTGTGGTAAGCTTTATTTATCATTTAAAAAGGACCGACTATAAAAGTAGATAAGGGAATGGCTGAAAAAGTTCAAAATCCTGCGTTCAACCCATGAATTGTTTAAATTCTCTTCTCTTTATAGAGTAGAACTCTGAACAACTGGCAGTTCGAAATTTTATATAGGCCAAAATTGAAATTTGGCAACTTTTCTTCCTATATAAAAAGTGTTAAAATTAAGGCAACTAGTTCAAGTTTTAGTAAGGGGAAAGTGTATGGCAGAGAAACCTAATTTATCAGGTGGAGAAGTTGTCAACTTAGTCCAAAATTATATGAACCCAGATGATGTTGCCTTTGTACAGAAGGCCTTAAATTATGCGACAGAGGCTCATAAGGAGCAGCGCAGACAATCTGGAGAACCCTATATCATTCACCCAATTCAAGTTGCAGGAATATTAGCAGGACTAAAATTGGATTCTGTAACCGTTGCTTGTGGTTTTTTGCACGATGTTGTTGAAGATACAGACGCCAGCCTTGATGATTTAGAAAAAGAATTTGGCCTAAATGTTCGTCAGATTGTAGATGGGGTCACAAAACTTGGTAAGGTTGAATATAAATCTCATGCAGAACAATTAGCTGAAAACCACCGCAAAATGCTGATGGCAATGTCCAAAGATATACGGGTTATATTGGTAAAGTTGGCCGATAGGTTGCACAATATGCGGACCCTAAAACATTTGCGGCCAGATAAACAAAAACGTATATCCCGTGAAACCATGGAGATTTATGCTCCGCTGGCGCATCGTTTAGGGATCAGCGCTATCAAATGGGAATTAGAAGATTTAGCCTTTAGGTATCTTAATGAAGCAGAGTTCTATAAAATTTCCCACATGATGAAAGAAAAGCGTCGTGAACGTGAAACTCTGGTAGATGAGATTGTCAACAAGATTAAGGATTACACCAGTGAGCAGGGTCTAGAAGGCAAAATTTACGGTCGCCCTAAACATATTTATTCTATTTACCGTAAAATGCGCGATAAGAAAAAACGGTTTGACCAGATTTACGATCTAATCGCTATTCGCTGTATCATGGATACACCGAGTGATGTTTATGCCATGCTGGGATATATTCATGAACTTTGGCGCCCTATGCCTGGGCGTTTCAAGGATTATATCGCCAATCCAAAATCTAATGGCTATCAATCTATCCATACAACCGTTTACGGTCCCAAAGGTCCGATTGAAATTCAAATTCGCACCCAAGAAATGCATGAAGTGGCGGAATATGGGGTTGCTGCTCACTGGGCCTATAAAAAGGGAATTAAAGGCAAGGTTGATGCGAAAGAATCTGCTATTGGCATGAACTGGATTCAAGACTTGGTTGAATTGCAAGCCGGTTCCAATGGTGATGCTCAAGAATTTGTAGACTCTGTTAAAGAAGATATCTTCTCTGAGCGGATTTATGTCTTTACCCCATCTGGTGATGTACAGGAATTACCTAGGGATTCAGGACCAATTGATTTTGCTTATGCTATCCACACTCAGGTTGGAGAAAGAGCTGTCGGTGCTAAGGTTAATGGACGGATGGTGCCGCTGACAGCCAAGCTTAAAACAGGTGATGTTGTTGAAATTGTCACCAACACTAATTCATTCGGTCCTAGCCGTGACTGGATTAAATTAGTCAAAACGACCAAAGCCCGTAATAAAATTCGTCAGTTTTTTAAAAATCAAGATAAGGAAATGTCCATCAGTAAGGGACGTGAACTATTAGTTGATTATTTTCAAGAACAAGGGTATGTGGCCAATAAGTACCTAGATAAGAAGCACATTGAAGAGATTTTACCGCGTTTAAGTGTTCGTAGCGAAGAGGCCCTTTATGCCGCGATTGGCTTTGGAGAAATGAACCCTGCTGCTGTTTTCAATCGTTTGACCGAAAAGGAACGCCGTGAGGAAGAACGTGCCAAAGCTAAGGCCGAGGCGGATGAGTTAATAAATGGCGGTGAGGTTAAGCATGAAAACAAGGACGTGCTCAAGGTTAAAAGCGAAAATGGGGTCATTATCCAAGGGTCATCAGGTCTTTTGATGAGAATTGCCAAATGCTGTAATCCTGTTCCGGGTGATGAAATAGAAGGCTATATTACGAAGGGACGAGGGGTTGCTATTCATCGGGCGGACTGTCATAATATCAAGAGCCAAGAAGGTTATGAGCAACGCCTAATTGAGGTCGAGTGGGATGAAAGCAGTAAGGTCGGTCGGGACTATTTGGCAGAAATTGATATTTATGGCCTCAATCGTTCCGGTCTGCTTAATGACGTTCTTCAGATAGTCTCAAACCAAACTAAAAGTATTTCTACAGTCAATGCCCAACCAACTAAAGATATGAAATTTGCCAATATCCATATTAGCTTCCAAATTCCTAATCTGACAGCCCTGACAACGGTGGTTGATAAGATTAAAATTGTGCCAGATGTTTATTCCGTGAAACGAACAAATGGCTAATGTTACCTCAATAGGCTTGGAAGGTACAGCCCTAAAAGAAACAGAAAAAAGGTCAGCTAAGTATTATGAAAATTGTTATCCAGCGAGTAAGAAAAGCACAAGTTGTTATTGCCGATAAAACTGTATCTGCTATTGATCAGGGATTGCTATTGCTAGTTGGTATTGGGCCAGAAGATGGTCAGGAAGATTTAGATTATGCTGCTCATAAAATTGTGAATATGCGTATTTTTTCAGACACTGATGGCAAAATGAACTTATCCATTCAGGATATCAAGGGGCAGATTCTTTCAGTATCGCAGTTTACCTTATTTGCAAATACGAAAAAGGGAAATCGACCGGCTTTTACTGAAGCTGCACACCCACAAACTGCCCAAAAACTTTACCAAGATTTTAACCAAATATTGTCGCAAACTCTTCCGGTTGTTACGGGTAAGTTTGGTGCAGACATGAAAGTTAGTTTAATCAATGACGGACCTGTTACGATAATTTTAGATACAAAAAATCGTTAGGATAATGTGGCACTAAGAAAAGATTTGATGATATCGATTGTTTGATCATCGAAATATTTTAATCAACAAAATGATTCAGAATTGTAACAAAAAAGAAATAATCGCAAATGCCTAAGTTTTATGGAAATGTAAAAAAGCAGAGGTCAAAAGGACTCTGCTTATTTTTTTGTTTTAAATAAGCAAAAGAAATTGTGCGGTTTTGGGGTTTTTATGTAAATGTTTTTTGTAAGAATATGGGTTGTATTTTCATAAATTTTCAATAGAATATAAGCTGCGAGTTTTTCTGAAAGGGAATATCCCCAATGAAAAGCTGCTTAAATTTTATTAGAAGGAGAATATGGTTGTGAAAAATAAAATGCTAACTCTCCCCAGCATGTTATTTCTACTTGCCTTCGGGATGGTACTCTGCCTATCAGTTCAAACTGCTTATGCTGAAGATACTGTAAACAATCTTCCGTCAGTTGCTGAAGAGACCTCCTCCACCTCTGTAGATGTATCAACGAATTCGACTGTTGGTGCAGAACAGACGCAAGCTCTGGCCCCGCCAGTGAAAGAACCTCCTGCTGATGTGCGTCTTGAAGCTAATCCTCAGCAAGTTTCTATCACTACTGAGGCCAGTACAGAATTACAAAATTCTGCAGAGCAGACCCCTCCGGAGACAGCTGAAACAGCTGCCCCAGCTTCTAGCTATCTAGTTCAAGCTCAAGATAGTCAAAATAGGGTGTCAGGTTCTAACATCGTCCGTGCTTCCAGCGCTCAAGTTGTTAATACCCGCTCCATTGTAGCTTCTAGGTCAGGCAATGCTATTACGGACTTATCAAGTGATAAGGCCAGCTATAGACCAGGCCAAGATGTCAATCTGTCTGTTGATTTCACAAACACAACAGACACAACTCAAGATATCACAGTCTATGCTGATGTTTACTA
This sequence comes from Streptococcus sp. ELY_137, assembly GCF_058314515.1. Classification (NCBI taxonomy): domain Bacteria; kingdom Bacillati; phylum Bacillota; class Bacilli; order Lactobacillales; family Streptococcaceae; genus Streptococcus; species Streptococcus sp. ELY_137. Next base: position 55,668 of record NZ_JBZFUL010000004.1, read on the forward strand.
TCTCGAAAACAAGATTGGATCTTACAAGTTTACCAAGAACCTCGCTGCCGGTGATAGCTATGCTATGCAGGCTGGCGATTTAAAAATTCCAGCTTCCCAATTTGAAAATGATCGTGGTTACCTTGTAAAAATCAAGGTGGCCGATAGCCAGAACAATACGCTCGGTGAAATCAACCGTGCTATTGCTTATGAAACTGACTGGACCAAATTCCCACGCTATGGCGTTGTAGGTGGTTCACAAGACAGCGAAAATGGTGTCCTAGCACAGGATGCTGAGAGATACCGTGCTGCTTTGGAAAAAATGAAGAATATGAATATTAACTCGTATTTCTTCTATGATGTTTATAAATCAGCTACGGATCCCTTTCCAAGTGATGATCAAGTATTTGAACAGACGTGGACGAGCTGGGCTCCCCACCCTAAAATTGATACTAAAGTTATAAAAGATATTGTCAACCAACTTCATGATGGTGGAGCAGTCGCTATGCTCTATAATATGATTTTGGCTGAAAATGCAAATGAAGCTCCTGTCCTTGATGATGCAGAAGTAGAGTATGCTTATAATGCTAACGATACGGAGTTTTCTGGTAGAAAAGGCGAAGTGATGTCTTATGCACCAGCTTCCCAGCGTTACTACAATCCAAAGAGTAGCAGATGGCAAGAACTGATTGCTCAGCGTATGGGCGAAGCTATGAAAAATGGTGGCTTCGACGGCTGGCAAGGTGATACCATCGGTGATAACCAAATCTACGACTATTCTAACAAAGACAGTGCTGACGACAGCAAGAAATTCTGGATGACAGAAGGTTACGCAGAGTTCCTTCGTGCCATCAAGGAAAAATTACCCAACTACTACTTAACTGTTAATGATGTTAACGGTGAGCAAATCCAACGTCTAAAAGATGGCAATCAAGACGTTATCTACAATGAAATTTGGCCTTTTGGTGGCGGTTCAGCTTACCTAGATGGCCGTAGCCAAACAGAATACGGCGACCTTAAAGCTCGTATAGACCAAGTTCGAAGCGAGACAGGAAAATCTCTAATCGTCGGCGCCTACATGACAGGTGACGAAAAAGAGGGTGCTAGAAACGATGCAGAAGCAGGCAGGCCCCTGCAGACAGATGCCGTACTTCTGACAACAGCCTCTATTGCGGCTGCAGGTGGCTACCATATGTCTTTGGCCGCTTTGGCTAATTCTCAAAATGATGATGGTCAAGGTATTGGGGTTCTCCAAAATGCTTATTACCCTAATCAAGCCTTGAAAACCTCAAGTGAATTAACTCGCAAAAACAATGATTATCAGCAGTTCATCACAGCTTATGAAAATATCCTGCGTGATGGTATTGAAAACGATAATGCAATCGTAAATACCTATAACTCGGATAACAATCTTCTTTCAACAGACATTAAAGGCCTAAATGGTCATCAAGTGTGGACTTACGGTAAAAAGGGTAATAACTTTAGAACCGTGCAAATGATCAACCTAATGGGAATTAATTCTGACTGGAAGAATGAAGATGGTACTGCAGCTAAAAAGACACCAGATGAACAAACCAATCTGACTGTTAGATATAATCTAGGTGATGTATCTATGGAAGAAGCACAACGTATGGCCAATCAAACTTATCTTGTTTCTCCAGACGATTGGTCTAAATCTAATATGCAAAAGGTTTCTGCTTCTGTAGAAACTGACGAAAACGGTGAACCCGTTCTCGTCATCAATGTCCCTAAATTAACACTTTGGAATGTCATTTACATCTCAAGTGCGCAACAAACTCCAGCTCAGCCAGATCTTTCAGAAGAAACGAACCCGGCAGAGCCTGAAACAGAAGTCGCTCCGCAAACTGATGAATCAGCTCCAATTGAGGCTGACCAGTCCCCATCTGGTGAAGCTGAAGTTAGCCCTGTAGAGCCAGCTGCAGAACCTGAACAGTCAGTTCCAAGTGAACCATCACGACCAGAAAACAGTGAGGCACTGTCAGAATCAGGAACTCCAGCCACTCCAGAAATCCCAGTGCTAAATGAACCATCTCAGCCTGAGCTTCCTGCAGCTTCAGAGCAGCCAGTAGATCCGACTGAATCGGCCCCTACTCCAGAATCAGGAACTCCAGTTGGGCCAGATGCTTCAACACAGCCTTCAGCACCTGAAAATAGAGATGAAAATGGCTCAATGCTTAACCCTACGATTCCAAATGAATCAGAGGAAGCACAAACAGATGAGGCTGTCCCTGCGGCTTCAGAATCAGAAAATACTCCGCAAGCTGAGCAGCCAGTTCTAGGTGAACTAGCGCAACCTGATGCTTCTGCAGCTTCAGAGCAGCCAGTGGATCCGACTGAGTCGGCCCCTGTCGCCCCTGAAGCCCAGCCTGAATCAGGAACTCCGGTGCCCCCTTCTGAATCTGAACCATCAGAACAGCCAGAAAATTCAGAGGAGACCGGGCTTGTACCAGAGCAGCCAGAATCAGAACGAGCTCCGCAGGACGTTAGGGAGTCAACAGATCCAGTTCAAAATGTAACTGAGCAATCTGCTACAGGAGATCCAGCCCAGCTAACTAATCAGTCTGAGCCAGAAGCAAAGGCTGAACAGCTTGTAACTCCTGCTAATAATAGTGCAGAAGTACAGCCAGATAGACCTCCACTTCAACCAGCTAATCAGGCAGTAATAGCACCTGACTCAGCAGCAGATAAGATGATTGCTCCTGCTGATCCAGCCAGTGGGTCAGATAGAAACAGTGATAGGGCTTTCGTAGATCCGTCAGAAAGACCTAGTCAGTCCGATGACATAAAGAACAGCCCCAATACACCAATGCTTCCCAAGGGGCCTGCAGCTCTTGGAGAACTTGGACAACCAGCTTCCCCCAAAAATCCGGAGATGAAGTCTTCTTCGACTGGTAGGGCTAAGACTGCCGACCCTGGAACTCAAGAAAGTGCAGCATCATCGAAACAGCTGCCAACAACTGGCGATAGGACCTTGGCTCTCATCCTAGCTGTCGGTGTGGTTACTCTTGGTGTGACCGGCCTACTCATGAAACGCAAAAGAAACTAATTCTTTAGAGGATAAGCTTATCGAGTCATTACTCTCTTGCTTGTCCTCTCCTAGTCATGGGAAAGTTTCAGATCTTTGAGCGCAAGACAATCCAGAAATAATATAACTTTTAGAAAACAGTCCAATGAAGAATTGTTTCTTGGACAAAAGGAAAGGAGGGTTTATGCCTATCTACAAACGAACAGCTGCTGTCCTTATGGGCTTAGCAGTAATTGGTATGGCTTGGCAGGCAACGACAACCAGTGCTGATGAAGTTGCTGAGAGTTCAGCACCAGTCTCAGATGTAACTGTCTCTCAGCCAGATGCTCGGGCGACAGCTGGCCAAGTTGTTAGTGAGCCAGCGAGCCCTCAAACAGAAAATGTACAGCCGCAAGCATCTGCTACGGCTAACACTGTTAGCAATGTAGCAGATAGCTCAGGCTATGGAGCACAAGTTCCCTATACGACTTACGAAGCAGAAAATGCTAGTCTAGCCAATGGCGCCAAGGAAGAGTATTCAACAGACACAGACTCAACTGCTGTTGAAGCTTCCTATCAAAAGTATGTAGAACTTCCAGAGCAGGGCTCATCAGTGTCGTTCCAAGTACAAAATCCAGCTAATGCTATTAATGTACGCTACACTATTCCTGATGGAGCATCTGGTCAGCTAGATGTCCAAGTCAACGGTAACAGTGTTGCCAATCTTGATCTATCGTCTAAATCAGCTTGGCAGTATATGGATGGCGATATTCCTAGTGATTCGCCCTCAGCCAATTCACGAGCACGTTTCCGCTTTGATGAAGTGCACACCCTTTTAAATGGTGTACAGATTAATGCAGGGGATACGCTATCTCTTGTGAAAAATAGGGCCGATAATGTTGCTTATGGTATTGATTTTATCGAGTTGGAACAAGTAGGCGATCCAATTGCTCAGGGTTCCAACGCCATTAATATCACCTCCAAAGGTGCCGTAGCTAATGACGGCCTTGACGACAGCCAAGCCCTCATCGATGCCCTTAATGAAGCGAAGTCAACTGGAAGGGATGTTTATATCCCAGAAGGCCAATTTGACTTGGCTAGAAAAATTGGTGTTGATGCTTCAAACATCAAGATTTCCGGTGCCGGTATGTGGCACACCAAACTCCATTTCACCAGCGATCAACCCTCTGGTGGTGGCTTCGACTTTAACCATAACGTGAACAAGGTTGAATTGAGCGATCTTTATATGGATTCAAATTTAACATCACGTTACAATGAACAAGCCCAGTACAAAGCCATTGCCGGCTCCCTTGGTTCGGATTCTTCTATCCATGATGTCTGGTTAGAACACTTTGAATGTGGCTTGTGGATCGGCGACTACGATACATCAGGCGGTTTTAAATATACTGATGGTTTAGTAGTTAAAAACGCTCGTATCCGCAATAACCTCGCTGACGGTGTGAATTTCGCACAAGGTACAAGAAATTCATCTGTTATTAACTCAAGTATCCGTGGTAATGGTGATGACAGCTTGGCTACCTGGTCCAGCAATCACAGCGGTACGGATGCTCCTGCTACTGAAAACAACAAGTTTCTCAACAATACTATTGAATTGGGATGGCGTGCCGGAGGTGTTGGAATCTTCGGCGGTAAGGGCCATGAAGTTGCCAACAATATTATTAAAGATAACTTTGCAGGAGCAGGTGTACGCCTAAACACCGTTTTTCCTGGCCATAATTTTGACAGCAATGATACAGGGATTAATATCCACGATAACTACCTTTTAAATACAGGTACGACAAGTGATTTGTATGGCATTTCACGCGGTGCTATTGATCTTGAAGCTCAAAACGGTAGCATTAAGAATATTTCTGTTGCAGATAACAAAATCTTAAATTCATTCTCAGAAGCCTTTAAAGCTAACTTCCAACTGACTGAGGCAGGCAGCGGAGAAGATGTCCGCTTTGCAAACAATACAGTAGCTAATACTGAATTACCGCAGCCAGATCACTCAGTAGTACCAATGCCAAGTAATCCAACTCCAGAGGAACAGCCGGAGCCAGAAACACCGGCGCAGCCATCTGAACCAAACGATCAAGCAGACACCCCTGCTAATCCCGAGCAGTCGATTGACCCATCAGCTCCTTCAAATGGGAACCAAGGTGAGGTTCCATCTGCACCGGGGTCTGAACAACCAGACGCTGGTGGACAAGCTGATGAAGCGGCTCCAAGCCAACCATCGCAACCAGAAAATGATGAAGGAACAACACCGGATTCATCAGAAACAGGAGCAACACCAACGCCAGAGGTACCAGCTCCAGTCGATCCTGCCCCAGAAGTGCAACCTGAATCAGGAGTTCCTGAGCAGCCATCTGAACCATCAGAACAACCGGAAAATTCAGAAGGAACAGTGCCAGTAAATCCTGAGGTAACACCGCAACCAGATCTCGCTGTCCCTTCGGAACAAGCTCCAGAAAAGGAAATACTGGCACAGCCAGACGCTCCGACACTGGATCAGCCATCAGGTTCTGAAAATAGTAGCGAAGAGAGCGGCACAGCTCCTGCACCTGCCATTCCAACCCCCCAGATCGATGAGTCTACCCCTGCAGTGCCAGAAATAGAAGGAACTCCGCAAGCTGAGCAAGCAGCTCCAAGTGAGCCCGCCCAGCCGAATGCTCAACTCAATCCCGAGCAGCTGGATGACTCAAGTAGATCAACCCCAGATACGGAGGAACAGCCGGAGCCAGAAACACCGGCGCAGCCATCTGAACCAAACGATCAAACAGACACCCCTGCTAATCCCGCGCAGTCGATTGACCCATCAGCTCCCTCAAATGGGAACCAAGGTGAGGTTCCATCTGCGCCGGGGGCTGATCAACCAAACGCTGGTGGACAAGCTGATGAAGCGGCTCCAAGCGATCCTGCCCCAGAAATGCAACCTGAATCAGGAGCCCCCGAGCAGCCATCTGAACCATCAGGACAACCGGAAAATTCAGAAGGAACAGCGCCAGTAGATCCTGAGGTAACTCCAGAATCTGAAAAAACGCCGCAAGCAGAGACTCCGACACCAAATGAGCAGTCCCAGCCGTCTGGTCAGACCAATACCCCTGCTGGAGCCGATCAAGCACTTGATCCGACAAGAGACTCAGTAACCCCAGAACAATCTGCAGAACCGACCGACCAAGCTAACGGCAACGGTCAAGCACAGGTTCTGCCTGACCAAGAAGGCTCAGACTCTTTTGAGGTACCAGGAACAGATCAACCTCAAGCTGGTAGTCAAGCAGAAGATCCTTCACAAGGTGAATCAGTCCCTGCACCAAATATCAATGCAGTCACCCCTGATAGTCAGACAGAAGTTGCAAATCCACCAGCATCGGATGTAGTGACTCCAGCCCAGCCTACTGCTCCAGCAAATTCGGATGCCCCTGTCCAAGCCCCTGCAGGTGACAACAGTCCCCTATCTGATCCTGTGCAAGGACGAGATCCGGCAGTTAATGCTGGTGCTGCTGACCCAGAAGATTCAAATAAGCCTTCTCAAAGCTCAGTGACACCAGTCGAAGCAGGGCAGCCAACATCACCGCAAACCCCCAATATGAGCAGTTCACCTTCAACGGCGGAAAGCAGTGATAAAGACACCCCTTCTAATGCTGACGGGCAGCCAAATGAGTTACCGCAAACCGGTGATAATACTAAGGCTATCAGTGTCTTCTTTGTTCTTGGATTTGCTGTTATTACTGGTTTAGCCTTTCTTGCTAAACAGGAATCGCAAATCTAAAGCAATGTTGTAATAAAGTAACAAAATTTTGATATTACATTATGCCTAAGGGTTCTAACAAGGCTAACCAGATAGGATGGTTAGCTTTGTTTCTTGTTTTGAAAAGCCGTGTGATACACGCACGAATCGCTAGGACAGTCTGATTTTTCTCCATGATTCTTATAATCAGCGCAAAAATCTTGAAAGAGACTAAAATTGTGTTATTATAGAAACTGTTAGGAGTAAGTAAGTTTTTGCTAAACAATTGAAACAAAAATGTAATAATTATGTAACTGAAATATTGTTGAAAAATTTTTTAAAAATTAGGATACTATACACAAGTATAATTAGAAAGGAAGGGTTTATTTATGGCTGGACAAATTAAATTGACGCCGGATGAGTTGCGCACATCAGCTCAGAAGTATACACAAGGTTCACAAAGTGTCCAAGATGTTTTGACATCTCTGACCAATGAACAAGCTGTTATCTCAGAAAACTGGGATGGTACTGCTTTTGATGCCTTTGAAACGCAATTCAACGAATTGTCCCCTAAAGTTAGCCAGTTTGCGGAATTGCTGGAATCTATCAACACGCAGTTGAATAGTGTTGCTACTACTATTGAAGAAACTGATAGTAGCATTGCTTCGCAAATTGGACGCTAATAGAGGGTTTAAAGGGAGCAGGAAGGGCCAGTCCCTCCCTGCTTTTATTATGTAAGCCAGCAGTTTTCAATAATCTTAACTGCTGCTGGCTCACATAATAAATAAAAAATTAGAAGGAATGACTGTCGTGAAAAAAAGAGTGCCAAAAGCTCTGAAGCTTGTTGGAAATATAGTCCTTATTGTTGCCTTATTTTTTGGAATTTTAGGATTGAATATCTGGCTGCAGCGGGTTCATAGAGAAAAGGCGGTAGCTGAAGCTAATCGCCTAAATATCGCTGTTATTAATGAAGACAGAGATGTAACGGATAAAAAGGAAACCTATCACCTAGGTGATGATTATATCAAAACGCTGGAGCGAGATGACAGCCAAAATTGGACAGTAACGACACGCTCAACAGCAGAATCAGGCTTGAAATCAGGCCGCTACCAATTAGCAGTTTATATCCCTAGTAATTTCTCGTCCAAGGTTCTGGATATTAACAATGTTTTAGTTGATAAAGCAACCGTAACCTATAAAATCAATGCCAAGGGAAGCCAGCAGGTAGAAGCCAAGGCTAAGCAAGCTGGTGATAAAATTGTTTCTGACCTCAACAGCAGGCTGGTCAACATGTATATGGCTTCTGTTCTGGGCAATCTTTACACGGCCCAGCAAAACGCCCAAGCGGTTTCTGAACTGCAGCACAAGACAGTCGGTACCTACCAAGCAACCCTCTATCAGCCGGTTATTAATTTTGAAAACGTCTTTCCGAGTCTGACGGGTCTCTCTAACAGCAGCCTGCAGTCTTCTCTGAGTCTTTCAAAAGCTTTGTCAGAAGCGGCTCAAAAGGCGGAACAAGATGGGGTTGATACCTCAGATATGATGCCGACTTTGGCAAGTTTGATCGCTGATTACAGCCAAGGAGAGATATCAGCTAAGGACTACACTCAAGGTACAATGCAGATGGATTCCAAAGCATTATCCGACCAGCTGTCTGCCATGACTAAGGCCTTGGAAAAATTAGAAGGGGATCAGGCTAGTGTCTCCAGTCTCCTTGGGACAGTACCGCCTGAAGGAGCAGAGGGCGCTGCACCGGAAGCACAAGACAACCCTGATCAGGCTAACAATAACGATGATGAAAAGAATCAGCCAGAAGGAGATGAGCGTCGAACTATCGATGATAGCCAAGGGGAAGCTGGTGACAGTGCTGATAAAGAAACACAGACTTATCAAGAATCTTTAGAACAAGCTTCCACTCAACTGGATAAACTAGAAACGCAATTAAAATCGGTCAAGGAAAGAAATGATAATAGCGGTCAGACCAAACCCGTTGAAGATGTGGTCAGGGAAGAACTAGAAAAATACTATGGGAAAGCTCTTGATCAGGTGACAGTTAAGGATCTTTTAGCAAAAGATTCTAGCTTAAATCAGAGTTTAGAGACCTACCAAGCCCGATTAACTAGTCTCAAGGACTTGCTTTCTCAGTCGGTGAGCGCTCTGCCAGCCGATAAGGTGGCCGGTGTGGCTGGTGATCTGAACGGGGTCACAGATACTAATTACAGCAGTCAGATTACCCAATATACTGATGCCGCATCAGCGTCTAACTATGGTTACAGTGCAGGAGATGGGGCTGGCCTCAAATCTAATCTGGCGAATGCTGCTCAGGCAGTCCGTGACTACGATACCGAAGATGTTAAGGCCTCAACAGAGGTCAAGACCGAGACCCAGGCTAGCTTGAGCTGGGATAAGGATAAGGTGACTATTGAGTCTTGGTATGTAACCAAGGATGGTGCTTCGACTGATCCTGTTAGTCCAGACACCCCAATCACGGTTGATCTCAGCCAGAATAACACCTTCCACTACAATATCAAGGCTGATAGCGAAGCCCAAGGCAGCGGGGTAGTGAGTATCAAATTAGGCGGTGTTTCTGTGAGTCAAACAGAAGGCAAGACTATTGATGCTAAGGACTATGCTCAAAAGGTTGAAGCTTACGCCCAAGCCGCTCAGGCCGTAGTAGCAGCTTATAATCATACAGGTAGTCTGCTCAAGGCCTACTACCCCAACGGTGCTGACCAGTCAGGGGCTGACGATTTTCTAAATCAGAGTGCTGAAGACCTCTTAGTCAATTTGCTAACACCTGCGATTTCAAATGCCCTCAATACGTACTCGTCTGATGTAGAAGTTGATCAAGCATTGAAGACCCTGAAAGAAAGTCGCCAGACTCTAAAGGACAAGTTAGGAACAATCATCTCCACCAATGATCAGGTAGAGGCAGATATTAGTGAAACCGCAGGCCTCCTAAAGGAGCTTCAAAAAGGCGGTGCCGGTAAGGTTGATGAGAAGGCAGCCAAGGAGCGTTCAGATAAGTCATCCGATTTATCGAAAAAACTGGCTAAACTAATCTCGCAATCCCAAGCCCTCAAGTCTTCTGCCCAGTCCAATGCCAAGGCAGCTTCCTCTGTCTCCAAGACTTTTGATTCCTTCAATAAGGCAGCGCAAAAAGCTCAAGATGACGGCAAAAAGCTGTCTGCGGATGCCAAGGTCTTGATGACGAAGTTTAATCAAGAGTTATCCGAGACTAATGATTTTGTCAAATCTTTTAAGGATGTCTTAGATAATGCTTACGATAATGGGGTTCCTAATGAAGCCCTCTTGGAATTTCTATCCAGCCCGGTTGTCTCGCGCTCAAGCTCCTACAAATCGCGTGTGACGACTGCGAAGCCTTTTACTTGGATCTTACTGCTGGCTGTTATTAGTTTATTTAGTGCTTATCTCTTTGCCACGCAGGATCTTATTGGACGTGTGAAGAATCAGTTTGCCAAAGGGCTCTTTGCGGATACAGATCCGCTCAATGTCGGTACCTTGAGCGCCCTAGCTCTAATTGAAGGGATGGCTCTGGGGATTGTCTCAGCTAGATCTATGGCTCTAGACCGGGATTTGGTGCCTTCTTGGATTCTAATCTTTGTGCTCTTTAGCTTGGTGCTGCTGCACGGTCAGTATTTTGTCCTCAAGCACCTGCGCTCACTGGGAATGGGCTTAGTGCTCTACAACTTAGTCAGCTTTGTATACTTCTCCAATGCGCTTGGTGCCAGCGTTGGTTTGACTGGCTGGATGCGTCAGCTCAAACGCTGGAACTTCCTATCGCTGATGGAGAAGACCTTGGCGGCCTATGTTGACCATATCACGGCTGATGGCAAATTGATTGTCTTCCTGCTTTTAGCCGTTGTGGTAGTCATTACCTTGAATATGCTGGTACGCTTCCCATGGGAGGGGCACCCTCAAGAGGTGTCAGAGAAAGCCTAACAGAAAAATAGAAATTAAGAACGTAAAGACATAAGGAGATTGTGATGCTTGCTTTGGTAAAAATGCGGTCGTTAGTTCAAACGGTATTAAAGCAGCGCCGCTTCAAAAGATATTTAGCAGTGGCTCTTATCCTGGGCTGTTTCCTCTTTTCACTGAGAGTTTCAGGAATAACAGTAAGAGATAACCGTTTGCAGTTTCAGACCAACCGAGTGGCGCAGGATCAAAATGAGACCCTAGGGCAGCAGTCCAAGCAGGTCAGGAAGCTCTTCAACCCAGAGGAAACACAGAAGCTGGATGAGCGCAAAGACGGCAAGGCAGCCCTCTCTGGTCAGCAGCGCCAGCTCTTTCGAACAACAAAGACTGTGAGAACCAGCCGCAAGCAGAGTCAGACACCGCTCTTTCAGGCCAGTGTTACTCATACGCTGGATATTAAGGCCGGACAAGATGAAGACCGCTGGAACATGACAGCGGTCCTATTGTATAGTGGGGTCATGTTAGTGACCCTAGGAGCGGCAGGAACCATAAGCTGGTCAGTGGCCCGCCGTACTAGACAGGAAGAGGAACAAACACATGCAGGCGATTAACGTGACGATTGATTTAGGCAAGCAACAAGTGGACCTCAGAATCCCTCGTCGCCTAACGGTTAAACAACTATATGAAGAATTAAGACAGATTTACCAATTGCCCAAAATGATCACCTCCCCTCAGCTTTTGGTGGTCAATAAAGGTTTAGTTTTATCGAAAGCCGCTTATCTGTCTGATTATCCGATTACCACTGGAGATTATCTGCGTTTAGAGGAGCTTTAAAGCATGGAAGAGCTATTTCATTTTTTAGGACAAGAATTTACACTTATTAAAGAACAGAGCACTTGGCAGTTGACGCTCAAGCGCTCTATGATTAATCTGGCTGACCCAGAACAGCTGGATCTTTTAGCGCCCCCAGCTCCCCAGCTGCTGCCGCAAACTTATCAGGTTGATAAGGAAGTGGTGACCCTGACTTATGCGGTACCAACCTTAGGCCGCACCTTTGGAGAGATCCAAACATTACCCATGTCAGAGCAGCTGCGTTTTTCGCTCAATATTCTTGAGCTTAGTCAGGTAACCAGCTATCCTTTCGGCTTGATTCTCCATCCTGCTAATCTTTTTATTACTAAAGATTTAACCTTAAAATTAGCTTATCGTAGTCTTCTGGGAGTTATGGTGCCGGTAAGTTTCACACCCGAAGATTTTTTGAGGCAGGCTAAGGCTCTTATCGTCAGCCTCTTTACCAGAGAAGAGTTCTCCAGCCTTTACGATGGCAGCTTGGAAGTACTCAAACTGCCAGCCTTTTTGGAGCCTGTCCGCGCTGCTCAGACCTTAGCAGATTTAGAAGCTTATCTGCACACCCTTTATCAGGAGAAGGTTGCTGAAGAAGCCAAAACACAAAGCTTGGTTTCTAAGCGTCGCTTCGCTGTTTATAAGTACACAACGATATGGCTGGCAGCTCTCGCCGTCCTGCTCAGTATCCCTCTAGTCTATCTGGTCTTTTTCCAAAGCCCTTTTCAGGCTAAGATGCTGCAAGCCGATAAGTCTTTTCTCAAGGAAGACTATACCGGCTTAATTGATGATATGGAGCGGGTCAAGCTGGACAAGATTCCTTACACACAGAAATACGAACTGGCCTATGCCTACATCCAAGGGCTGGACTTCAATGCTGACCAGCGTGAGGTCGTCATGAATAATATTACCCTCAAATCAGATGAGCTCTATCTGGATTACTGGATTCAAATCGGCCGCGGCGACCACGGTGATGCTGTCGATACGGCTAAACGTTTGGATGATGTGGATTTAATCCTCTATGCCCTAGCTGAGCAGATTACGGCAACCCGTAAGGACAGCCATCTGTCTGGTAAGAAACGCGATGAAAAGCTCTCTCGCCTGCAGTCTGAATACGACCAGTACTGGGAAGACCGTAAAGATGCCCTATCTGGAAAGGATGATGATGGTACCGCTACCACGTCAGCTAGCTCTGGCTCTGCGTCAGAGAAGTAGATTTAAGCAAAAGTAACTAGTAAGGGAAGGCGGGCTAAAGGTTTGTCCCCTTCTATCCTATGAAAAGAAAAGGAAAGCTAAAAAGACCATGGATATCATTGTACTTCGTGATACCTACCGTCAGGTCTTGACGGTCCCTAAAAAAGGCGCTCTGCGTCTCAATGATCATCTCAGCATCTCGCAGACTGATGATAGTTTGATCTATCAAACTAAGGAAAAGGAAGCTCCCCTCGGCACCGCCGTTCGGATAGGAGATTTTGTTGTTTATCCCAAGCCTGATAATCAGCGTCGTTACAGCATCGATGGCCTGTCCCGTGTCGTTGTCGGAACCCTAGCTGGGAGCGATCTCCTGTCGGGAAGTCAGGACATTAGCCTGCTGCTAACCAAGGTTAAGGATGGCAGCTGGCAGCTTCAGAATCTCGGATCGCCCATCTACCTCAATAACCATCTTACCTCCCAAAATCAAAAGCTTCCTTTCGGAGCAGAATTGGCCTTTGGCAACAGCCTGCTTAAGATCTTTCCCAAGGAAATCTGGGTATCAGGTGCTGTTAAAAATGTAACTTTACTTGAGGTAGCTGTTTCAGCTTACCATTACTATGAAGACTATCCAGACTACCACCGCTCACCGCGTTTGGTCTACCGCTCCAATGAAGATAGGATGACGGTCAATGCACCGCCACAAGTGCCCAATAAACCTCGTAATGAACTGCTCAGAATGTTGGTTCCGCCTCTAGTCATGATTGGCGTGGTCATCCTGATTTCAGTCTTTCAGCCTAGAGGATTATATATCCTCATGTCAGTAGCCATGAGTATCGTGACCGCTATTTTCTCTGTTCAGAACTATTTTCGTAACAAGCGGGAATATAAGCAGAGTTTGGCCGATCGGATTTCGGCCTATCATGCCTACCTCGCTGATAAGTCTATCCAATTGACGAAGTTGGCACAGGAACAGCGTTTCGGCCAGTTTTATCACTATCCTGCTCTGGTTCAACTCAACCAATTAGCTCAAGAGTATTCTCACCGTATTTACGAAAAGACCCCCCAAGACTTTGATTTTCTCTATTACCGCTTAGGGCTAGGGGAAGTGCCGACCAGCTACCGATTAGAGTACTCCCAACAGGAGCGCTCAGGTGTTAAAGATCCTCTGGAAATGGAAGGCTTTGCCCTCTATGAGTCTCATAAAAAGCTAGATGATATGCCAGTGCTGGCCAATCTCAAGAACGGTCCAGTCGGTTACGTCGGTGAGCGCTCACTTGTATTGGAGCAGCTCCAACTCCTTGTTCACCAGCTGGCTGTCTTTCACTCTTATCATGATGTTCAGTTCATCACCATCATACCTGAGGCTGAAAAAGATCAGTGGCAGTGGCTGCGCTGGCTGCCCCATGCGACCCTGCAGGACGTTAACGTTCGTGGCTTTATCTACAATGAGCGCACCCGTGATCAAATCCTCAACCGTTTGATGGAGACCTTAAGACAGCGTCAACTTAAACAGAAAGAAGCTGGATCCAAGCAAGAGTTGATCCACCTGCCCCACTACGTGGTGCTGGTGACGGATGAGACTCTGATCACGGACCATGTTATTATGGAGTTCTTCGCCGGAGATCCAACCGCCTTAGGTTGCAGTCTTATTTTTGTACAGGATGTCATGCGCTCCCTATCTGAGAATGTCAAGACGGTCATCCACCTGAAAGACCAAGCTACTGGTGAACTTGTCATGGAAGAAGGCGAACTCAAAAATCATGAGTTCGCTCTGGATCATTTCCCAGAAGGTTATGATAAGGAACGAATAAGCCGCCGGCTGGCGCCTCTCAACCATCTCAAGACCCTTAAGTCGGCCATTCCAGATGCTGTTACTTTCCTTGAGATGTACCAAGTTGATAGGGTGGAGGAATTAGGAATTTTTGAACGTTGGCAGTCGCATTCCCCCCATCAGTCTATGGCGGTTTCTCTGGGTTTGCGAGGAAGCGACGATTATGTTAAGCTAGACTTGCATGAGCGGGCGCATGGGCCGCACGGCCTGATTGCCGGGACGACCGGTTCTGGGAAGTCAGAGCTGATTCAGTCTTATATCCTATCGCTGGCAGTCAATTTCCACCCACACGATGTAGCCTTTCTCTTGATTGACTATAAGGGTGGGGGAATGGCTAATCTCTTTAAAGACCTGCCCCACGTCTTGGGAACCATTACCAACTTGGACGGCAACCAGTCCAAACGGGCTATGGCCTCTATTGAAGCGGAAAACAAGCGCCGTCAGCGCCTCTTTGCTGATGCGGGAGTCAATCACATCCACGCCTATCAGAAAAAGTATAAGCAAGGAGAAGTCTCCGAACCCCTGCCCCATCTGATCATCATCAGTGATGAGTTTGCGGAACTCAAGAACGAGCAGCCAGACTTTATCACCCAGCTGGTATCAACGGCTCGGATCGGGCGTTCCTTGGGTGTCAACTTGATTCTAGCGACGCAGAAACCCTCTGGAGTGGTCAATGACCAGATCTGGTCCAACTCCAACTTTCGGATTGCCCTTAAAGTGGCGGACAAGGCCGACTCACAGGAGATGCTGCACACACCGGACGCAGCTACGATTAATCAAGCGGGCCGAGCCTATCTGCAGGTCGGGAATAATGAAGTCTATGAGCTCTTCCAAAGTGCCTGGTCAGGGGCGGATTACCAGCCCGATAAGGAAGATCAGGGCATAGAAGACCATACGATTTTCGCTATCAATGACCTAGGGCAGTACGAGGCGCTCAATCAGGATCTCTCGGGGCTCGATGAAGCAACTGATATCCGTGAAGTCCCAACGGAGCTGGATATCGTGGTTAAGCATATCCAGAAGGTGACCAAGGAAAAGAAGATTGCTCAGCTGGCTCAGCCTTGGCTGCCGCCGTTGCAAGAAAGAGTGTATTTGCCTGATTTACGGCAGGAAAACTATAGAAAGCTTTGGTCCCAAGAACTTCATACTATTAAAGCTATATTGGGCTTTATCGATCTTCCCAGTCATCAAAAGCAAGAAGTCTTAGAGCATGATTTCATGGAAGATGGTAATATTGTTTTGATTGCTTCACCTACCATGGGGAAATCAACATTTCTTCAGACCGTAACGATGGATTTGGCTCAACAGCACACTCCTGAAGTGGTTCAGTTTTACTTGGTTGATTTTGGAACTAATGGTCTGTTTCCTTTGCAGGACTTACCGCATGTGGCAGATTATATTACTATTGACGATACTGAAAAAATTGATAAATTTATAAAATTGTTGAAAGATACAATTGAGCAACGCAAGCAATTATTTAGTCATCATCAGGTTTCAAATACCCTAATGTATGAAGAAGTAACGGGCTATAAAATCCCTCATCTCTTCATTATGATTGACTCTTATGATGGGATTAAGGAGACAGCTTCCGCGATGGCTTTAGAAACACTTTTTTTATCTCTGTCTCGTGATGGTATTAGTCTTGGTATTCATTTAGTGATTACAGCCGTACGTCAAGGTTCTTTAAAGCCATCTTTATTAGCAACCCTCAAAAGACGTATCAGTTTGAAATTAACGGAAGATTCAGAAACTCGCACATTTATTGGTGGCCGTTCACAATTGTCTCTGGAAAATCTTCCTGGACGTGGTATGATTTATTATAATCAGCCAGAGATCTTCCAAGTTGGTTTGCCAGTTTTTGGTCTGAGTGATTTTGAAATTATCCAAAATTTAAGAGCATTAGCTGAGGAGATGAATCAAAATTGGTTAGGAAATAGGCCAAAGAGTATACCAATTGTACCTGATACTCTTACATTCCAGAAATTCAAAGATAAGGAGAGTGTACAAAAAGCTATTAAACAAGATTATATCCCTATCGGACTTGACTTTTTAAATGTCGAGCATGTAGGTATTCAGTTGAAAAATTTCAGGCATTTATTAGTATTTGGTGAGAATATTGTTGCAGTTGATAGGGTGCTTCATCATCTGTTTTTCAGTTCATTTGCATTAGCAACTAATACACATATTGTACTAGTTGATGGAGCAGAAGAATATCAAGACTATCTGAAAGAAATTAATATTTATGTAGGAGCAGATGTAATTGATAAGTTTATCCCTAAGATGTTGAAAGAAATTCAGGATAGGAAAGAGAAGCGCAAAACAGTCCATACTCTGATTGTTATTCCAGATATTCTTAATTTTATTGAGATGACGGATTGCTCACTGAAGGATTTTACTAAATTGTATAACGAGGGACCTCGTTATGGTTTGCATTTCATTATAGCCTCCCAAAAGTCTACGTTATTAAAAAATGATATGATCATTAAGCATATTAGAGATAATGTCGAATCTGCAATTGTAGCACAGAGACTCTATGATCAAGCTTTTATTCGACATAATAAAACAAGTCGGGAACAAAAGCTTGAACAGGATGAAGTTTATCTTTATCAAAACGAATCAGCTGTGAAAACAAAAATTACAAAATAAGAAGAAAGAAGGAATTATATTATGACTAAAAGTTTATTACCACTTGGTTCAGTTGTGTATCTTGAAGAAGGAACAGAAAAGTTAATGATTGTCGGCAGAGGGGTTATTTATAATGATCAAGAGGAAGGACGACAAGTCTATACGGATTATATGGGGTGCGTCTATCCGACAGGAATTGACCCTGAACAAAGCTTTTTCTTTAATGAAGAAAATATTGATAAGGTAGTTTTTGAAGGTTTAAAGGGTGAAGAGGAAGATCGCTTTTTAGAGCTTTATCAAGAATGGGAAGAGACATTAAGAGTTCCTAAAAAGATGATTAAATAGGAGAATTTTTATGAATTATAAAGAGAGGATAGCAGCGCTTAAACAATTTAAAACTACAGTTTCTGCTGGAGAAACAACAGATAATGTCAGCAGCATCTCTTCTGATGTGGAGGGGTGGACAGGAGATGCAAAAGGTAAATTTGATGATTACATTGAAAAAGTTCAAAAAGACTGTAAAACTATTGCCGGTCGAAAAGCAACCTTTTTAACCTCAATTGATTCTATTATTTCCGGCATTCAGGCTCAATTTGATTCAGAATATGAATCGAATTCTTATATTTTGACTGCAACGTATGATTCTGAAGATGCTGCTAAAAATAGAGACGCTAAAATTACTGCAATTGATAATCTGGGAATAGATGATAGTGTGAAGGCAGCCTTGAAGGAAAATTTATAGGAGAATAGTATGACAACTATTAAAGTAGAAAACAGCGTAACGGATTCATTGACGACATTAAATATTGCAATTGAGAGTTACAAATCAGCAGCAGTGTCAGCTGTGGCAGGGTTTAGTGAGTTTCCGGGTGTTTTAGAAGGCAAATCGTATGAAGCCTTGATTTCACAGACAAATTCTGTTTTGGGAACGCAGGAGGTATTGGTAGCAGAATGCCTCACCTTATCTCAGAAACTTGATTCTTTTGTGTCAGAGATATCGGACGCAGAAAGCAGTGTTTCTTTTGAATAGAAGGAGGTTACTATATGGCAGACGGAAAGGTTAGTTATGAACCCGGGAAGCATAACGCTTTTAAATCAGATTTGGGGAGAATAAAGGATAGTTTTGATGACTTAGTAACAGAACTTGGTAAAGTTAAAAGCAGTGTGTCGGATAACCTAGAAGGGAAGGCCGCTACAAGTTTGGTAGCAGCCATTGATGATCTGGTTTCAAAATTGAACACTGAACAAAATAATTGGCAAACGGTTACAGATAATGCCAGCAAGATAGAAGAACTCATTAAGGAGGCTGATGGAAAAGCAGCATCCAGCATTGAAGGAGACGGTTAGTTAAGTAAAAACTGACAAGGAAGGAGAAATGAAATATGAGTGTAGGTTCTTTTAAAATACCTGTTGATGCTTATTACTCAAAATCAAGTGATTTTAAATCAAAGGTGACAGAACTTAAGGATGCTGTTCAGAATAATTTTTTGGATTTAGTGGCCAATAATACTGGTAGCTTGGACAGCCGAGATGCCGCATCGGTTGAAGCGATTGAAGCTTATACAAGTGCTAAAACAGAGATTGAAACGATTGAGGATTATGAAACAAAACTGAATGATATGTCTAGTGAAGGGGACAATAATCCTATAAATCCTGTAGTAACCTTAGATAATAACTACAGTACAACCTTCAGCAATATATCTCAGGGGCAGGCCTCCTCAGATGTTTCCAGTGTGTTAGAAACGATTACTTCAGATGTAGAAACGGTCAAAGAAAAAAATCAACTCATTGAGATGATTAACAAATATGGCTCAGCCGTAGGGGATAATGACTGGGTTCAGCGCATGTTACAGCTTGCCGGGAAAAATCCTGCTAAAGCTTTGGAGACGCTTTACAGCAATGAAAAGTTCATTGAAACAATCTCTAAAAGCGAAAGTGCTTCAAAATTCTTCTTGGGAACAATGAGCTATTTGGAAAAAGCTAAGGGGCTGCCAACGGCTCTGATTGACTCCATTTCTAACAGTTCTGCCTTCTATTCTTGGGTTGAAAAACTTAAACCAGCCACTCAAGAAAAAGTGCTCAATGGTATGATTACCATCGCAGACAAAGGTTACAATCTGCTTAATGGTGGAGGAAAACTTGGGAACTGGGCTACCAGCATAGCATCTGGCAAAATGGCTGGTGTCGTCTCCTCGCTGGTTAATTCCAAGGCAGCAACTGCTATCGGCAATGTGGCCAAGAAATTCGGTGAGTCGGCCTTAGGTAAAGTAGCGGCCAATCCTTGGACAGCTATAGCTGTTGAAACAGGAATCCGCAGCTTTGGAGCCTATAATGATATGAGTTCTGAGACTTATCACAATGTCGGTAAATCTGTCGCCAGCGGTGTCATTGATACAGTAGCCAATGTCGGTCCGGTCAGCGGTGCGCTCATAGGTGCCAGCGTCGGAGGGCCAGTTGGAGCCGTTGTAGGTGGATTTATTGGAGCGGGTATTCAAGTCGTCCAATTCTTTGCTCCAGATTTGAAGAGTAAGGCTAAAGAAGCCGCTTACGACGCTGTTGACGCCGTCTCCAAAGCCGGTAAGGCAGCGGCTGCCAAGGTTGGTGATGTCGTTTCCTCGGCTGGCAAGGGCTTCTCAAAAATGGCCTCCGCGGTAGGCGGCTGGTTCGGCTAGGAGGTGATTCAGATGAAGCAGACAATTTTTAACGCCTCTCTGGAGGAGAGTATGAACCTCGTCACCGATAAGTATATTCAGACATCTATGGAGGAATCTAAGCATAAAAAGATAACAAAAAAAATGTTTGGTGGTCTGTTTATCCTTTTGGTCATGTACTTATTCTCACTTATGAAAGTTTATGCAAGAGCAGAGGGAGTAACTTTCCTATTTTTAGATGTCAATATATCTTTTTGGTTTTTGATTTTATGCGCCTTTGGTACTTTTGTTAGCTACATCTATAAATTATTTTCAGTCAAGAATTATAGTATTTTATCTTATTATTACTATATGCAAAGTTTTTCTCTGATGACATTTTTTTTGGCACTTGAAATAGCTGTTCTTAGTATTGCTGGGGCTGGTATTGTATTAGGTAATATATGGTCGACGATCATTTATGGAGTATTTTACTTAGTTATTTTTATCGAACGCTACTTATCTATAAAGAAAGATTTCATGAATACCTTGTACGGTGAACAAATAGCTTCTAATAAACTTATGAGTGTATTAGAAAACTTTACAGAGATATCAAAACGATATGGTGGCTTTGTTGTGCTTATTATCATAGTTTTGCGATTTTTTATGACAGATAATATTTATCAAAATGATATTACTCGAACTATTGGATTATTGGGATTTCCAATTGTTATAGGATTTGGTCTTTACTTTGCTTTTGCACTAATAATAGATAGTTTTTCTGGCTATTATCTCAAAAAATATTTAGAAGACTATCGTAAATTATCGGGTTATTCTATTGAAGAGTGGTATGGTCCAAAGTCGAAAAAATACAAAGAATCACTGACAAAATGAGATTAAAGAATTGGTTTTACAGCGCTGTTGATGCCGTCTCCAAGGCTGGTAAGGCAGCGGCTGCCAAGGTTGGTGATGTCATTTCCTCGGCTGGCAAGGGCTTCTCCAAAATGGCCTCAGCGATAGGCGGCTGGTTCGGCTAGGAGGTGATTCAGATGAAACAGACAATTTTTAACGCCTCTCTGGAGGAGAGCATGAACCTCGTCACCGATAAGTATATTCAGACATCTATGGAGGATATCAATGAAAAAGGGGTTAAACGGAAAGTTTTAGGGTTTATCACGATACTCTTTTTCATGTATTTAGACTGTCTGGTAGGAAATATAGTAGATGGCTTAAAGGTCACCTTTTTATTCATAACCCCATCCTATATAGCTAAGTTTTTCTTTGTTTTAGGCTTTATTCCAACAACCCTTTATTTTTACTCTATTTTTAGGCTTCGTAACAATCGAATTTTATCTTATTATTACTATAATATCTATGCCTATCTGTTGACATTTTTATTTTGCTTACAAGCGGCAGTATTATTTATTGCAGCATCATCAATAGCTTTGGGACCGATACTATCCACTTTGATATACGGTATTCTTCTAATAGTTCTCTTATTAGAACGTGCTAACTGGTTTAAACGTTCCACTTTAAAAGCATTATATAATCAAGAAAAATTTGTTAATGCTCAATCTGATTTTATGGAGAAATTCGTTGCCTTTTCTAAAAAATATGGGGGGGTGTTGTTCTTTTTATCCTTATTATTCGCTGGTTCTTGCCAGGGCAGACTAAGGATAATGATTTCACTAGGATGTTAGGATTAGCTTTTATGCCGCTGCTATTCCTTTTAGCGATTTATTTTACCCTGTCATTAGTAAGTGAAAGTATCGAAGGCTATTATCTCAAAAAATATTTAGAAGATTATCGTAAATTATCGGGTTATTCTATTGAAGAGTGGTATGGTCCAAAGTCGAAAAAATACAAAGAATCACTGACAAAATGAGATTAAAGAATTGGTTTTACAGAGTTGGCAGTTCGAGACCATCAATATATTCATGATAACGTTCAATCGGCTGTTAAAGATTATTTCCGACCATAGTTCTTAAATCGTATTGATGAGACAGTTGTTTTTAGACCTTTGGATGGTGATAATATTTTAGAGATCACGCGGCTGTTGCTGCAACAGGAACAAATTATACTGGCACAGCAAGGAATTGAAGTTGATTTTGATGAAAAAGTTGCAGTTTATATTGCAAAGGCATGTTTTTGATCCTATCAACAGTGCTCGTCCAATCAAACGAGGGATTACCCGTCTGATTGAGGATAAGCTATCTCAACTTTTGATTTATCAAGATATTACAAAAGGTGATCATATCCTGATTACAGAAAACAATCAAGAAATTAAAATTATCAGATATTAATTTTTGGACGGACGGATAGCCGCCAGATAAAGTAGTTAATCAAAGCTTTCAGATATAAAACAGTTCGCCTGTGTTCCAAGTTTCTATATGGGTGGACCTTCGTTTTAAAAGGACCAAGAACCAGAAATAATATAGTAACTTTGAGTCCAATCAATTGACAAAAGACTGCCCAATGGCATAAAATCGTTTATATACCAATGAAAAGAGTCGCTTTTTAAAAGCGCAGCTCTTCTTACAGACTTAGTATTTTATTACAGGAGTGCCCACTCCTACTAAAAGCTTCAAGAAAAAGATTACCTCGCTTGTCTTCAAGGACACAGTTTTATTCTCTTATTTTTTTCTTGACGCCCTTAGTATCCTATAAAGAAAGGAAAGTGATAATCACTTATGAAACTCCCTAAATGGCTATCCTTGGCTATGCTGGTAACCCTTTCAGGATCTTATCTAGCACCGAGCTTAGCTCTAGCACAAACCAATGATGGCCTTTTACCATCCAGCGAGGCCCCTTCGCAACAGACTCAAGAGTCTTCTAAATCCCAAGAAGACAATGATCATAACGGTATTCCCGATCATGAGGAAGATAAGAATCACAACGGTGTTCCCGATGACGAAGAGGATGCCAACAAAAATGGGATTCCTGATGATTTAGATGCTAAGGAGGAACAGTCCTCATCAAGTTCTGAGGCTAGTTCTAGCCAAGAGACAGGTACTGACCAGGGTCAGTCTCAAGCTTCTTCGAGTGCGCAAAGCTCGCCAAGCAGTTCGACGAACGAAGCTAGTTCAAATGCAGCTGATGATCAGTCTAAAACTGAAGGTTCTGCTTCACCAACCGGTGAAGAGGAGGCGAAGGCCCATCCTTCAAGTTCTAAGGAAACCGATATTCCCGCTAAGGAAGAGCCTAGAACTAACTTAGACAAAAATTCAGCTGAAAGTAAAAAGCAAGCCATTCTAAATTCTTTTCAAATAGATTTCAAGCTTCCGTCAAACTCAGCTAGTAACACAAGGCAGACAAGTCAAGCTGATCGTTGGTTTGGCCCTGTTGATAATACGCCGACAACACCGCCAAGTTATACGGCCTACGTAGAACACTGGTCAGGCGACTCTGCCTATACCCACAATCTTCTGTCCCATCGCTACGGGATTACGGCTGAACAGTTAGATGGTTATTTGAATTCTCTGGGAGTTTCCTACAATCACGATCGGATTAATGGTAAACTTTTGCTTCAATGGCAAAATGACAGTGGCCTAGATGTGCGCGCGATTATCGCTATTGCCATGGCAGAGAGCTCGCTGGGAACAGCTGGTGTCGCTACTATTCAAGGCTCCAACATGTTTGGCTATGGTGCTTTTGATGCCAATCCTGATAATGCGGCTAACTTTTCTGATGATAAGGCCATTACCAAAATGACAGCTGAGACCATCATTCAAAATAAAAATTGGACTTTCAAGATTCAGGATGACAAGGCTAAGAAGAATGCCATGGGTCAGCTTAACCCTATTGCAGATGGGGGCGTTTATTTCACCGATACCTCGGGAACGGGCAAGCGCCGGGCGCAAATCATGCAAGATATTGATACTTGGATTGACCAGCATGGTGGCACACCGCCTATCCCAGAGGATCTTAAGCACTTAAATGGTACTAGTGCCATGGCTGTCCCTAGTGGCTATCAGATTTCGCATCCCATGAGTACAGACAGCTATATAGCAGCTTCTTACCCTTGGGGACAATGTACATGGTATGTTTATAACCGTGCCAAAGAACTGGGTTACAGCTACGATGCTTATATGGGCAATGGCGGTGATTGGCAGCATAAAGCCGGCTATGATGTGGTTCATACGCCCAAAGTTGGCTATGCGGTATCCTTTGCACCAGGACAGGCCGGTGCTGATCCTAGCTATGGTCATGTCGCTATTGTCGAAGAAGTTAAAGCTGATGGATCCATTCTTATCTCAGAATCCAACGCCCTTGGTCTAGGAGTCGTTTCTTACCGCACCTTCTCTGCAGCTCAAGCCTCAACCCTCACCTACGTCATTGGTCATAAAAGCTAAGATACTAAGGCCGTAAAATGCGACTAGGATTTTAAGAAGACGGCGCTGTGTGCTTGCACACAAGGAAACATACCTAAATCCTTAGTTTCTAGCTTGTGCTTACCTAACAAAAATATAAGAAAAAATCCCTTTGCTCTGAAGGGATTTTCGTGTATACAAGAGACACTTTGTTAGCCGATGAATAACTTATCTTAACATCAAACAGAGAACAAGTTTTGTCTAGATCTTAGTTTACCTTATAAGAGGCTTTTTGTACTTCGCATAAAGGGTGTCCTAAGCTCAATATACGAAGACTAATGGCTTGGTTGCAGATTAGGAATTTTATTTCTTGTTTTTAGCGTAAACTTTTGACAGTTCCTTTTGACTGTTAAAGGGGGGGAACTATAGGCCGTTAACTTTGTCGATCTCAAATCTTAATCAACTGTGTAGGGGTGAGGCAAGGAAATTAAGACCTCGTCTACTAATTTTTATTATCCCCCTCTTCCTTAGCTTACTTAATAAGTTAATACAAAGTATTTTTTCTTACCACGACGAATGACTGTTAATTCGTTATCAATCTTATCTGCCGCAGATAGAGTATAATCGAGGTCTTGAATACGCTCACCATTAATATAAATAGCGCCATTTTGCACATCTTCGCGAGCTTGGCGTTTAGAGTTAACTATTTGAGCAGTTACAAGAATGTCAACAATATTAAGGCTGTCGCTTTTTTGGATAGCATAGTTAGGGACGTTGCTCAACCCTTGTTTTAGCTCAATTGCAGATAGATTTTTGATATTACCTGCAAAAAGTTGTTCGGTAATTTTTAGAGCTTCTTGATAGGCTTCCTGGCCGTGAACAAGTGTGACCACTTCACGTGCAAGGATTTTTTGTGCTAAACGTTCATGGCGGGCAGCATCAAATTGTTTTTCGATTTCGGCGATTTCATCCAAAGATAGGAAGGTGAAAATTTTCAAAAAACGTACAGCATCGTCATCCATGACATTAAGCCAGAATTGGTACATTTCATAAGGAGATGTTTTGTCAGCGTCTAGCCAAACAGCATTGCCCTCTGATTTTCCGAATTTTTTACCAGTGGAATCAGTAATGAGCGGAACAGTGATGACATGGGCGGTCTTGTCAGCTTTACGACGAATGAGTTCGGTACCGGCAGTCATATTCCCCCATTGGTCAGACCCGCCAATTTGCAAAGTGACATTGTATTTTTGGTTTAGCTCATAGAAATCATAACCTTGCATGATTTGATAAGCAAACTCTGTGTAAGAGATACCGGTTTCGATTCGTTTTTTTACAGATTCCTTACTCATCATGGTATTGACGGTGAAATATTTTCCAACGTCGCGCAGGAAATCGATGAAACTGATAGAACCAAACCAATCATAGTTGTTGACCATAACGGCCTTGTTATCGCCATTATCAAAATCAAGAAAACGAGATAACTGGTTTTGAATCTTTTTAACCCATCCTTGAACGGTTTCTTTCGTTTGTAGATTTCGTTCAGCGTCCTTAAAGGAAGGATCGCCAATCAATCCTGTCGCTCCGCCGACTAAAGCATACGGTTTATGACCAGCTAGTTGTAGGCGACGGGATGTTAAAATAGCCACTAAATGCCCCAAATGCAGGCTGTCAGCTGTTGGATCGTAACCAGTGTAATAAGAAACTGTCCCCTCTTCAAGAGCCTCTTTTAAACTGTCTTCGTCGGTGGTCTGAAAAATTAAACCGCGTTCTTTTAATTCATCAAAAATTGTCATAGTATCTCTCCAGTGATTTATAGTACTAAGGCTCATTATACCAAAAACTCTGAGGCTCATGCAAGTTGACCTTGATTTTGGTATAATGGCTTAGAGGTAGATTATGGTTGAATTCTTCAAGAAGCTTTGGCAAGATTTAGTTGCCTTTTTTAAAAGGTCGGCGTCAGGGACTCCAAAACATTTAAAATCCAAGAATAAGCTGGGCAAAGGGCAGAAAAATAGTGATTCTGATTCGGAATTCGAACTGTCAGGGGCAGATAGAGTTTCTGTTGTGCTCAGCAGTTTAAAGATGGTATCGGATTTCTTTTACATTGTCGTTTTGCTTGTTTTTATGCTTGTTTCTGGATTAGGTGTAGGTTATCTAGCCAGCCAAATTGATAGCGTTAAAGTTCCTGATCGAGCGACCCTTGTCATGCAGGTGCGTTCGATTAGTCTAGTGTCCACTTTGGCCTATGCTAATGGACACGATATTGCGGAAGTGGATACAGACTTGCAGCGCAGCCCTGTAAAGGGGGAAGATATCGGTAGTAATATCAAACAGGCAGTTATTGCAACTGAGGATGAAAATTTCAAATCTCATCACGGTGTTGTCCCAAAAGCGGTATTTCGTGCTCTCGTTTCCTCGGTGTTAGGCGTTGGTTCTAATAGTGGCGGTTCTACCTTAACTCAGCAGTTGGTCAAACAGCAAGTAGTTGGTGATGACCCTACTTTTAAACGTAAAGCACGCGAAATTATTTATTCATTAGCCTTGGAACGCTATATGACAAAAGATACAATCCTAACCTCTTATTTAAATGTATCCCCTTTTGGTCGTAATAATAAGGGGGAGAATATTGCCGGTGTAGAAGAGGCTGCTAAGGGGATTTTTGGAGTATCGTCAAAGGCATTAACAGTTCCACAGGCAGCTTATATCGCGGGATTGCCCCAAAGTCCGATTACTTACTCTCCCTATGCTGCAGATGGACGTTTAAAAGATCAGGAAAGTTTGGCTTATGGCCTGAAACGTCAGCAAGCGGTCCTCTATAATATGTATCGAGCAGGTTATTTGAGCAAAAGAGATTATCGCCGCCATAGACAATACGATATTCAACAAGATTTCATAGCTTCTGAAGAATCCAGTAGTGTTAGTCATGATTATCTCTACTATGCGGTTATGGAGGAAGCTCAACAGCATATGTATGACTATCTGATTAAGCGGGATGAAGTTTCTCAATTTGACTTGAAGAATGATGAAACTGTGGCCAATTATCAACAATTGGCTTTAGAAGCTTTACAGACAGGAGGATACAGGGTTACAACAACTATCAATGAAAATATCTATAAAGCTATGCAAGAATCCGCACAAAATTCCGGAGGCCAATTGGATGCTGGCAACAGCAGCAGAGTAGACGTTGGTAATGTTTTGATGGATAATAAAACTGGAGGGATTCTCGGTTTTGTTGGTGGCCGCGATTATAAGGTTAATCAAAATAACCATGCGCTAGACACAAAGCGTTCTCCTGGTTCTAGTATCAAGCCTATTATTGCTTATGGCATTGCTCTTGATCAGGGGATGCTGGGGTCAGCCTCTATCTTGTCTAATTATCCAGCGACTTTTTCGGGTGGAACAAAGATCATGCATGGCAATGATGAGGGGACTGGGGCTGTTAGTCTTCAGGAAGCTCTAGATACTTCTTGGAATATTCCAGCCTACTGGACCTATCGCATGTTACAAGAACAAGGTGTTGACGTTGAAGCTTATATGACTAAAATGGGGTATCAGATTGATCATTACGATATTGAAAGCTTGCCATTGGGTGGAGGTATTGAGACAACGGTCCTGCAACAGACCAATGCTTATCAAACCTTAGCTAATGAGGGTATATATCAAAAAGGTTATATGGTTCAGTCCATTACTGATAATAAGGGTCGAAAGATCTATGAGCATGCCGAGAATCCTATTCCTGTTTATGGTAAGGAAGCGGCTAGTATTATGACTGATTTGCTTAAGGGACCAATTGCATCGGGCAAAACAACTAAATTTAAAGACCATTTAACATCAATAAATGCGGGACTGGCTTCCAATATTGACTGGATTGGTAAAACTGGAACAACCGATAATTACAGTGACGTTTGGCTCATGTTATCTACCCCAACGGTTACCTTAGGTGGCTGGGCGGGTTATGATAATAACGCCTCAATGAGTTCTAATACGGGCTATGAAAATAATGCACAATATATGGCGAATTTAGTCAATGCTATTGATGCTGCTGATTCTTCTGTTTTTGGAGGTGGACAGAAATTCTCACTGGCTTCCAATGTTATTAAATCGACAGTGCTTAAGTCAACAGGTTTGAAACCGGCAACGGTCTCTCATAATGGTAACAGCATCAATTTATCTGGTGAAACAACTACTAGTAATTGGGCTAAGAATGGCGCTGGTGATACAACATACAGCTTCATGGTCGGTGGTAGTGACAGTGATGATGAGGCAGCTTGGAAGACAGTAACAGGGCAGCAATAAACTTGCTTAATGGTACAAAATAGGTTATAATATAAGCAACTATTTGTCGTCTTACTTGGTTGAAATATTGTCCAATCAAGAGATACAGCAGTTAAATCAAACTTTTTCAGTCAGATTTAGCTGCTCTTTTTGTGCCTAATTTCAGGGATTTTTGTATTTGTAATAAAAAAATAAAAATTCTAAAAATTACGGGTGCAAAAGGTGTACCGCGACAAATAAACTGTTAATCGACCTCGACCTAAGTTCTGTTTGCTGATGAGGCTAACCTTGCTCCAACAGACGAATGGTCTTTGTATCTTACTATAAAGGAGATAGAAACGTGGCAGGACATGACGTTCAGTACGGGAAACACCGCACCCGTCGCAGTTTTTCTAGAATCAAGGAAGTTCTTGATTTACCCAATTTGATTGAAATCCAAACGGATTCATTCCAAGAGTTTTTGGACAATGGTTTGAAAGAAGTATTTGAGGATGTACTTCCAATCTCTAACTTTACAGATACCATGGAACTGGAATTTGTAGGTTATGAGCTGAAAGAACCTAAATATTCGCTTGAAGAAGCGCGTATTCACGATGCGTCTTACTCAGCACCGATCTTTGTGACTTTTCGTTTGATCAATAAGGAAACCGGTGAAATCAAAACTCAGGAAGTTTTCTTTGGTGATTTTCCAATTATGACGGAAATGGGTACCTTTATTATCAATGGTGGTGAACGCATTATCGTATCGCAATTGGTACGTTCTCCGGGAGTTTACTTTAACGACAAAGTTGATAAGAATGGCAAAGTTGGCTATGGTTCAACGGTTATCCCCAACCGCGGCGCTTGGTTGGAGTTGGAAACAGATTCGAAAGATATTGCCTACACTCGTATTGATCGTACGCGTAAGATTCCATTTACGACTTTAGTGCGTGCCCTTGGTTTTTCAGGTGATGATGAAATTCTTGATATTTTTGGTGACAGCGAATTGGTTCGCAATACTATTGAAAAGGATATCCATAAGAATCCAGCAGATGCGCGTACAGATGAAGCTCTCAAAGAAATATACGAGCGCTTGCGCCCAGGAGAGCCAAAAACTGCTGACAGCTCGCGTAGTCTGTTGATGGCCCGTTTCTTCGATCCGCGTCGTTATGATCTGGCAGCTGTTGGTCGTTACAAGATCAATAAGAAACTCAGTGTTAAAACACGTCTCCTGAATCAAGTCCTTGCCGAAAATTTGGTAGATAATGAAACGGGTGAAATTCTTGTTGAAGCTGGTACTGAAATGACACGTGATGTCATTAATTCAATCTCAGAACAAATCGATAAGGGCTTGAATAGCTTCATGTACACACCAAATGATTATGCGGTAGTGACAGAACCTGTTGTCTTGCAAAAGTTTAAGGTCGTATCACCGATTGATGCTGACCGTGTTGTGACAATTGTTGGGAATGCTAATCCAGACGACAAGGTCCGTGCCCTTACGCCGGCGGATATTTTGGCGGAAATGTCTTACTTCCTCAACTTGGCTGAGGGGCTAGGTAAGGTAGATGATATTGACCACTTGGGTAATCGTCGTATTCGTGCGGTAGGTGAACTTTTGGCTAACCAGTTCCGTATTGGTTTGACTCGTATGGAACGTAATGTGCGTGAACGTATGTCCGTTCAAGATAACGACGTTCTGACACCGCAACAAATCATCAATATTCGTCCTGTGACAGCAGCGGTTAAAGAGTTCTTTGGATCATCTCAGCTATCTCAATTTATGGATCAACACAATCCATTGTCAGAGCTGTCTCACAAACGTCGTTTGTCAGCCTTGGGACCTGGTGGTTTAACCCGTGACCGTGCTGGATATGAAGTGCGTGACGTGCACTACACCCACTACGGTCGTATGTGTCCGATTGAAACTCCTGAAGGACCAAATATTGGTTTGATCAATAACTTGTCTTCATACGGACATCTGAACAAGTATGGATTCATCCAAACGCCCTATCGTAAGGTTGATCGCGCAACTGGTAAGGTCACTAATGAGATTGTCTGGCTGACTGCGGATGAAGAAGATGAATATACTGTTGCTCAGGCCAATTCAAAACTTAATGAAGATGGTAGCTTTGCGCAAGAAATTGTTATGGGTCGTCATCAAGGTAACAACCAAGAGTTCCCTGCAAGCTCTGTCGATTTTGTCGATGTATCGCCTAAACAGGTCGTTGCGGTTGCGACAGCATGTATTCCATTCTTGGAAAACGATGACTCCAACCGTGCCCTTATGGGGGCTAACATGCAGCGTCAGGCTGTGCCATTGATTGATCCTAAGGCACCATTTGTTGGTACAGGGATGGAGTATCAAGCAGCCCATGACTCAGGTGCTGCTGTGGTAGCTAAGCATGACGGCCGCGTCACCTTCTCGGATGCTGAGAAAGTTGAAGTGCGCCGCGAAGATGGTTCACTTGATGTTTACCATATTACCAAATTCCGTCGTTCAAACTCTGGTACAGCTTATAACCAACGTACCTTGGTTAAGGTTGGTGACCAAGTTGAAAAAGGGGACTTCATTGCAGATGGTCCTTCTATGGAAAAAGGAGAAATGGCTCTCGGACGTAATCCTATTGTTGCTTACATGACATGGGAAGGTTACAACTTCGAGGATGCCGTCATCATGTCTGAACGCCTAGTCAAAGAAGATGTTTATACGTCTGTTCACTTGGAAGAGTTCGAGTCAGAAACACGTGATACAAAATTAGGCCCTGAAGAGATTACCCGTGAGATTCCGAACGTCGGCGAAGATGCTCTTAAGGATCTCGATGAAATGGGGATTATCCGCATCGGTGCCGAGGTTAAAGAAGGCGACATCTTGGTTGGTAAGGTAACACCTAAGGGGGAAAAAGACCTTTCGGCTGAGGAACGACTCCTCCACGCTATCTTTGGTGATAAATCACGCGAAGTGCGTGATACATCACTTCGTGTGCCGCACGGTGGTGATGGCATCGTGCGTGATGTCAAGATCTTTACACGTGCAAATGGTGATGAGCTGCAATCAGGTGTTAATATGCTGGTTCGTGTTTACATCGCCCAAAAACGTAAGATTAAGGTTGGAGATAAGATGGCTGGCCGTCACGGGAACAAGGGTGTCGTTTCGCGCATCGTTCCTGTTGAAGATATGCCCTATCTTCCAGATGGAACTCCGGTTGATATCATGCTGAACCCGCTCGGGGTACCATCACGCATGAATATCGGACAAGTCATGGAGCTCCACCTTGGTATGGCAGCTCGCAACTTGGGGATCCACATTGCGACACCAGTCTTTGACGGAGCATCTTCTGAGGATCTCTGGGAAACTGTGGAAGAAGCTGGTATGGCCAGTGATGCCAAGACAGTTCTCTATGACGGCCGTACAGGTGAGCCGTTTGACAACCGCGTTTCTGTTGGTGTCATGTACATGATCAAGCTTCACCATATGGTCGATGATAAACTTCATGCTCGTTCTACTGGTCCTTATTCACTTGTTACGCAGCAGCCACTTGGAGGTAAAGCTCAGTTTGGTGGACAACGTTTCGGAGAGATGGAAGTTTGGGCCCTTGAAGCTTATGGTGCATCAAATGTCCTTCAAGAAATCTTGACTTACAAGTCAGATGATGTTACAGGTCGTTTGAAAGCCTATGAAGCAATTACCAAGGGCAAACCTATTCCAAAACCAGGAGTTCCAGAGTCCTTCCGTGTCTTGGTCAAGGAATTACAATCGCTTGGTCTGGATATGCGTGTCTTGGATGAGGATAACCAAGAAGTTGAACTTCGTGATCTTGATGAAGGTGAGGATGACGATGTGATGCACGTTGATGACTTAGAAAAAGCTCGTCAAAGACAAGCAGCCGAAGCAGCTCGTGCAGCTCAAGAGGCCCAAGAGACTGCTGAGGCGCAGGAAGCTAATCAGGATTGAGCAGGGGCAAAGAGCAGTTAATTAAAAGGCTAATTCAGCTACTGCTTATTCATTAAAGCATAAAATAATTGGGAGTTTGGGACTAGTTGTCTTAAACTCATCGTGTCAGCATCTAAAAGACTGTTGACATTACTTGCAATAGAAAGGTAATACTAGTGGTTGACGTAAATCGTTTTAAAAGTATGCAAATCACTTTAGCTTCGCCTAGTAAGGTCCGTTCTTGGTCTTACGGTGAGGTTAAGAAACCTGAAACTATCAACTACCGCACGCTCAAACCAGAACGTGAAGGTCTCTTTGATGAAGTTATCTTCGGACCAACTAAAGACTGGGAGTGTGCCTGTGGTAAATACAAGCGTATCCGTTATAAAGGTATTGTCTGTGACCGCTGCGGAGTTGAGGTGACCCGCGCCAAAGTTCGTCGTGAACGCATGGGACACATTGAGTTAAAAGCTCCTGTGTCACACATCTGGTACTTCAAAGGGATTCCATCACGCATGGGTTTAACCCTTGACATGAGCCCGCGTGCTTTGGAAGAAGTCATCTATTTCGCGGCCTATGTGGTTATCGATCCCAAGGATACACCGCTGGAACCCAAATCTATCTTGACCGAACGCGAATATCGCGAAAAACTGCAAGAATATGGTTACGGTTCATTCGTCGCTAAAATGGGGGCTGAGGCCGTCCAAGACCTTTTGAAACAGGTAGATTTAGAGGCTGAAATTGCTGAACTCAAGGAAGAATTAAAGACAGCTTCTGGTCAAAAACGGATCAAGGCTATCCGCCGTTTGGATGTCTTGGATGCTTTTTATAAATCTGGTAATAAGCCAGAGTGGATGGTGCTTAACATTCTGCCGGTTATCCCACCGGATTTACGGCCGATGGTACAGCTGGATGGCGGCCGTTTTGCAGCTTCTGACTTAAATGATCTTTATCGCCGTGTTATCAACCGTAACAATCGTTTGGCTCGTCTACTTGAATTGAATGCACCTGGTATCATTGTTCAAAATGAAAAACGGATGCTTCAGGAAGCCGTTGATGCTCTTATCGATAATGGCCGCCGAGGACGTCCAATTACTGGGCCAGGTAGCCGTCCATTGAAATCTCTCAGTCATATGCTTAAAGGTAAGCAGGGCCGCTTCCGTCAAAACCTGCTTGGTAAGCGTGTCGATTTCTCTGGTCGTTCAGTTATCGCTGTGGGGCCAACCCTCAAGATGTACCAGTGTGGTGTGCCACGTGAAATGGCAATTGAGCTCTTTAAGCCTTTTGTTATGCGTGAAATCGTTAATCGTGAGTACGCTGGTAATGTCAAGGCCGCTAAACGTATGGTCGAGCGTGGAGATGAGCGCATTTGGGATATTTTGGAAGAAGTCATTAAAGAACACCCTGTTCTTCTTAACCGGGCACCTACTCTTCACCGCCTTGGTATCCAAGCCTTTGAACCTGTGCTTATTGACGGTAAAGCATTGCGCCTTCACCCGTTGGCCTGTGAAGCCTACAATGCCGACTTTGATGGGGACCAAATGGCTATCCATGTACCCCTATCAGAGGAAGCACAGGCTGAAGCACGTCTCTTGATGCTGGCAGCTGAACACATCTTGAACCCTAAAGATGGTAAGCCAGTCGTAACTCCATCCCAAGATATGGTGCTAGGTAATTATTACTTGACGATGGAAGATGCTGGTCGTGAAGGCGAAGGTATGGTCTTTAAGGATAGGGATGAAGCGATCATGGCTTACCGCAATGGATATGCGCATCTTCATACGCGTGTAGGGATTGCAACGGATAGCATGCCAGAAAAACCTTGGACCGAAAATCAAAAACACAAGGTTATGGTCACTACTGTCGGTAAGATTCTCTTTAATGACATCATGCCAGCAGAGCTTCCTTATCTGCAAGAACCAACCAATGCTAACTTGACAGACAGAACACCAGATAAATACTTCTTGGAATTGGGAGCTGATATCAAACCGGCTATCGAAGCCCTTGAGCTCAACGAACCTTTCAAGAAAAAACACTTAGGTAATATTATCGCTGAGACTTTTAAACGTTTGCGGACAACAGAGACTTCAGCCTTTCTTGACCGTTTGAAAGACCTTGGTTACTATCACTCAACCCTGTCTGGATTGACGGTCGGTATTGCTGATATCCCTGTTATAAATAATAAGCAGGAAATTATTGCGGCTGCCCACAGCAAGGTTGAACAGATCAATAAGGCTTTCCGTCGCGGTTTAATGACGGATGATGATCGCTATACAGCTGTTACTAATACCTGGCGTGAAGCTAAGGAAGAATTGGAAGCTGCCTTGATTGCCAATCAGGATCCTAAGAATCCAATCGTTATGATGATGGACTCGGGAGCGCGTGGTAACATTTCTAATTTCTCTCAATTGGCTGGTATGCGTGGGTTGATGGCAGCTCCAAATGGACAGATTATGGAATTGCCTATCTTGTCTAATTTCCGTGAAGGACTCTCAGTTCTGGAAATGTTCTTCTCAACCCACGGTGCTCGTAAGGGTATGACCGATACAGCTCTTAAAACAGCTGACTCAGGTTATCTGACTCGCCGTTTGGTTGATGTGGCTCAAGATGTTATTATCCGTGAGGATGACTGTGGAACAGATCGTGGCTTGACGATCACAGCCATCACTGATGGTAAGGAAGTGACTGAAACCTTGGAAGAACGCTTAATTGGCCGTTATACCAAGAAATCAGTTAAGCATCCTGAAACTGGTGCCATTATTGTTAAGCCGGATACTTTGATTACAGAAAACATGGCTGCAGAGATCACTCAGGCTGGTGTTGAAGAAGTAACAATCCGTTCAGTCTTCACATGTAACACACGCCACGGAGTTTGCCGTCATTGCTATGGTATCAACTTAGCAACAGGCGATGCGGTGGAAGTCGGTGAAGCTGTTGGTACGGTTGCCGCTCAATCTATCGGTGAACCTGGGACCCAGCTGACTATGCGTACCTTCCACACCGGTGGTGTTGCATCTAATACCGATATTACTCAAGGTCTGCCACGTATCCAAGAAATCTTTGAAGCTCGCAATCCTAAAGGTGAAGCTGTTATCACTGAAGTTAAAGGTCGCGTCACTGATATTGAGGAAGATGCTGCTACCCGTACCAAGAAGGTCTATGTAGAAGGTAAGACCGGTAAGGACGAATATGTAGTACCATTTACAGCTCGTATGAAAGTTGAAATTGGTGATGAAATTTCCCGCGGGGATGCCCTTACTGAAGGTTCTATCCAACCCAAACATCTCCTAGAAGTGCGTGATACACTTTCTGTTGAGACTTATCTTTTGGCTGAGGTACAAAAGGTTTACCGCAGCCAAGGGGTAGAAATCGGAGATAAGCACATCGAGGTTATGGTTCGCCAAATGCTTCGTAAGGTGCGGGTTATGGATCCAGGTGATACGGATCTGCTGCCAGGAACTTTGATGGATATTGCAGATTTCACTGATGCTAATAGAGATATTGTCATCTCCGGCGGTATTCCTGCAACCAGCCGTCCAGTTCTGATGGGAATTACTAAGGCATCGCTTGAAACTAACTCATTCTTGTCTGCCGCTTCCTTCCAAGAAACTACTCGTGTGCTCACCGATGCTGCTATTCGTGGTAAAAAGGATCATCTTCTTGGTCTTAAGGAAAATGTTATCATTGGTAAGATTATTCCAGCTGGTACAGGGATGGCCCGTTATCGTAATATTGAGCCTCAGGCGGTCAATGAAGTCGAAATTATTGAAGATACGGTAGACCAAACAGAGTCGGAAGTTTCTGTCGTCGAATAAAGAGTAGGATCGATAGTTTAATTGATTCAGCTTTTGGGAGTGAATCAAAACTAAGCCTATGACACCAGAAAGCTTATTACCAACTTGCAGCTGAATGATGATAAGCAGTACCCAGAGAAGTGGGACTCAAGCAGTAGAAGGCTGGGCAAAAGCTCATCCAATCTTCCTGTTTTTGAATAAGCTCTTGGCGGAGTGGTTCATTGGTGCTAAAGCACCTAATGAACTGTGCAGGAGTAGGGCTTCTTGGCATAGCCAGCAAGTCCTACTCCTAACCACTGCGTCAATCTGGTAAAACTAGAATATGCTAGAGAGTCTGAATTTTTATCTCAGACTCTTTTTCTATGGGATGAATTGCAATAATAAGTGCAACTTTTTTACTTTTTCTATTAATTGATACTAGCGATTAGATGAACTATCACTCTTGCATGGCCTTTATCATCAGATAAAATTTTGGGAGTCCTATCAAAAGAGTTTTGAAAGGACAGATCGTTTTACTAAAGGTATTTCATACCGTCAAGCTATTGAAGTATTGAAGCTGATAAGAAACAGAAACACAATATTTACTTTCTCTTAATAAACTGCTATAATTGTTGGCGTTATAACCCTTTAAAGTATCTGGAATACTCTCTTGTGATTGAGTTTCCTCTATTTTTGGGCAAGATAAGGTAAGGACTCAGATTTTTCTGCTTGATAGAATTAGAAAGACTCTTATGGTAATAATTAAACGAAAATTTCGAAAAAAACTTCGTAAAAATGCTAAGTGGTTTGTCCTAGCTGGCTTAATTTGTGTCGGAGTTGGTGCTGTGCATTACCATTTTACTCAAAAGTCTAATACTGAGAACGACATTAACTGGTATACACCGACTGAGATGATCACTCTTGATGCTTCCAAGAACACAGACCAGTTTTCGGCCATGGCGATTGGAAATTCAGGCAGCAATCTGTTGAGGGTTGATAAGAAAGGTAATCTAAAACCAGATTTGGCTAAAAAAGTTGATGTTTCTAAAGATGGAAAGATCTATACTGCAACCTTGCGCGACCATCTCAAGTGGTCAGATGGCAGTGTTTTGACTGCCAAGGATATTGTTTATTCTTGGCAGCGAATGGTGGATCCTAAAACAGCGTCAGAATATTCTAACCTGACTGTCGACGGGCATCTGTTAAATGCTGAAGAGATTATTGCCGGTAAGAAGCCTGTGTCTGATTTGGGGGTTCGGGCGGAAGGCAATAAGGTCATTTTTACCTTATCTCGTCCGGCACCGCAGTTTAAAAATCTTTTGTCTTTTTCAAATTTCATTCCTCAAAAGGAAGCCTTTGTCAAGAAATCTGGCGATAAGTATGGGACGAATGCTAAATATGCCATGTACTCTGGTCCCTATAAAGTCATCGATTGGAATGGGACCAACGGCAGCTATAAGCTAGTTAAAAATAAGTATTATTGGGATGCTAGGCATGTCAAGACTCAGGTTGTTAATGTGCAAACCATCAAGAAACCTGATACAGCTGTACAAATGTACAAACAGGGTGATATAGACTGGGCTAATATTTCTGCAACCTCTGCCATGTACAATGCTAATAAGTACCGTAAAGATGTGATTAAGGTACCAGAGGCGACAACTACCTATATGGTTTATAATCAAACAGGAAAAATACCTAGCTTGACGAATACAAAAATCCGCCAGGCCCTCAATTTAGCAACCAATCGTCCTGGCATTGTTAAGGCGGCTATTGATACAGGTTCAGCACCAGCAAGGGCTTTTGTGCCAGCCGATATGCAAAAATTATCCAATGGTAAGGATTTAACAGACTATGTTGCACCGGGTTACACTTACGATCCGAAGAGAGCTGCTCAGCTCTTTAAAGAGGGATTGACTGAAGAAGGTCTGACGTCCTTGACGCTAACAATAACAGCTGATTCAGATCAGCCTGTTGCTAAAGCTACGGTTGATTATACCAAGGAAATTTGGGAGAAGGCCTTGCCCGGTCTGACTGTTGAAGAAAAATTTGTGCCCTTTAAACAGCGTCTTGACGATACGAAAAAACAAAATTTTGAGGTGGCTCTAGTTCTGTGGGGAGGCGACTACCCAGAAGGCTCCACTTTCTATGGCCTGTTTACTACTGATTCGGCCTATAACTATGGTAAATTCTCCAGTCCAACTTATGATGCTGCTTATCAAAAGGCCCTGACAACAGATGCTCTTGATCCATCTGCGATTGCCGATGACTATAAGGCGGCTGAGAAAGCGTTGTACGATGAGGCACTTTACAATCCTATTTACTTCCGCTCAAACAGGGCTCTCCAAAACCCTAAATTAAAGGGTTTGGTGCGCAATGCAACAGGACTTTACACCGACTTCACTTATGCTTATAAGGAGTAGTCATGCTAGGCAAGGCAGAGTCAGAAAACCGTGCTGGCTTTCACGGTGACTCTGAAGGCTAACGCCTAAAAGAATTTTTATCCAATCAACTTTTTCCTTTGGAGTCTTGTTGGTTACTGTGCCTTCAGTGAAACAGCCTTAACATTTGAAAATAGAATAATTTGGTGTTGGCTCTTAGAAGCTAGGCTAAAAAATTGGGAAAGTTCATTTTTTGCAGTCTCCCAGCTGTAAAGGAAACGATAATTATGGTGAAATATTTATTAAAACGTCTTGTGATTTTAGTGATTACCCTCTGGGTGGTGGTTACCCTTTCATTTTTTCTGATGCAGATTTTGCCAGGGACACCTTATAATAATCCCAAGTTGACCGATGAGATGATTGCCTTGATGAATAAACAGTATGGATTGGATAAACCAGTGTGGCAGCAGTACCTCACTTACTTGTGGAACATTCTGCATGGTGATTTGGGAACAAGTTATGCTTCTGTCAATCAGTCGGTTTCTACCTTGATTAGTCAGCGTTTAGCCGTTTCAGCCCAGCTGGGTGTTCAGGCTCTAGTAGTTGGTATCATCGCAGGATTGTTTGTTGGGGCTGTTTCTGCTCGCAATAAAAACAACTGGGTTGATGGTGTGCTAAGTATCTTATCTACCCTTGGTATTTCGGTGCCATCTTTTATTATCGGCCTACTCTTGCTGGATTATCTGGGGTTTAAGTGGAATTTATTGCCCTTGGTTGGCTGGGGAAGCTTTGGTCAGTCTATTTTACCGACTCTTGCTCTAGCTACTCCTGTCTTTGCGCAGGTAACGCGTTTCTTTCGCAGCGAGGTGATTGAAACGCTCAATACCGATTACATCCAATTGGCACGTGCCAAGGGACTAACAGCATCGGAAGTAACTGGACAACACGCCTATCGCAATTCTATGATTCCGGTTTTAACCTTGATTGGGCCATTGGCAGCCAATATTTTGACGGGCTCGGCTCTAATTGAGCAGATATTTTCTATTCCTGGTATTGGTCAGCAGTTTGTTAGCTCGATTCCGACTAAGGACTATCCTGTTATTATGGGAACGACTATTGTTTACGCTTTGATGCTGATGGTAGCTATTCTGGTAACTGATATTATCATCAGTATTGTCGATCCTCGTGTGCGTTTGCAGTAAGGGAGAAGACTTATGGAAGATACAAAAACATTTAAATTGGTGGGGGTCGGCAGTAGAGACTCGCAGGAAAAAATTCAGAAGCCTAGTCTCTCGTTTATACAGGACGCTTGGCGGCGTTTAAAAAAGAATAAATTAGCCTTTGTGGCTCTTTGGTTTTTGGTTGCGATGATGGCCTTGGCTCTGATTTCAACAGTCTTTGTCAGTCGGGAAGATGCTAATAATTTTAACAGTGACAAGGTGACAACTTACCGCAATCTCCCTCCCAAAATCAGTGAGCAGCTACCCTTTTGGAACGGCACTATCAAGTATTCTGGTGTGGCTAAAAAGATAGATGTATATAAGGAACAAAAGGTACCTAGAGGTAGGAAGTTTATCCTTGGAACAGACAATTTGGGACGTAGTGTTGCTAAACGGGTCATTGTGGGGGTCAGAATTTCCCTCTTGATTGCTATTGTTGCCACTTTGATTGATCTTTTGATTGGTGTCAGTTATGGTTTGATTTCTGGTTTTGTCGGCGGTCGAACTGATACGATTATGCAGCGGATTATTGAGGTAATTTCTTCGATTCCCAATCTGGTTATTGTGACTATGCTAGGCTTGCTCTTGGGGAATGGAGTGACAGCTATTATTATCTCGATCGCTATTGTGGGTTGGACAGCTATGGCTCGTCAAGTTCGTAATATGACTTTGTCTTATAAGGAAAGAGACTTTGTTCTAGCGTCACGGACCTTGGGTGAAAGCAGTCTGCGTATTGCTTTTAAGCATATTTTGCCTAATATTTCTGGTATTATTATTGTTCAGATTATGATGACAGTACCAAGTGCCATCATGTATGAGGCAGTCTTATCAGCTATCAATCTGGGTGTAAAACCGCCGACGGCTTCCCTAGGTTCTTTGATTACCGACGCCCAAGAATACTTACAATATTATCCTTATCAGTTGGTTATTCCAGCTATG
Source organism: Streptococcus sp. ELY_137 (assembly GCF_058314515.1). NCBI lineage: Bacteria > Bacillati > Bacillota > Bacilli > Lactobacillales > Streptococcaceae > Streptococcus > Streptococcus sp. ELY_137. Next base: position 96,269 of record NZ_JBZFUL010000004.1, read on the forward strand.
GCTTTGGTTCTTATCTCCCTTGCTTTTATCCTTTTAGGAGATGGCTTGCGGGATGCCCTTGACCCTAAGTCAAACACGGAAGAATAGGGGGAAACTCATGACAAAAGAAAAAATTTTAAGCGTGAAGAATCTCCATGTTCATTTTCATACCTATGCTGGGGATGTTAAGGCTATTCGGGATGTTAATTTTGAGCTTTATAAAGGGGAAACTCTTGCGATTGTGGGGGAATCCGGTTCTGGTAAATCTGTAACGACTCGTACCCTTATGGGCTTATCTGCCAAAAATGCTGAAATTAGTGGGGACATTCAATTTAAGGGAGTCAATCTCAACGATTTAAGTGAAAAAGATTGGGTTGGCATCCGTGGTAATGATATTGCTATGATTTTCCAAGATCCTATGACCAGCCTTGATCCTACCATGAAAATTTGGAAGCAAATTGCTGAACCTAGGCTAATTCATGATGAGGATTTAGAGTATGATGAGGCCTTTGAGCAGGCAGTCGATTTGATGGAGAAAGTCGGTATTCCGAATGCGCGTGATCATGCCAATGATTATCCACATCAGTGGTCTGGAGGTATGCGTCAGCGGGCAGTCATTGCTATTGCCTTAGCTGCTAATCCTGAAATTCTCATTGCTGATGAACCGACAACAGCTCTTGATGTCACCATTCAAGCACAAATTCTGCATCTGATGAAGGACATTCAGAAACAAACACAAAGCTCTATCATCTTTATCACCCATGATTTGGGGGTTGTAGCTGGTATGGCCGATCGGGTGGCTGTGATGTATGCTGGTAAAATTGTCGAGTATGGCACGGTGGATGAGGTCTTCTATCATCCGCAGCACCCTTATACTTGGGGATTATTGGGTTCAATGCCAACTATCGGTACAGAATCTGGCAGTTTGCAAGCGATTCCGGGGACTCCGCCTGATTTACTTAATCCTCCCAAGGGGGATGCCTTTGCTTCGCGCAATGTTTTCGCCCTTGATATCGATCATGAGGTAGAGCCGCCCATGTTTCAAGTATCCGATACGCATTTTGCTGCAAGTTGGCTTTTGGATGAAAGGGCACCATCGGTTACGCCGCCTGAATTTATTCAAAAGCGTTGGAGACACTGGCAGGATTTAGAAGGGAGACGAAAATGACTCAAGAAATGAAAAAATTGGTAGAAGTCAAAAATGTTTCTCTTATCTTTAACAAGGGTAAATCCAATCAAGTCAAGGCTATCAATGATGTCAGCTTTGATATTTATGAAGGCGAAGTTTTTGGTCTGGTAGGAGAATCCGGCTCGGGAAAGACGACTATTGGTCGCTCTATCCTTAAACTTTACGATATTGACAGCGGTACTATTGCGTTTAGGGGGCAGCCCGTCAGCACGCTAAGAGGAAAGGAACTGCATGATTTTCGTAAGGATACTCAGATGATTTTTCAGGATCCCCAAGCCAGTCTGAATAGTCGGATGACCATTCGCGATATTATTGCAGAAGGCCTTGATATACATAGACTAACGACTACTAAAGAGGAGCGCCAGACTAGGGTAGAGGAGCTGATTGAACTAGTTGGTCTGAGTAAAGATCACTTATCACGCTACCCGCATGAATTTTCTGGTGGGCAGCGTCAGCGGATTGGGATAGCCGTTAATCCTAAGTTTATTGTAGCTGATGAGCCTATATCAGCTTTAGATGTTTCCATTCAGGCGCAGGTTGTTAATCTTATGCAAACTCTACAGCACGATCACGGTCTCACCTATCTCTTCATTGCCCACGATCTATCAATGGTTAAGTATATCTCTGATCGTATCGGCGTGATGCACTGGGGCAAGCTTTTGGAGGTTGGTCCAGCTGATGAGGTCTACAATAACCCTATCCACCCTTATACTCAGTCTCTTTTGTCAGCCATCCCTGAGCCTGATCCGGAAAAGGAACGGATGCGTGTACCGCAAGTTTATAATCCTAGTGCGAAAGAAGATGGACAGCCGCGTCAGATGTATGAAATCACGCCTAATCATTTTGTTTATGCTACAAAAGAAGAAGCAGAAGCTTATCAGAAATAGGCTGAGGCAGAAAAAAAAGAACACGTTTCTTTTCCACTCTCAGGTAAAGTAACCCTTGTGTAGCAGTGTTGGCCTCTCTCATCTCTTCTTCACATCTTAATTTTTGAAGGAAGATGCTGAGGTGAGCAGTTGTTCTAAAACATTATTTTGATATTTCCAAGCAAAATTTTTTAAATTATTAAATTTTTCCTATATAATACTTGATAAGTTAGGAAAAGGACTATGTATCAGATAATTAAAATGTACGGGGATATGGAGCCTTGGTGGTTCCTTGAAGGATGGAAAGATGATGTTGTTGAGGTGCAAGAGTTTGACAGTTACTACGATGCCCTCAAATGTTATAAGCAAGAGTGGTTTGCACTTTTCGAGCGCTACCCTAGTTTCAATAGTAAAAGCAGTGTTATGACAGCTTTTTGGAATAGTCAGGATCAGCGCTGGTGCGAAGAGTGTGCTGAATTTTTACAGCAGTATTATTCATTGGCTCTGTTAAAGGATTGGGAAGCTATCCCCAAGGATTGGTATCGCCCAGGATATAATCGCAGTAATGATAACCCTATTCCGCCTAGTTGTCCAGTTAAGATTGCTTTATAGAAACGATAGGCTCTTTGTCAACTGTAGTGGGCGACTTATAACGAACATCTAGAGAAGCCCAGATTGGTCTTCTCTTTTTGAGTATGATGGGCATGTCGCACATCTGAGGTGTAAGTCCTCCGTGGTCACCCGCTATCGGTGAACCCCATAGCGACTCCCAAGCCTAACTATCGTAAGGAAGCGGAGAAAGGAAGGAATAGCGAAATCCTGGCTCTGCAAACAGAAACGTGATATCAAGGTGTTTATAGCGTAGCGGATGGGGAGGAACCACCCGCTATGCGAGTGCGCAACGGTTATACCAAAAAAACTCCAAACGCGTTACAATAGAGGTGTTCGAGCCAATTGTAAAGCGAAAAGAGAAAAATATGGCACATAGTTTATCGCACACAAAGTGGATGTGTAATACCACATTGTGTTCATTCCCAAGTATAGACGAAAAGTAATCATCAATATCGCAACAGTTTAGGTGAGATATTTCACCGATTATGTCGCTATAAGGGTGTTGAGATTATTGAAGGGCATTTAATGCCTGATCATGTTCATATGTTAGTCAGTATTCCGCCTAGAATTAGCGTTTCAAGTTTCATGGGGTATTTAAAAGGTAAGAGTTCTCTGATGATGTTTGACAAACACGCCAATCTCAAATATAAATTTGGGAATCGCCATTTTTGGGCAGAGGGCTAGGATGTCAGTACAGTTGGACTTAATGAAGCCACCATAAAGAAGTATATTTAGGAACAAAAAAACCATGACATAGCCCTTGATTCTTGAGTGTGAAAGAATGCGAAGATCCCTTTAGGGATAATGGCAAGTAATACGAATGCCTCTTTAAGAGGCTGGTGACGAGTCAAGAGCAATGAGGCTTGAACAAAGTGAAAGCCAGCGTCTTTAGGCGCTGGCTGGTATTTTGGGCTTATGGCCCTTGTTCAAACCACCCGTTTGACGGGTGGTTTATTTGGTTTCTCACAATTAGAGGCCAAAATCTTCCTTCAAGCGTTCCAAAAGAAGTTTCATCGTCGCCTTGTTAAGTCTATACTTGGTTGTTCCCTTTTTATCTGCTTTAATCAGGAGCAACTGGGTATTGATTAGTTTTTGCGTATGGAAGGAAACATTAGCTGCGGTGATACCCAATTTCTCAGCAATTTCCTTACTCTTCAAATCACCCTTGAGCAACTCTAGGAGAACCCGATAGCGATTTTCGTCCCCTAGAGTTCTAAGGGTCAAGGCCATATTCTCATCAGATAGGTGCCGCTCAGTTTCTACAAGCAGGCCAACTCTGGGATAAATGTAAGAATATATCGGTTTGTCAGGTTTTTGCTCATCAAAGGTAAGGATAATAAACATGTGCCAAGGTGACATGACAAAGATCTCACAGGTCTCTCTTTGGAGGTTTTCAAGAGACTCTTTAAAATCAATAACACCTGATCCCTCAAAGAGTTTTTCTAGATCTAGGTCTTGGGCAAATCGGTCCCGCTCCTCCTCGTACTGTTTCTGAAAGGGTTGATAGAGGGGGATGATGTCCTCGTAAAGAGCAACCAGACCATCGATTAGAGCCCTAGGATGGTGATAGGCCCAGAGCAAGCGCCAACGCCCCTCATCCGAAATTTCCCTATTTTCCAAGACCTCAAGAAGGGCATCTTGGGGCAAGGCGTTCGCTTCTACCTTGACCTCCAGAAAGGTCAGAAAGAGCTTCTGAATGCTTTCATCTGATAAGTTTTGGAAGGCCAGAAGGGCCTCAGCTATATCCTGAGGGTCCTGCCCTTCTTCCAAGAGGTGACGATAAAGGTAGTCCGAAAAGGGGATTACTTCTTTCATCACGAAATAACGGTTGATACGTCCTTCAAACGGTTCCAGTAGTTGCTGAAACTGCATCAGCAAAGCCATGACATCCTTGACTTGCTCCTTTTGCGCAGTTGTCAAATCCTCCAAATGGTTAAATATGTCACTGTCCAATAAACTAGGGAAATACAATTGGTCCATGATAAGACTGCGGTGTTTGTGGTATTGGTAGTTCATAGTCTCTTTCTTTCTGATAGTTTAATCAACCATACGTCCTAGTAACTCGGCCATCATCTAGGTTTTCTCGCAAACTAGGATAAGCGACTGGTATTAAAATGGGGCTTGGGACTTTTTCAGAGACTCGGCAATCTCACAAATCGCCTGTCTGTAGCCCTCAGGATTGTCATGCATCATCGAATGTCCAGCATCCAAGAGGTAAAGTTTCTTATCAGGCGCCTTGGTCTGTTCAAAATAGGCCACCGCTAACTCAAAAGGTGTAGCGTCCCAATCCTGATTACCAAGAACATAATAAATCGGCATCTGGTAGGTGCTCCCAAGCTGATATAGGTCAAAGTATTCCAGAGATCGTATCAAGTCTCTGGTCGTGGAAGAAAATAGGCCTGTCACAAAACTCAAAAGGTCTTTTAAGCCTAAGCCTTTAATAATAGGTGACTTGAAAAGCAGCTTAAGCAAGGCAAAAAAACTATTGTCACTTGCTTTCCTTGAATAGGAGCTGTATTTCCCGCTGAGTTGCCTGACCCTCAGTATCTGTTTTTCGTCCAGAGGCAGGCTAGGATAAGCTCCGATTTTCTCTAGTCTTTTTCTATCCCTAAGATTACCAGATTTTTCAATCTTTTGCCTCAATTTAGCATGAATTAGCCTTTCTCCTTCTACAAAATTGATAGACTGGGCACAACCGATATAACATAAGATATCCTGAGGATGATCTAGGACAAAAAGGCTACCTAAGATGCTACCAAAGGAATGTCCGATAAGGCCAATCTTATCCTTCTGGTAGACTCGCTTCAGATAGGCGATTAACCCCTTTAGATCTGCTTTGAGCAAATCTAAGCTAATCTTGGTCTTACTATCCTTGTGGTGGGACCTTCCTGCCCCCCTCTGGTCGTAGTAGACAATCGTATAATTTCGCTCCTCATGATAGGCAAAGGGACTTTTTTGGGAGTCCCAGGCCCCCAAGGATAAAAATAAAGACCGGATTCTCTGGTTCAGATCTGTAATGGAGAAGGTAATGATTACTGCCATTGATTTGGACATATTCTTCAATGAATGTGTGCGATTGTTTCATCTGCCAAGTCCTTTCTAATTGCTACTATAATTTCTTTTTTTAAGAGTTAGTGAGATAGGCGGCCAGTTTTCATCCCTAAGGCATAAGCCACAAGACCTAAGGAAAGCAAGAGGAAGAGCCAGGAGATCTGATCAGCACTGAGAACTAGGACAAGTCCTGACATTAAGAGTTGGAAAAAGGCGATCCCTGCCATAAAATAGGTGCTCATCCCGCTAGTTATCAAGGCTAATTTATCCTCTGGCAGGCTGTTGAAAATTATGGCATTAAACTTGGGATTGACTGCCCCAGATACTATCCCTTCAGCAAAGAGGGTACAGAGCATAAGATAAGCATTATGAAGTAAGAAGCCTACGTACAACGGAACTAAAAGCATGGTAGCTAGACGGGTAATAGTCATCAAATTGACCTCTTTAAAGACTGACATTACAAGGATATTGCCTAGAATACTACCCAGTGCTAGAGCAATAGTAACAGCTGCTAGGGTAGTTGCTGAATTAAAAATCACAAAGTTTTTATCATCGTTCATCATCAAAACCAAGAGCAAGGATAGGGTACCTGCTATACCGTTGATGGCAGGTATGATAATCATATTCACCTTAACCTCAGGGATTTTAAACATCTCCTCGATGACCAACTTAATGGAGGCCTTGAAATCTTTGATAAAGTTGACCTGTTCTTGGGATTGATGAGTCGTTTGGATAGGATTAGCTGCAAGAAGTTTATTGAGTTTTGGACGGACCATGAGCATGATGACCGCTGTCAAAGCAAAGGTGCCTGCATTAACAAGGGCCAATTGACTATGATGCATGAAGGAAATCAACACCGCACCAGCCCCATTAAAGACCATTTGGCAAGCGGTCTTTAAGGCCTGACTAAAGCCCATCGCTGCTTCGCGGTCCTCATTTGATACTACGCGCAGGCTGACTGGCGCATAGAGGCCATTTTCATATTGTCCAGCTAAGTCAGAAAAGAGGTTGACCACAATGGCCACCATCACAATCCAAAGGGCTGGACTGAAGGCCATGCTGAAGCCTACGATCAGATAGAGTAGCGCACGGAAGACCTGAGTAGCAATGATGGTTTTGACCTTATTAGGCGTGCGGTCAGCTACATAGCCCAAGACTAGCTGTGAAAAAATAGGAATAATCTCTGACAGACCTATGAGGGAGAGGGCAAACTTGGCATCTGGCAAGAGGAGAACGTAGTTCATCAGGGCTAGGTAATACAGGATATCTCCAAAGTTGGATAGGAGATCACTAGCAAGCATAGTAAGGTATAGTTTGTTAGAGAGAATCGTTTTCATAGCTGCTCCTTTAAAAATGACTAATTTTAAAATTAGGCAATTACTTTATTTAAAGTTTAACAAACATCAAAAATTAAATCAAGGTAAAGTATAAAATTTAGCAATTGTTATATTTTTGTATAACAAATCGGAACAGCAGTAAGTCCATAACCCTATAGACCAGAAATCCTAGTATATTATAGGCATTTAGTTTTAGAACAGCAGTCTGATTGGTCACTTATCCTTATGAGGACTTGGAAATTGCCCCTTAGCATTCCTATTTAATAGACTATCACGTTAAGAACTGGAGAAAGTCACAAAATAGTGCCGCTGGTCTCCGTCGTAGTCAATGAGAGTGAGACTCAATTGGTAAAACGTCATGAAATGGCGATTCCGATTTTAAGGAGGCAGATTTTGGCAGTCTAACTCCAGACTGCCCAAGGCCACTGGAGCATGTCAATCCCACTCCCTGTGCAATTGTCTAGTCCAATCAGTGTTTCTTTCACTTTCTTTTTGTTTTACGAATAGATAGGTAAGAGGAGGTTGGGCTATGGTTCAAATTTTAGGGCGGCAGCTGATTAAGCAGGCTGTTGAATGGGAAGCTCAAGATATTTATATTATTCCCAGAGGAGACACTTATAAGGTTTACATGAGGGTTGGTGATGAAAGACGCTTTATTGATACTTACCCAACAGAAACGATGTCTGGTTTAGTGAGTCATTTTAAATTTGTCGCTGGTATGAATGTTGGTGAAAAGCGACGCAGTCAACTGGGATCTTGCGATTACGAATTTATAGATGGAGAAAGGGCAGCTCTACGTTTATCGACGGTTGGTGATTATCAGGGACATGAAAGTATGGTGGTTCGTCTACTTTTTGATCAACGTCGTCAGCTACATTTTTGGTTCGATGGCCTAAAAGAGTTGTTACCGCGAATTATAGGTCGAGGGCTCTATCTTTTTTCGGGGCCTGTCGGTTCAGGTAAGACAACGCTGATGTATGAATTAGTTGCTCAGAAATATGCTGACAAGCAGATTATTACCATTGAAGATCCGGTGGAAATTAAACAGGAGGACATGCTTCAGTTGCAGCTTAACCCGAGTATTGATATGACTTATGATAATTTAATTAAGCTATCTTTACGCCACCGTCCGGATGTACTCATCATCGGTGAAATCCGCGACAGCCAGACAGCGCAGGCTGTTATTCGAGCCAGCCTGACAGGGATTACGGTTTTTTCGACTGTTCATGCAAAGAGTATTCCCGGTGTTTATGCCAGACTTTTGGAACTTGGGGTAGCTCCCCAAGAGCTAGATAACAGCTTGGCAGGTATTGCCTATCAGCGCTTGATTAGAGGAGGAGGGGTGATTGATTTTGCCACAGAAAATTTCCAAACATACTCGGCTGAAAGCTGGAATAGTAAAATTGACCAGCTTCTTGCAGCAGGACATATCACTGAAGAACAGGCAGCAGCCGAAAAAATTAAAGATTAACCGTCAGCGTAAAGTCATTCAGCTTTTTAACAATTTATTGGAGTCTGGATTTACTCTGACAGAAATTGTTGACTTTCTGGAACGCAGTCAACTTTTGTCGAGCGCTTATACTCAGCAGATGCGATCTAGTATGCTGTCTGGGGAAAATTTAGCTGTGATGATGGCAGGTTTAGGGTTCTCAGATGATGTGGTTACCCAACTTTCCTTGGCTGAGATCCATGGCAATACCCAAGGTAGTCTGATTAAAATCGAAAACTATTTAGCCAATCTAATGACCGTTAGAAAAAAGTTGATTGAGGTTGCGACTTATCCTGTTATTTTGCTGCTCTTCTTGGTATTGATTATGTTGGGACTGCGTAATTATCTTCTACCTCAATTAGAAGGAGGAAACCTAGCAACAAGCATTATTAACAACTTGCCCGTGTTTTTTCTAGGCAGTGTTTTGGCAGTGAGCCTTCTAATTTTGGTGATATTATGGCTGAAAAAGCGTTCAATTAAGATTGTCTGGTATTCAAAGTTGGTAAGATTTCCCTTTTTAGGGCGGTTTTTGCAACTGTATTTAACGGCTTATTATGCCAGAGAATGGGGCAATCTTATCGGTCAAGGGGTGGAAATGAGCCAGATTGTTCAGTTAATGCAAGATCAAAAATCCCAGCTTTTTCAGGAGATTGGACGCGATATGGAGGTAGCCTTACTGGCGGGTCAAGAATTTCATAATAAAGTCTTAGACTACCCTTTCTTTTTGCCTGAACTCAGTCTGATTATTGAATACGGTCAAGTCAAATCTAAATTAGGTAGTGAGCTAGAAGTTTATGCCCAAGAAACCTGGGAGACCTTTTTTGGCAGAGTAAACCGAGCAACTCAAATGATTCAACCCCTTGTCTTTATTCTGGTTGCTCTAGTTATTGTGATGATTTATGCAGCTATGTTGCTACCTATGTATCAAAACATGGAGGTTCAATTATGATGAAAACATTATGGAAACGTTTAGTTTCCCAAAAAGTTAAGGCCTTTACTCTTATTGAAATGTTAGTGGTTCTTCTTATTATTAGTGTTTTGCTTTTGCTGTTTGTCCCGAACTTAGCCAAACAAAAAGATAATGTCAAAGATACCGGTGGAGCAGCTATTGTCAAAGTAGTAGAAAGTCAGGCGGAGCTGTATGAACTTAATCATGCAGATAATGCGACCGTCTCGAAACTTGTATCTGAAGGGGATATTACACAGAAACAGGCGGACTCTTATAATGACTATTACAAGAAACATAAGGAAAATCGCAACGTACCGAATTAAAGCTTTTACACTATTAGAAAGTTTACTTGTTTTATTTATCACAAGCTTTTTGCTACTAAGCTTTACAGGAGGCGTGCAGCACATCTTTACGGATGTTCAAGAAAAATTGTTTTTTCTATCCTTTGAGCATCTCTATCAAGACACTCAGAAACTCAGCAATGCCCAGCAAAGGGAGATGACATTGAGTATTTCTGATGGAAAGGTAACCAATGGAGTATCCAGTTTAGCAATTCCTGCTAGTGTTCATCCTAACCAGAACTACAGCTTGGAGTTTTCTCCTGCTGGGGGCAACTCTTCTCTGGAAAAGCTGAGCTTCTCTAGCAGTGAAGAGACGGTGACTTATCAACTTTATATAGGGAGTGGTCGTTATAAAAAAACAGAGTATTAATGCTTACATACTTTTAGAAAGTCTTATCGCCTTGGCAGTTCTCGTTACCATCGTGACTCTAGTGTTAGGGGAGATTAATCGTAATCGTGAGGAACTTGCTGCTAGCCTTCATCGTCAGGAAGTGCTTAATGTTGCCCAAATGGCCGTTCAAACAGACGAGGACAGCATGACTTTGAATGGTGTTAGGGTCAGTGTGCAGCAAGATTCGCATGCTATAAGAGTCTATGAGGGTGATGAGGAGGTTTTATATGTGGCTAAAAACTAAATCAAAAGCGTTTACCCTGCTGGAATGTTTGGTAGCTCTTTTGGTTATTGCCGGCAGTGTTATGGTATATCAGGGATTAACGCAGGTTTTGACCAGCAATGTTGCTTATATCAGTAAAAACGACGAAGAAGATTGGCTGCTGTTTTGTCAACAGCTGCGTTCGGAATTATCTGCGACTAAGTTAGATGATGTTTCCGGCAATAAGCTTTATGTGAGCAAGGGCCAGCAATCTTTAGCTTTTGGTAAGTCCCGCTCTGATGATTTTCGCAAGACAAATGCCGATGGTCGCGGTTTTCAGCCGATGCTCTATGGTTTAAAAAGCAGTCATATCAGTCGGTCTGGACAAACGGTGACAATCAGGGTTTTATTTGAATCAGGCTTAGAAAGGACCTTTGTTTATGCATTTAAGGAAACAGGTTGAAGCAGGGGTTCTCATCTATGCTTTACTAATGGCTGCCATTTTTGTCCTATTGCTACAGTTTTATCTGGAACGTTTGGTCGCTAATCAAAGGCAAAATCAAGCCTTAGAAAGTAATGCTCAGGCTTATTTGATGGCTCAAATGATCGCTAAAGAAGCCTCCGACTCATCAGGCCAGTACTCTTTTAATCAAGGAAAAGCGATTTACCAGCAAGGTGATCAGTTTCTTAGAGTAACGGTTGAGCTGTCTGATGGCGGTCGCTACACTTATGATTTCCCTCGGAAAAGTTCTGATGATTCAAATACCAGTAATGAGGATAAGAGTAAACCTTCGAGTTTGGAAGAAAAGGGAAAGTCAAGCGATAGCAGTCATTCAAGCAGCAGTACAGATGGAAAACAATCTGTAGCGAGGTAGAGCAATTAGGTTCTATCTTGTTTGGCACTGTAAATTTAGCGATTAGAATTTCAAGAAGCTCAGGCTCTCTTTTCGTGGTTTGGATAACAATTAAAGGGCGGACCAGATAAAAATTTGTATGAAGTGCTGAGTCTATTCTTGTGCATTAGAGCTGGAGACCAGCTGTTTATCTTCGGCCACGTGTTTCTAGGTTTTCCATTTTGTCTTAATTTTGTTATGATAGAACTATGAATTTTGAGAAAATAGAGGCAGCCTACGAGCTGATTTTAGAAAATGTACAACTGTTGGAAAACCAGTTGAAAACTAATATTTATGACGCTTTGATTGAGCATAATGCTATCTATTTAAGTGGTGATAGCGACAGTCAAGACCAAACTATACTGGCTAATATCGCTAGACTGCGTCAGTTAGATTTATCAGCTGAGGAATGGCGTCGAGCCTATCAGTTTATCTTTATCAAGGCAGCTCAGACTGAACCGCTGCAGGCTAATCATCAGTTTACACCTGATACGATCGGCTTTGTCCTGCTCTTTTTATTGGAAAATTTAGTATCTGCTGATAAGCTTGACCTATTAGAAATCGGCAGTGGAACAGGTAATCTTGCCCATACTCTTATCAATAATAGCAGTAAACAGCTGGATTATATGGGTTTGGAAGTTGATGATTTGTTGATTGACTTATCAGCTAGTATTGCGGATGTTATTGGTTCAGATATTGGTTTTGTTCAAGAGGATGCGGTACGTCCGCAACTCCTAAAGGAGAGCGACATCATTATCAGTGATTTACCAGTTGGTTACTATCCAGATGATGCCATTGCTAGCCGATATCAGGTGGCAGTTAAACATGAACATACCTATGCTCATCACCTTTTGATGGAACAGTCTTTGAAGTATTTAAAGAAGACTGGGTTTGCTATTTTTTTAGCCCCGGTTAATCTTTTGACAAGTCCCCAGAGTGATCCGCTTAAGGAGTGGCTAAAGGGCTATGCGAATCTTGTTTCAGTTATCACCTTGCCAGATCAACTTTTTGGTAGTCCTAATAATGCTAAATCTATCTTTGTCTTACAGAAGCAGGCTGCGCAAGTCCCTGAGACTTTTGTCTATCCTCTGACTGATTTACAAGATCGTGAAAATTTGCTGGAATTCATGGAAAACTTCAAAAAATGGTCAGCTGATTATATTCTTCCGTAAAAAAATCTGTTATAATGAGGTTGCTGTTTTAGAAAGCGATTACATTTTATGGGAGGTAACTTATGTCAAAAACAATCGCAATTAACGCTGGGAGTTCGAGCCTTAAATGGCAGCTTTATCAGATGCCTGATGAAAAAGTTCTAGCTAAAGGACTAATTGAGCGCATCGGTTTAGAAGATTCTATTTCAACTGTTAAATACGATGGCAAATCGGAGTCACAAACGCTTGATATTCCAAATCACACGGTTGCCGTCCGTATCTTGCTAGAAGATCTAACCAAACATGGAATCATTGCTGATTTTGCTGAAATTACCGGAGTTGGGCATCGTGTTGTTGCTGGTGGTGAGTACTTTAAAGAATCTGCTCTAGTGGATGAAAAGGTTATTGAGCAGGTAGAGGAATTAGCACTTTTAGCACCGCTTCATAATCCTGGAGCAGCGGCTGGTATTCGTGCTTTTAAGGAAATCCTGCCAGATATTACTAGTGTTGTTGTTTTTGATACTTCCTTCCATACAACTATGCCTAAATATGCCTACCTCTATCCTATTCCGCAGAAATATTATCGCGATTACAAGGTACGCAAATATGGCGCCCATGGTACCAGTCACAAGTATGTTGCTCAGGAGGCGGCTAAGCTTTTGGGGCGTCCCTTGAAAGAACTTAAATTGATAACAGCCCATATTGGTAATGGTGTATCCATAACGGCGAATTACCATGGCGAGTCAGTTGATACTTCGATGGGCTTCACTCCTTTGGCTGGTCCTATGATGGGAACGCGCTCAGGTGATATTGATCCGGCTATCATCCCCTATCTGATTGCTCAAGATCCAGACTTAAAGGATGCTGCTGATGTAGTCAGTATGCTAAATAAGCAGTCGGGTTTGGCTGGGGTATCAGAAAACTCTAGTGATATGCGTGACATTGAAGCTGGTATTCAGGCTCAGGATAAAAATACTGTCTTAGCCTACAATATCTTTATTGATCGATTGAAAAAATTTATCGGACAATATTTTGCCGTTCTCAATGGAGCCGATGCATTAGTCTTTACGGCTGGTATGGGTGAAAATGCCATCGGTATGCGCCAAGATATTATTGCTGGTTTGAGTTGGTTCGGTATGGAGCTTGATCCTGAGAAAAATGTTTTTGGCTATGTTGGTGATATCTCATCTCCAAAATCAAAAGTCAAAGTTCTAGTTATTCCGACTGATGAAGAGCTCATGATTGCACGTGATGTTGAGCGTTTAAAAAATATTGATTGATAGTGCGTCTGCATTGTAAAAATGAGTCTTACTCCCAACCACTGCGTCGATCCGGTAAATCTAGGATAATACTAATGAGTCTGGCCTTTTGTCCCAGACTCGTTTTTTGTTTTCCCAATCACTTGAGATTTCTTATCATTGCATGCTTTTAACTTTCCAAAATTGTCTTTTTGAGGTATAATAGTCAAAGTTAGTCAAAGATAGGAAGGGTAGTCTATGCCTATAAAAAATACTTCAGATAGTATTGAAGAGTACATCAAAAAGATCCTAGCTCAGTCGGGAATTGCGGAGCTTAAGCGCTCGCACTTAGCAGATTCATTTGATGTTGTACCCAGCCAAATCAATTACGTAATCAAGACCCGCTTCACGGAAAGCAGGGGCTATGTTGTTGAGAGCAAACGTGGTGGGGGCGGTTACATCCGTATCGCTAAGGTAGCTTTCTCTGATAAGCACCATCTCCTCGGGGCATTGGCTAATTCTATTGGTGAGAGTATTAGTGGACAGGTTTTTGATGATCTCATTCAGCAGCTCTATGACCAAGATATAATCAGTGAACGTGAAGGCAACATCATTCTAGCTTCATCTTCAGATGCTGTTTTAGGTGACGATGCACCGCACATTCGTGCTCGTATGCTCAAAAAGATTATTCAACGATTAGATAGAAAAGGAAATCCTTATGACTGATTATTCCCTGAAAATGCAAGAGATATTTGGGCGTGCCCAGGATCAAGCGGCTCGTTTTCAGAGTCAATATTTGGAAACATGGCATATTTTGTTGGCTATGGCCGATATTGATGAAACAGTCGCCCGTCTGACTTTGGCAGATTTTGCTGATAAGATTGATTTAGATGAATATGAGGACGCTGCTACTCTGATCATGCGTCGTAAGCCCCTGCGAACTGTTAATACCCAGCATATTCTAACTGCTTCACTGGGCTTGAGGCGTGTTTTAGACTATGCCGGTCAGATTGCTCAAGCCGTGAAAGCTGATGAAATTGGCAGCGAGCACGTTTTGATGTCTCTCTTGCTGACGCGTGATAATATGGCCCTGCGTATTTTAGAACAGGCTGGTTTTTTGACACAGGATGAAGGCGATGCCCAGCTCCGCTTAATTGATTTACGTAAGGTTCTGGAACGCTATGCCGGTCTTACCAAAGATGATATCAAGGCTATTTTTGAGCTGACCAAACCTAAGAAAAGTGGCAGCGGCAATTTTAATAATATGATGGCTCCCCAAGCTAGTCCCGGAGAGCTGGCAGATTTCACTCGTGACTTAACCGCCTTATCTGAAAGCGGCCAGCTGGAAAAGGTTATTGGTCGAGACGAAGAAGTGACCCGTATGCTTCAGATTCTCAGCCGTAAAACTAAAAACAATCCGGTTTTAGTCGGTGATGCTGGTGTCGGAAAGACGGCTCTGGCTTACGGACTGGCTCAGCGCATTGTGGAAGGAGAGGTTCCTTATGAGCTGGCTGATTTCCGTGTCTTGGAACTGGATATGATGTCAGTAGTAGCTGGGACCCGTTTTCGCGGTGATTTCGAGGAGCGCATGAACCAAATTATTGCTGAAGTAGAAGCTGATGGCCATATCATTCTCTTTGTTGATGAGGTTCACACCATTATGGGTTCTGGCAGTGGTATTGACAGTACCTTAGATGCTGCTAATATCTTGAAACCGGCCTTAGCACGTGGTAGTCTGCATATGATTGGAGCAACAACCCAAGAGGAGTACTCCAAACATATCGAAAAGGATGCCGCTCTTTCTCGCCGTTTTGCTAAAGTTTTAATCGAGGAACCAACAGTAGATGAGGCTTACCAGATTATTCTAGGATTGAAAGGTAGTTACGAGAACTACCATAATGTTATAATTTCTGACCAAGCCGCTTTAACGGCTGTCAAGGCTGCCCACCGTTACTTAACTAGCAAGAATCTACCTGATTCAGCTATTGATCTTTTAGATGAAACCAGCGCCGGGGTCCAAAATACGGTAAAAAAATCAGCACCTGAGTTTCTAACACCTGCTGATCAAGCCTTGCTGGCTGGTGATTTTCGTTCTGTCGGTAGACTTCTTGAGCAAGATGCAGAGGTTGCTGACAAGCCTGAACCAAGTCCTATCACAGATGATGATATTATGCGTACCCTCAGCAAGCTCTCGGGTATCCCTGTTGAAAAGATGACTCAGGCGGACAATAAACGCTACCTCAGTTTGGAAAAGGAGCTGCATAAGCGAGTGATTGGTCAAAACGACGCTGTGTCTGCCGTAGCACGTGCTATTCGTCGCAATCAATCAGGTATCCGTACAGGCAGACGTCCGATCGGTTCCTTTATGTTTCTTGGGCCAACGGGGGTCGGAAAGACCGAGCTGGCTAAGGCTCTAGCAGAACTCCTTTTTGATGATGAATCTGCTCTTATTCGCTTTGATATGTCTGAATATATGGAGAAATTTGCGGCCAGTCGCCTCAATGGCGCCCCTCCAGGTTACGTTGGCTACGACGAGGGTGGAGAACTAACAGAAAAGGTTCGCCAAAAGCCTTATTCTGTCCTCCTTTTTGATGAAGTTGAAAAGGCCCATCCAGATATTTTCAACGTTTTGCTGCAGGTCTTGGATGATGGGGTCTTGACCGATAGCCGGGGACGCAAGGTTGATTTTTCCAACACCATAATCATCATGACCAGTAATTTGGGGGCAACGGCCTTGCGTGATGATAAGACAGTTGGTTTTGGTGCTAAAGCGCTCAGTCAAGATTATGATGCTATGCAGTCACGCATCATGGAAGAACTCAAGAAAAACTATCGACCAGAATTCATCAATCGGATCGATGAAAAAATTGTCTTCCATAGCTTAACACCTGAAGATATCCGGCAAGTTGTCAAATTGATGATGCAACCTTTGGAGCAAGCCTTGGCTGATAAAGGGATGACTCTCAAGGTACAGCCAGCAGCTCTTAAAATTCTAGCTGAGCATGGTTATGATCCTGAAATGGGGGCCCGTCCTCTGCGTCGCAGCATTCAAACGCAAGTAGAAGATAGATTGTCAGAATTGCTGCTCTCAGGTGAGCTTGAAACAGGGGCAACACTAAAAATCGGCAGCCACAATGGTAAGTTAAAGTTTACTGTTGCCTAAATCAGAATGGCCACAGTACGACAGACAGAAAAGAAAAAGGCATCTTAGATTTTAAACCTAAGATGCCTTTTTAGAATTAAAATAGATAAGGTAGCCGATAGCAACATAGGCAACAACAACTGTGGCTAATAAAATTTCAAACTGGCTCAGCCTCAACAGCCAACCATCATTTAATTTAAGACGCATAAGGCTGAGAACTAGGGCAGTCGCTGTGCTGACGCTAGGAAAGGTAAAGGCAGAAAAAGTCGGAACAAACCAAGTTTTGATCTGTTTGGCTAGAAAAATTACCGTCCCCCAATAAAATCCCTGCGACAAAATAAGAAACCAGCTTACCATGATACCAGAGTAACTTGGAGAAAGCTGAAGCAAAGCCAGAAGTAAGAGGGAGCTGGGGGCCGCCATAATAGCAGCATTGGGAATCTGCGCAGGGAGCAGCGGCCACTTGACTAAGCGATAAAGTAGAAGCAGCATTAAGATAACATAGGCTAGAGAGGTCAGGTAAAAAATAGCCCACCCAATGTTTGTTTGGTCAATGACTCTTGCTGAAATAGAAGCAGCAGCTGGTCCTACATAGATGACAAACCAACCAGGATAAAGTGTTTTCCAGCTAGGTTTAGTCAAGGCCAACTTTGTAAAAAGGAGCAGAAAGCTTAGATGCCCGATAAGCCCCGCAGTCCAAATCAGCGTCAGAGCTAGTTTAGGCAAAGGTAGAACTAAGGGGGACAGCATCATAGCCATAAAGTAGGTTGGAAAGGTTGATGCTGGCAGGAGGTCTGCTAACTGCTTTCGGCAATCCTCTTGATGGCTGATGAGATAACCTGTTAAAATCAACCATAGAATGACTGTAAGAATTAATAGCATTTGGGCGATTGGCTGGCTGACAAATTTCCCGATTAAGTTAACTAAAGCGGTCATTCCCAGTAATAACCCAGTCAAAGCTAGGGGCAGTGATTGCTTCATAAATTCTCCTTGTGCGGGGGGCAGCATTAGGAGCCACTCAGTTTGGAATGGCTTCAAAGATTTCTTTGACTTGTGCTAAACTGTTGGCGCGAGCAACAGCTCCGCGGATTTTAGCAGCACCCGATGTTCCCCTGAGGTAGTAAGGTGCCAGACCACGGAATTCACGTACGGCGATATCTTCTCCTTTAAGCGTAACTAACCGTGTCAAGTGCTCAAAGGCGATGTCCAACTTTTCAGCAAAGGTTAAATCTGCTAGGATTTCTCCGCTTTCAAAGAAATGGTTGATTTGTGTAAAAAGGTAAGGATTGTTTAGGGCCCCTCGGCCAATCATGACAGCATCAGTTCCTATTTCTTCAAGCATAAAACGGGCGTCTTCCACTGTCTTGATATCACCATTTCCGATGAAAGGAATGGTTTTAATGGCCTTAGCGACACGTGCCAGTGTGTCATAGTCACAGCTGCCAGTATACATTTGTTCACGCGTACGACCGTGCATAGCCAAAGCGGATACTCCGGCTGCTTCGGCAGCTAGAGCGTTTTCGACCGCCAGAGTGTTATCCGACCATCCCGTCCGCATTTTGACAGTTAAGGGAAGGTCAAGGACAGACTTTACAGTCTTGATAACCTTGTAAATCTTATCGGGATCCTTCAACCACATAGCTCCAGCCTCATTCTTGACAACTTTGTTGACAGGGCATCCCATGTTGATGTCGACAAGATCGGCCTTGGTATTTTTTTGGATAAATTCTGCCGCCTGAGCCAAGCTCTCACCATCATTACCAAAGAGTTGGATAGAGACTGGGTGCTCGCCTTCGTCAATATGAAGCATGTGCAAGGTTTTTTCGTTATTATAGAGGATACCCCGGTCTGAGACCATCTCCATGACAACCAAGCCAGCCCCGAACTCTTTAGCGATGGTTCGAAAGGCAGAGTTAGTTACTCCAGCCATAGGCGCTAAAACAGTACGGTGGGGGATTTCAACATTTCCAATCATAAATGATGAATTAAGCTTTGTCATTGATAATGTCCTCCAAGTCAGTTTGAGTAAATTGATAGATGGTTCCACAAAATTGGCAGGTGATTTCTGCACCTTGATCTTCGTCTTTCATTGCCTGCAATTCTTCTTTGGGCAGGGTTCCCAAAGCCGCCTCAAAACGTTGACGGCTGCAGTCACAGATGAAGCTTAGCTTCTCTTCGGAAAGAACTTTATAATCATCTTCGCCATAAATTTCCTCAATCAGAGCCTGAGTAGGGTTGTCTCTTTCTAAAAGGCTGGAAATAGCGGGCATATTTTGAATACGTTTTTCAAAACGCGCAATCTCTTCTTCCTTCGCATCAGGCAGAACCTGCAGCATAAAGCCACCGGCGACCTCAACCTTGTCATCCTGATCCAAAAGAACATTGAGTCCCACAGCAGACGGAGTTTGTTCACTTTCGGTCAAATAGTAGGCGAAATCTTCACCAATTTCACCAGATATCAAAGGGGTAGCTGATGTATAGGGGTGTCCTGTTCCATAATCAATAATAGATATAAACTGT
Organism: Streptococcus sp. ELY_137; assembly: GCF_058314515.1. NCBI lineage: Bacteria > Bacillati > Bacillota > Bacilli > Lactobacillales > Streptococcaceae > Streptococcus > Streptococcus sp. ELY_137. The sequence goes on from NZ_JBZFUL010000004.1 coordinate 115,619, forward strand.
CCCTGTCCCATAAAAGGGCCGACTAAGACCTCGCCGGTTGCAGTCTTTTTAATATCAACACCTGGATTTTGAATATATCCCTTGACCTGTCCTTCTGTATCAGCGACTGAAATAATATGACCAAAAGAGCTGTTACCGATGACCTTGACGGTAACTTTTGCGCTTCCTTTTTGATTAGCAGCTAAAATCTGATTGGCAATTAAGGTACGCCCCAAAGCGACTGTTGATGACGATAGGGTGTGGTGTTTTTTTTGGGCAGTGCGTACTGTTTCAGTGCTATCCAGTACATAAGCGCGAAATGAGCCTGAACTGGCTATTGTTTTAATTAATTTATCCATAGTGCCCCTATTATAGCATAAATGAAGTTGTCAGAGAGTATTCTCAGCTTGTTGCAGTGTTACTTAATAATACTCATATCATATTTTCTTGCTTGCCTTTGCAAAATCTGGTATAGTTAACAGTACTGAAACATTTGGAGGACCCTAATATGCAATACAGTTCAATTATTATTCTCTTAATCATTTTAGCAGGAATGATGCTTTTTTCATCACGTAATCAAAAACGCCAAAAACAAGAGCGTGAAAACATGAAAAATAACCTAGTTAAAGGTGCTGTGGTTGAAACGATCGGCGGCTTAATTGCCGAAGTGGACGAAGTAGATGAGGAAAATCAGCGCATAGTTCTGGATGCTGATGGTGTTTATTTGACTTTTGCTGAACGCAGCATTTTTAAAGTGATTTCCTCACCAGCACAAAATGCAGCAACAGATAATACAGCCGCAGTCGAACAGGAAGAAAGCAGGCAGGCTGATACAACCGATGAGACAGAGACGGCCATTGAAGAGGGCTGAGATTTATAAATCAGTTGTAACCTAGTAAGGGATGACGATGTTGTTCATCCCTTTTTTGTTTGCTTTCCTAGTAGCCACAGGTGCAAACTTACTTAATTTATGGTAAAATTCTAAGGAGTATGGCTATATTTAAATTTAAGAAAAAAGAAGAGGCAGCAAGCCTTGAAAAGATCCCCAAGCATATTGGAATTGTCATGGATGGAAATGGCCGTTGGGCCAAGAAACGCCTGCAGCCGCGCGTTATGGGGCACAAGGCTGGCATGGATGCCCTGCAAAAGGTGACTGTTAAGGCCTCGGACTTAGGTGTCAAGGTCTTAACGGTCTATGCCTTTTCAACAGAAAACTGGTCCCGTCCGGATGATGAGGTCAATTTCATTATGAACCTGCCAGTTGAATTTTTCGACACTTATGTTCCGGAGCTTCATGCTAATAATGTCCGCATCCAGGTTATTGGCGATATGAGCAAGCTCCCAGTGGCTACATTTGATGCTATGCAGAGGGCTGTTGAGAAAACACAGCATAACTCAGGCCTAATCTTGAATTTTGCCCTTAACTATGGGGGACGTGCTGATATCGCTGGGGCTGTCAAAGCTATTTCTCAAAAAGTGTCGGAAAATAAACTGACTCTTGATGATATCAATGAAGACCTGATATCTCGTCACTTGATGACCAATAGTCTGCCCTTTCTCTACCGGGATCCCGATTTAATTATTCGGACGAGTGGTGAATTACGCCTGAGTAATTTTCTAATCTGGCAGGCAGCCTACAGTGAGTTTTATTTCCCCAGTGTGCTTTGGCCTGACTTTGATGAGGAACAACTGGTTTTGGCTATTGCAGAATTTAACCGCCGTAAAAGGCGTTTCGGCGGTCTATAGAGGAGTTAAGTATGCGTGAACGTGTGATTTACGGAGGGATTGCTGGAGCTATTTTTCTAGCCTTTCTGGCTATCGGGAACCTCCCTTTTCAGCTATTTGTCGGACTTTTAGCCATGATAGCCATGTCAGAGCTCTTCAAGATGAAGAGATTAGAAATCTTTTCTTTTGAGGGGGTCTTGGCTATGCTGGCAGCTTTCGTCCTGACTGTACCGATTGGGAATTATTTGCTTTTTCTGCCCTTGGACGCCAGTTGGACCTGCTTTGGCCTTATCAGCTTTATGATTTTAGCGGGTACTGTTCTTAATAGTGATTCCTATTCATTTGATGATGCTGTCTTTCCAATTGCTTCAGCTGTCTACATTGGTTTTGGATTTCAAAATTTAATTACGGCTCGTCTTGACAGTGTCACTAAGGTACTCTTTGCCATCTTTATTGTTTGGGCAACGGACATCGGTGCCTATATGATTGGCCGCCAATTCGGTCAAAACAAGCTTATGCCTAAGATTTCTCCAAATAAAACCATTGAGGGAAGTCTGGGCGGAATCCTGTCAGCTTTAATTGTTTCTTTGATTTTTATGCTGACTGACAAGTCTATTTACAGCCCAAGATCTTTCCTTGTGACCATGATTCTGGTTGTTGTGTTTAGTATCTTTGCTCAGTTTGGAGATTTAGTCGAAAGTGCTATTAAACGTCACTTTGGTGTGAAAGACTCTGGGAAATTAATACCTGGACACGGTGGTATTTTAGACCGGTTTGATAGTATGATTTTTGTTTTTCCAATCATGCACTTCTTTGGATTATTCTAATGCCTCCTTGAAAAAGCAAATGAGTATCCTATATTCTAATCTGCTGTGTTTTATACAGCTCTGGTTTTGTTGTTTTGCTTACATTTGCTTCTCTTTGGGCTTTTTGAGTACAGGCAATCGTCCTGATCTAGGTTGTCTGCTTTACCCTAATAGGGTGGAATAATCAATCTGCCGCTGTCTTTTAGACCTGTTTTCTGTATGCTCAATATGGGAAACACTTTTTGTTTTAATATGAGGTATGAAATGCTGCTAAATATTATTGTCTTCATCATAGTTTTTGGAATTATCGTTGTTGTTCATGAATTTGGGCACTTCTATTTTGCTAAGAAATCGGGTATTTTAGTACGAGAATTCGCCGTTGGTATGGGACCGAAAATTTTTGCCCACACGGGTGAGGATGGCACTGTCTATACCGTCCGAATGCTTCCTTTAGGCGGCTATGTCCGCATGGCTGGCTGGGGGGATGATGCAACTGAGATTAAGACTGGCACACCAGTTAGTCTGAGCCTAAACGAGCGGGGGAAGGTTACCCGTATCAACCTGTCAGATAAGCAGTTGGATAATAACAGTCTGCCTATGAATGTGACTAGTTATGATTTAGAAGATAAACTGACAATCACAGGACTTACATTAGATGAGTCCCGAACTTACTCAGTTGATCACGATGCGACGATTGTCGAAGAAGACGGCACGGAATTACGGATTGCTCCTCTAGATGTGCAGTATCAAAATGCCAGTGTCTGGGGGCGAATGATAACAAATTTTGCAGGTCCCATGAACAACTTTATTTTAGGGACAATTGTCTTTATTCTGCTGGCTTTTATCCAAGGCGGTGTACCCAACCCCGATACCAATACAGTCCGTGTGGCTGATGGCGGCGCTGCCCAGCAGGCTGGTATTAAAAGCGGTGATAAGGTGCTAGAGATTGCTGGTCGTAAGGTTGATAACTGGGATGATCTAACAAAGGCTGTAACAGCTTCTACTAAGCATTTCAAAAAAGATAGTAAGATTACTCTAAAGATTCAGAATCGTGATAATCAGACTAAAACCATCAAGGTTAAACCCAAAAAGGTCGGCGATAGCTATCTGATTGGCGTACAACAATCTTTGAAAACAGGGTTTTGGGATAAGCTGACAGGCGGCTTCCAACAGGCTCTATTAGCTATGACGGCTCTTATCAAAGCCCTCGGTAATCTCGTTCTTCATTTTAGCCTCAATAAGTTAGGTGGCCCAGTAGCTATGTATCAGGCTGTCGGTCAGGCCGCTCAGTCAGGATTTGTCACTGTCTTCTACCTAATGGGGATGTTATCCATGAATTTGGGTGTTGTCAACCTCTTTCCGATTCCTGCCTTGGATGGTGGTAAGATTCTTATCAATATCATTGAGGCTTTGCGCCGCAAACCTTTGAAACAGGAAACTGAAACCTATATCACCTTAGTAGGTGTGGCAATTATGCTTGTACTTATGATTGCTGTAACCTGGAATGATATTATGCGGGCCTTCTTCTAAGAAAATGCGTCTTGATCTAAATAAAAAAATTATATGTGAAAGGAAGGCCTCAGCCGCTGACTTACTGAGGCCGAACAATTAACCATGAAACAATCTCAAATGCTGATTCCAACCCTGCGTGAAATGCCCAGTGATGCTCAAGTCATCAGCCACGCTTTGATGGTGCGTGCTGGCTATGTTCGTCAGGTAACATCAGGTGTCTATTCTTATCTTCCCTTGGCCAATCGTGTGATAGAAAAATTCAAGGGCATTATGCGTCAGGAATTTGATAAGATTGGTGCTGTAGAAATGCTGGCTCCGGCCCTCCTGACTGCTGATCTTTGGCGGGAATCAGGCCGTTATGAAACGTATGGGGAGGATCTTTATAAGCTGAAAAACCGTGACCAAGCAGATTTTATCTTGGGACCGACCCATGAGGAAACCTTCACATCCGTTGTGCGTGATACTATTAAATCCTACAAACAGCTGCCCATGAATCTCTACCAGATTCAGCCAAAATATCGTGATGAAAAACGTCCTCGCAATGGGCTCCTGCGCACTCGCGAATTTATTATGAAAGACGGCTATAGCTTTCATGCCGACTATGATAGTTTAGATAGGACCTATGAAGATTATCGCAAGGCCTACGAAGCTATATTTAAGCGTGCAGGGCTTGATTTCAAAGGAATTATCGGTGATGGTGGTGCTATGGGAGGAAAAGATAGTCAGGAATTCATGGCTGTAACACCAGACCGTACTGACCTTAGCCACTGGTTGGTTCTGGATAAATCCATCAGCTCTATTGAAGAAATTCCAGAGGATGTTCTAGCAGAAATTAAGGAGGAACTCAACAAATGGCTAGTGTCCGGTGAGGATACGATTGTTTACTCGAGCGAGTCTGCCTATGCAGCGAACTTAGAGATGGCTACCAGCCAGTACAAGCCTAGTACAGCTGTAGTGGCTCAAGAGGAGATGCGTAAGGTTGAGACGCCAAACTGTAAGACAATTGATGAAGTAGCTGCCTTCCTGCAAGTGGAGGAGAAGCAAACGATTAAGACCTTGCTTTTCATAGCCGATGAGAAACCGGTTGTCGCCCTTTTAGTCGGCAACGATCAGGTCAATGATGTCAAACTTAAGAATCATCTGAGAGCTGCCTTCTTAGAAGCAGCTAGTGAGGAAGAAGCACAAAAGCTTTTTGGTGCTAGCTTTGGCTCTTTAGGACCTGTTGGCCTACCAGAAGAAGTTACCATTATTGCTGACCGTAAGGTGGAAGGTCTAGCTAATGCTGTCGCTGGCGCTAACCAAGATGGTTATCACTTGGTTGGTGTTAACCCTGGGCGTGACTTTACCCCAAGTGAGTATGTTGATATTCGTGAGGTTCAAGAAGGGGAGGTCTCTCCTGACGGACAAGGTAAGCTTCAATTTGCCCGAGGTATAGAAATTGGACATATCTTTAAACTTGGGATACGTTATTCAGAAAGCATGGGGGCTAATATCCTGGATGAGAATGGCCGCTCCGTTCCGATAATCATGGGCAGCTACGGCATAGGAGTCAGTCGTATTCTGTCGGCTGTGATTGAACAGCATGCGCGTCTTTTTATCAATAAGACTCCAAAAGGAGCCTATCGCTTTGCTTGGGGAATTAACTTCCCTAAAGAGTTGGCACCATTTGATGTCCATCTCATTACCGTCAATACTAAAGATGATGACGCCCAAAATCTGACTCAGGCAATCGAGCGTCAATTGACCACGGCAGGTTACGAAGTTTTAACAGATGATCGTAATGAGCGCGTCGGTTCTAAATTCTCAGATAGTGATCTCATAGGTCTGCCAATCCGTGTGACTGTCGGTAAAAAGGCTGCTGAAGGTGTAGTCGAAGTTAAAATAAAAGCAACCGGAGATACGATCGAAGTCCATGCTGAAAATCTTCTGGAAACTCTTGATATCTTGGCAAAAGAATCAAAATAGATAGATTTCCAGAGGGCAGGACGAACTTTCACGATGGCTTTGTCCTCCCTCACAGAAAAAAACATGCGTATACACGATGACGTTGTACCTACAATATTTGAGCTCTGTAATATCATCTGCAGTGGATAAATACACACTCTGGATATTATAGAGCTTTTTGAGTGTCTAAAATTTACAGTATAAGTACAATATAAAACTCACAAAATTTCCAATAAAATAGATTTGACCAATATACTTTATCTGGAGAAATTTTATGAGCTATCATTATTTTATAAGAGAATGGCTTATGTGTTATGAGTATGAGACGATAGATTTGATTATTACTATTTAATTAAAGTTATTGGGGTTGTTATTCCACATGGTTCTATAAGCAGATATTGATTAAGCCCCCCTCTGAACTCTGTCCCCAAAGTATTAGTCACTTCAATACGTAACTCATTTTCCCCACTATACAAAAGTCTAGCAACATCAAAGTAATATGGAGGAGCAATTTTAACTCCTGCTGTTTTACCGTTTACAAAAACTTCAGCAATTTCGTAAGCCCCTCCTAAGTCTATTGCTTTTATGTTATGGCTATCATCTAAGTTTATTCTAGTTGTATAGGCGACAGTTCCACTTTTCCTATCATATCCCTTTATCTGATTAAGTGGCGTTAATTTGGTTAATTTAGTAACTGGTATAAAATTAGGATAACTGATAGGATCTGCAAACTCTACTTCCCATTTATTTGTGATAATACTTCGTTGATCTACTTTAAAATTACTTTTCTTAGCTATGTGCTCATCGTTGAAAATCCAAACTATTGTTTGATAAGGTTCCAAGGTTAAGTGATTATTTTCTACCCTAAAATAGTTATTATCATAAGCATCGTAAGCAACTATCACCTCTGCATACAACTTAAAATGAATTGTCACATCTACTGTTTTTGAGGTATTTTCATTGAAAAACATCCAAAAGTCTTTACCATCCTTTTGATAATGATAATAAACTAGATCAGAGCAAGGTTCTTCTAAATAGATCTCAGCACTGTCTGCTAGTGATATCGGCAATTCGTCAAGTGAGCAAACATTTGGAGACATGGCAAAATTGCTGTAATTTTGGGGAAGACTATCAATAAGAACAATCTTTATGCCCGAAAGAAGGAATTTGTTGAAAGTAGCCATCACATCATTAGGGATATATTGCGCATAGGGTACAACCAAGACGTCAAACTCGTGCTGATTTATCAATAATTTATTATTTTTTAAATGCGCTGATTTCAATAAATCGTTACTAACAATGTCAAAGTCAATTTGAGCTTGAGTCAAGACGCGAGCAGGTATTTCTATCGGCATGTAATTACCGACCCATTCAAATTCTGCTGGGTAGAAAAGGGCTACTGGGGCTTTGTGTTGACCGTTACTGAAGAGTGTCATTAATCGATTTACGTAATTAGAAAAGTTGGGCATGTAGCGATATTGTGGATTATTACCTTGAGCGTAAAAATGAGGAGGACAATCCCAATCAGGAAATTCTTTTGGACTAAAAGCATGCGGAACGATGTGATTAATCCCTCGAACAATTAAATGGTCAGCGATCCACTTCATAGTTTTTAGACCCTCATTCCAACCATAAGCACCAAATGCTTCACACATAGACCGACCATGCTTGTGTGGATATAGATCAGCTGCTGAGGATCCGAGCTTAGCTAAAGCATAATGATAAAACTGACCATCACTCCCTCCTGTCTGGAAAGCATCATGATGATAATTCATGCCTGGAACAATCTGCCCCCCAATAACATCAATTCCCGAAAAATGCTGAGCTTCTTGTCCTCTAAAAAAGTGCCCTGTACCATATCCGAGTCGTGCATGAGCGCCATTATCTTCAATATTATGTCCTAAATAATAAATTCCGTGTTCAGAGCACCAGTTGGCCAATATATTAACAAAGTTACGATTATATTCTCTTGTTATAAGATCCATATAAGCATAACGTATTTCACGCTCTGTTTCATTTATATCAGGTACCCATAGTAATGGTAGGTAAGATTTATCGAAAGGCAATTCTTCTTCAAATTTTGGCCGCCATGGAAGAACCATATTTGCTTTTCCAATTCCTGAATCTGCTCCTTTGGCATTTCCGAAGCGGGGTTCATCTGAAAAGAAAGCTGTAATGGTATTGCCGAAATAAGAACCAACATGCGATAAGTGCTTTTCATATACTTCTTCTACCAAAACTTGAGTCGCTTCAGCAACAAGCGGATTGAGATAATCTTTTGTTGCTTCTTCTCCTCCAGTATGCGTTGTAAAAACTACAAAGACACTCCAGTGTCCGGCGGGTATATCAAGATAGATAGTATCACCTCTAAAGTAATCTGTGATTTCAACCATCGTGTCTATTTTTATAGGATCACCATTTTGAACATAGCTTGCACAACGCTCAGCCATAAAAACACCAATAACATCAATAATCTCAGTTTGTTCCTTCTCCCAAGGGCGACCTTTAAGTTGTGAGGCATCAATCCGAGCGCCTGCCATTGGTCCAACAATATCAAAACGCCTCATTGTCAGATACTGTTTTAAATATTCAGGATAATCTTCTTTAATTCTCCCATTTGCAAAGCCGGTTGGGAAATGGGAGTCGTCCAGAATCCAAACTTTCATATTTCGTTTTTGGCATTCTTTTAAGATAATATTTAAATCTCGCCACCACATTTCACCTAAAAAATCTGGATGAGGACGCGATTCTACACAAAGTGCCTGCATCCCTGACTGATAGATTTTATCAACGTAGTCGACTAAAATGTCTTTTTCTTCGCCATGTTGCCAAAAAAATGGGTATAAATGATTGCTTACTGTCATAATTGTACTCCTTTTAAAACTGGAAACTCCTGCTCTTAAGTACAAATTAGAGCAGGAGTGGATTATTTATTTTTGTTTTGTTTCACCGGTACCAAAAATCAAGTTAAGAACAATTGGTCCAAAGAAAGCGACTATTGCTGCTATGATAAAGGAATACATGCTAGATAAATTACCGTTTGGTGCGATAAAAAGAGGAATTGCCATAACGCCACCATTACCGAAATTATAAATAAGCGCACTATTAAATGCTTGAATAAGACCTGCAATAGCACCGCTAACCCAAGCGTAAAGGAATTGTCGACGAATTGGTAATGCAATGGAATAGATAATAGGCTCTGTAATACCAAGTAAACCTGTCAAACCTACTGAAAATCCCATAGTTTTTTGTTTTTGATTTTTTGTCTTAAGTGCATATCCAATGGCAGAACCAGCTAGGGCAAAGACAGTAACTTGAAAGACTGCATTAATGGGATCTTGCCCTAAATTAGTAATATTGTTAATTAAAACTGGGATGAAAGCGTAGTGTAAACCAAAGACAACGATGACTTGCCAGAATGCTCCCCCAATGATACCAAAGAGCAATGGACTAAAGCTATAAATTGCCATAACTATTGATGCCAAAGAATCAGACACCCATGTCATAACTGGCCCAATCACCAAGAATATAATTGGAGCTGTAATTGCTAATGTAAAGAAAGGTACAAACATAAGTTTTAAAACTTCAGGCATAATCCTTTTGAAGAAGTTTTCTAATTTTGCAGCAAACCATGAAGTCAGCATAGCTGGAAATAGTGACTGGGTATAATTAACCAAGACAATTGGGATACCGAAGAAGGTCATCGTTGTCTTATCATTGTAAGCGGCTACAATATCCGGATACACTAATCCAGCTGCAAGCATGGCACCGATAAAAGGACTACCACCAAATGTCTTACTGGCGTTATACCCCACCCAAATTGGTAAATAGTAAAAGAATGCTTGGGCAACAGAGTACCAAATTTGATAAGCGCCATCTGTTTCTTTTAACCAACCAAAAGCAAGAGCTAGTGCCAGCAAACCTTTCATAATACCAGCAGCTCCCATAACGCCAAATGTTGGCGTCATGATACCAACTAAACTCTTAAAGAAACGATTAAAGAGGTTGGTTTCCTTCTCTTCTGAGACCTCTTCATTTACTTCCGGTGTCCCCATCGCTGCTAAGAATTCCTTATGCACATCAGTAACATTAGTCCCAATAATAATCTGATATTGCCCTCCTGAGAAAACAGAGCCGGCAACTTGATCTAGATTGTCAACCTTATCTTTATCGACAGCTTTTTCATCGCTTAAAACTAAACGAAGTCTTGTTGCACAGTGTGTTGCACGTACAATATTTTCCTTGCCACCCACAGCAACAAGAATGTCCTTGACTAATTGTTCGTATGTCATAGTTTTTCTCCTTAAATTATTTTTTTATAATAAGCAAAGCATCTTTTGTAAAGCGATGCATTGGAATCTGAGTTTGGTTGTTGTCTGAATCATATCTAGCGGAGGTTCTCATTCTCCTATTGCTTTCTAAATCCAGATAATCTATTTCATCACTTCTAAAATCACCAATTAAATTGATCGTGATATTGGAAGGAATATAAAGAATTAAGTAGTTATCATTTTGGGAAATTCGGATTTCTTCTGTTGGATTTTTTAACAAAAACTGTGCTGGAACAATATCAAATAATTGTTGCTTTTCTATGAAATTTCGTAAGAAAGCATAATCCCATGCTCCCTTGAAATGCAGGGCATCGTGCCAATCATAAGGGGCCTCAAACGTTTCCCCAATTGTAGAATCAAATTCCAACTGGCTATCATGCCATGACCAGATTCCATGAGCACCATAAGTTATTCCACTGCTAGCACCAGATAATACACTTTGCCATGCCGCTTTTCGAACATCTTCTCTCGAAAAGCGGCCGTATACTTTACGACTATATCCCATCATTTCATAACAAGGCTCTGAATTTAGCAGTGGTCGCTTGGGAGTCATATTATAGAATGTCTCAGCTAATTGATAAGGCATAGCTTGAAACTCACTATTATGGCCGGATTGAAACATATAAAAATCTAAATTAGGATTATTCTTTAAAGCCGAAGGCAAATCTGCTTCTCGTCCTCTGATATGCAGTGTAGTTAAAGCCTCAGGATTATTTTGCTTAACTCTATCTAAAGCTTTATTATAGTAGCTTTCAACTACCTCTTTATTAGGAAAATCTGTATCTCCGCTAATCACATAGATTGGATGGAATTCATCATAGAGTTCCATTACTTTATCAACATAGGATAACACCATCTCTTTTGGGAAAATCCCTAATTGTTTAGTGGGCATCTTACTTGCCCAAGTGTCAGGAAGATAATTGACCCAAAGTAAAACTAATGCAATAGTTATTCCTTTTTGTGTAGCACTTTTAACCATTCGATAAGCCCTTTTAAAATAATCCTCATTATAGTTATGAAAATCAAAGGTGCCATCTGGATTAACTTTAAATGGTTTAATTTGTAAACGAGATTGACTAGCATCCCATTGTTGTAGCATATTAACCTGAATGACATTAAAACCTTGTGATTTACGATAATCTAAATAGTATTCCCAATCATTCTCATCTATATTAGTAAAAGCTGACCAGCAAGTATCAGCTAAATAAAATTCTTCGCTCTCACCATTTACAAAATGTCGTCTATCTTTTGCAACCGATAGCATAAAATATCCCCTATTTATATCATTTTATTATAATATTATTAATACTTTTATCCTATTTATATTAACAATTATAACGCTTTCATGATATAATAGACATACCATTTCTTAACAGGAATAATATCATTTTTTTAGGAGTAGTTATGGATTTTTGGGAACTTGAAAATAGACTTTTTCAACTTACTGAGAGTGAGCAACGCTATTTTCATCAAGAGAATGATAATGATTACTATAACAGTTATGACAACGCTATTCTTGTTGGAAATAAAAAAGTTTTCCAGTTTTCCTTGAAAGATATGGTTAAGGATGGAAGTAGCAAAAATTATTACATTCGTAAACAAAGTCGTTTTACACCTGTTCCAAACCATATAACGGATGTCATTGAGCTCAACTTTGTTTATCATGGTGAAAGTATCCAATATGTTAATAACAAGGAAATTATCTTAGATGAGGGGGACCTTATTCTTATTGACACTCAAGCGTCACATGAAGTAGCTAGCGCAGGCTACAACGATATTATTATTAGTATTAATATTGAGCAGCGTTTTTTCAAAGAACATTTCTTTAATCATCTTCAAAAACAAACAGCATTGACAAGTTTCCTCTTTCAAGCTATCTCAGATAGTCAAAATCACAATCAATATATCCTTTTTCGAAGTAAAAATGCCCAAAATATTAAATTACTTTTTCAGCAATTACTTTGTGAAGTTTATGAGCCAAAATTATTAGACTCTGACTATAAAAACCATATTTTGCAACTCATCTTGTTAGAGTTAATTCGTTCTTTTTCAGTAGAAAGTAACGGAACAGCTAGCGATTCCCGTAGACAACAGCTTGCCTTAGAAATTCTTTCATACATTAACACTAACTATCTGGAGACAAGTTTGGAAAAATGTGCCCATCATTTTGGATATAATAGTAGTTATTTCAGTACTCTTGTTAAAGAAAGTACGGGTCAAACTTTTAAAACACTTTTACAGAATAAGCGACTGGAAGCAAGTTTGCCCCTTCTTCTTCATAGTAAAGAATCAATTAGAGATATTTCTTTTGAGGTTGGATTTTCCAATCTTAATCATTATTATGCCTTGTTTAAAAAAACATATGGAGTAACTCCAGCTCGATATCGGAAAAATAAATAAAGCCCCAGATAAATGGGACCTACTTATTTTTAATTGGATTGTAAAAACCTGCACGTGTCGTCTTGATAGGAGCAAGCCATTCCAAAAATAAATCCACCCACTTATAAACTTGGGCGTTCTGGTTACTGGCTTTGACACCAGTACGCAAGTCACCTAGGACAAGACCATGTTTCCCTTTATTGAAAATGTGTAGCTCATAAGGGACATCAACTTTAGATAATTCCTGACAATAAGCTAGGGCATTGCTGGCTGGAACTAAAGTATCTTCCATCGTATGCCAAACAAAACTTGGTGGCGTTTGAGAACTAATATTTTTTATAGGATTAAGCTTATCTAGTAAATCTGGGTTTGGATAAAATTGCCCTGTTGCTGCATAAGCGACTTTGTCGAATTCGCCAATCTCACTACTCGAGTTAATCTCAAAAGCTGTATAAGCTAGCATTAAATGAGTAGGCCGAATTAACTCACAATCTTTGCCAACTAATTGTTGCAACCATTTCTTATTCCAGTATACTCCTAACTGGGCAGCTACATTACCGCCGGCAGAAAATCCACCGACTACGACATAATCAGTATTAACTTGGTAGGTTTTTGAATTTTCTTTAAGGATGCTTACTGCCTTTGCTAAAGCAACTACAGGTGTTGGAAAAGCACTAACCGGTGATTTTGGTAAATCCTCCAAACTATCTGAAGCTAGATTTTGTAAGCCTTCTGTAGCGTAGTGTACCACTACTACATGAAACCCTTCTGCTAAGAAACGTAAAGCGACTGCTTCGTCTTCTCTAAAAGATGTCCAGAAATATGCACCTCCCGGACAAATAATAATCGTTGGAAATAGGCGGTGTGGGTCAATTTCCTCACTAGCTTCTTGTAAATAAAACTTGGCCAAAGACCCCTTATTGTCTAAAGTTTTCTCAAAATATTTCATTTTTGCATTTCTCACTCCTTATATCAATATACTTGGCAACTTTATTGTTTTGATGATAAATTCTTATTAAAAAGTTTTTATTCTTTTTAATAATTCTAAGTTGAGGTGGTGGTATTATATAAAAACTTTAAAGAAGATTTTGCACGGCCTTATCCCAGCCTGCCAGCTTGTCTAGACGAATTTGACTGAAGGATTCTTCGGGTGAAATACGGTGGCTGCTGAGCTGGTTGAGAATGTCTTCGGAATATGCACCGCAGGACATCCCTGCTAGATAAGCAACACCGGTGCAGGAAGCTTCTTCAACAGCGGCAATATCTACATCCGCGTTGGCTAGATTACTTTGAAATTGCATCAGATAAGCATTTTTAGTTGGGCCGCCATCAACACTGATACGCTTGATTTCCAGTTTAGACACTGATTTCATGGCACTGAGAACTGCATTGATTTGATAAGCGATACTCTCCAGTCCAGCTTTGACTAATTCTGCTCGACCGCTGGTACGTGTCATCCCAACAAAGGCAGCTGAAGCATCATCTCTAAAATAAGGGGCTCCTAATCCCGAAAAAGCTGGTACTAAATAAGTCTTATCTAATGGATTAGCTGCCGCCACCAGACGGTCCAGTTCTGCCATCTCTGAAAAAAGATTGAGACTGTCTTTAAGCCAGGTAATGACAGCTCCTGAATAGTTGATATTTCCTTCAAGAACATAGTGGCATTTGCCTTGAGACTGCCAACCAATTGATACTGCCAAGTTTTCAGGCATAATGGATACCTCCCTACCAATGTTCATCATGATAGAAGATCCTGTTCCATAGGTTGCCTTGATATCCCCTGCTTCAAAGCCCTTATGGGCAAATAGAGCAGCATGGGAATCTCCCATGACAGCATGAATCGGAATCGGATGAGGCAGCAAACCATCAAAGTCTGTTTCCCCAAAATGAGCATCGGAGGCCTCAATTTGAGGCAGACTGGCCACTGGCACCTCAAAGAGGTCACAGAGTTCTCTGTCCCAAGTCCGCTTTTCCAGATTCATCAACTGTGTACGGCTGGCATTAGAGACATCCGTTTTAAAGGATTTACCGTCTGTCAATTTATAGATTAGCCAAGCATCCATGGTTCCACAGGCAATTTGCTCAGAATCCCCTTGATAATGCTGCAGTAACCAAGCAAATTTTGCGGCTGAAAAATAAGGAGACAGGGGTAAACCTGTTTTGCGTTTGACCATAGAAGCCTGAGAAAGATTCATCTGGTCTGTAATTTCTTTAGCTCGCGCACATTGCCAAACAATGGCATCTGCAATCGGCTGACCACTTTCTTTATGCCAGGCTAGGGCTGTTTCGCGCTGGTTGGTAATCCCAAGAGCCACAAGCTCTTGCCGATGGATATTTACCGTGACTTGGTCAACCAGCGACAGCACATTAGCATAGATTTCCATAGGATCATGTGACACCCAGCCCTCAGCTGTGACTTTTTGTTCGTGCAAGAGACTTTTCTTGGTAACAATCTGACCAGACTCATCAAAAAGCAAAACTTTCGTCCCTTGAGTGCTTTGGTCAATTCCAATTACATAGACCATAAGCTTAACCTCGATTTGGGCGGAAATGTGTGGCGTCATCACCAGCTAGATAGGCTTTGACCTCATCTTCGATTGGATCGTAGAAATCAGCCTTCACATCAAGATATTTACAAGCTTCATAGAGAATTGGTACAACATCTTCTTGAACACCAGCAACGTGGTGAATATAAGGGCCATAGACCAATTTAGATTCCAAACGATTTAGATTATCAAATTCAACATAGAAGTAAGTTCCTTGGTTGTAAGGACCATCAATCCCTTTTGCATTCCCCATCAGGAGTGAATATTCCCCGTTATCGCCATCAAAGCGGCAGAAGGTATAATCAGTCTTCTTAGCACGGAAGCCAACAGAGCCCGGATAGTCAAAGACGAAGTGGCTTGGTGGCAAAATTGGTTTTGTTTCAGCCGTTTGGTAAGCAAAGACACCCAAGTGTTGAAGCAATTCTCCATTTGGATTTTCTGGGTGGCGGCAGTTAACGTCAGCAAAGATGGCACGTTTTTCGCCCAATGAAGCTGCTTCAATCAAGAGTTCTGAAATGACACCGTGCACATCTGTTTCACAAACAAACGGGATACCTTCTTCTTGAAGTAATGACAGTGAGGCGTAAGGCAAAATACCAATTTCTTCCTGCAAGGCAGTCCAGCATTGGATAACCCCTGAATTACAGCCGTACTTGTGGCATAGGTCTTCAAGTGCCACCTTGAGTGCGGCAACCATATGAAGGGCTTCTGCAGTAACTTGAACATCAGTGTTTGCGTGGAACCAGTCTTCAACAGTTTTAACCTTGTCGGCTTCCTCTGCTTTGACACGATTGATTTCATCTACTAACTCACGCAAAGGAATTGGTGAGAGTGAGATATTGAAGCGTTCCAGCAATTCGCCTTCATTGCAGATAACTGTCCAGAAGTCAAACGGACGTGGACCCACTTGCAAAATACATGTGTTCTTAAAGGTCTTGACCACATTGCAAACTTTGACAAAATCTTTGACCCCACGCTCAAAAGCTGGATCATCAAGGTTAGAGTTTTTAACATAAGTAAATGGCACTTTGAAACGGCGGAGTACCTTCCCAATGGCAAAGAGACCGCATTGGCTATCACGAAGGCGCGAGCCATCTTCAGCAGGGATTTCATCCTTAGGTCCCCAAACAAGAACAGGCACATGGAGTTTTTTAGCCAAGCGGGCAACCGCATATTCTGTTCCGAAGTTTTCATTGGCAATAAAGAGACCGTCAATAGCTTCCGCTTTAAATTTTGCAGCAGCAGCTTCAACACTGGCATCATCGTAAATCAAGCCATCTGCATTGATATCTTTAATATCAACGTAGTCGATACCCCAAGCATCTAATTTTTCACGTGTGTAATTAGCATATTCGATAGCTGCATCTGCACTGAAAAGGTTACGACGTGTTGGTGCAAAACCAAGTTTAATCTTATCCATATTTAATAACCGCGACTGCCTATCATGAGGCAACCTTTCCTTTCTGAATGTCCTTTTTAATGATTAGTTGACTCTTGCTATTTATTTAGCCAAGAGCTTTTTAACTTCTTTTGAAATCCCTTCAACTGAGATACCATAGTGGTCAAAGACCTCTTTAGTCGTTCCTGTAACAACCGTTTCATCTGGAATGCCCATTATATGAAGGTAGCCACCTTCTTGTGCCACAACTGCTGCCACAGCAGAACCCAGCCCGCCATTAACGCTGTGTTCTTCAACTGAAACAATACCCTTGGTTTGGGCGACAGCTTTTCTGACCGCTTCTTCATCAAAAGGCTTGAGGCTGGCAAAATTCAGAACGCGGGCTGAAACACCTTCTTCTTCAAGCGCCTGGGCAGTATCAAGAGCCACACGGACTGTTTCACCAACAGCTGCGATGGTGACATCTTTTCCTTCCCTCATCACAGAAGCTTTACCAATTTCAAAATGTACATTGTCTTCTGTAAAACTATCCTCAACAGGATTGCGTCCTAAGCGAATATAAGCTGGTTTATCTGATTTGACCAGATATTCAAAAACAGCCTTGGTTTCGTGACGGTCAGCTGGAATAATAATCTCTAGGTTGGGAATGGCACGTGTCACCGCAATATCCTGTAAGGAATGGTGACTAGACCCAAGTGCGCCGTAGCTGACTCCCCCGCTGATACCAACCAGCTTGACATTTTTATTGGAATAAGCCACATCAACCTTGATTTGTTCAATGCTGCGCATGCTGAGGAAACAAGCTGGAGAAGCAACAAAAGGACGTTTGCCGTTCAGTGCTAGACCTGCTGAAATACCGACAAGATTTTGCTCGGCAATCCCTGTTTCCACGATTTGATTTGGAAAAGTATTAGCAAAATTAACAAGAGAAGCTGAGCCGCGTGAATCGCTGGTCAAAACCAAGAGGTCTTTATCTTCTTCTGCCGCTTTCATTAACACCTCGCACATGACAGCGCGGTTTGCAATTTTATTTGACATCTGCGTAAGCCTCCAATTCTTTATTTAAATCAGCGATAGCCTCTTGGTACTCTTCATCCGTCAAAACGTGATGGTGCCAATTAGCCTTACCTTCTGCTCTTTTAACCCCTTTCCCTTTTAGGGTATTGGCAATAATTATAGTTGGTTTGTTTTTGACAGGTTCAGCCTCTAAAGCCGCAACCAATTGAACCATATCATTGCCATCAGCGACGTCAATAACATGCCAGCCAAAGGCTTTCCATTTATCATGCAAGGAATCCAGATGCATGACATCTTCGGTTGAGCCGGTGATCTGCAGCCGGTTGCGATCCAAAACAGCCACAAGGTTATCCAACTTGTAATGAGCTGCTGCCATTGCGCCTTCCCAGACAGAACCTTCTGCTTGTTCACCGTCTCCCATGAGTACAAAGGTACGGTAGTCTTTACCATCTAACTTAGCCGCCAGAGCGCTGCCGACAGAAACAGGCAGTCCATGTCCCAGAGAGCCGGTATTCATTTCGACACCAGACACCTTATTGTTAGGATGGCCTAGCAGTTTAGAGCCATATTGGGAGAATCTTTTAAGGTCTTCTTTTGGAAAAAAGCCTCTGTCTGCCAAAACTGCCCAAAGCACTTCAACCGCGTGACCTTTACTTTGGATATAACGGTCTCGATCATCTGCTTTGGGAGCTCTTGGATCAATCTTCATGATTTGATAATAAAGTGCCACTAATATGTCGGCACAGGACAGGTCAGAACCAGTATGTCCAGTTCCGCCATCATAGATGAGCTTGAGAAAATCTTTGCGGATTTCCAAAGCCTTCTTTTCCAATTGACGCGTATTCATAAGTCCTCCTATTCTTATAAACTAAAACAGTTTATTGAAAGCGATGTCTTTTTATCAATAGTTTAGTATTTTTAGCTAAAATAATCAATATTTTTTATTAAAAAATCAATTTTTCCACAAATTTTAACTAAACTATGCATTTTTTTAGTTCTTTATGATAGAATACCAGAGATAGGAGAACTCTATGAAGATTGAAGATATTGCAAAATTAGCTGGACTCTCAAAAGGAGCTGTATCACTAGCCTTAAATGGTAAATCTGGTGTTAGTGAAAAAACACGCCAAAAGGTACTTGATATCGCTAAAGAAGGGGGATACATTCCTCTAAAACAGAAAAAAAGGTTAAAAAAGAATGAGAAACAACAAGTTAAACGAGTTATACATTTTTTAGCTTATCAAAGTGAAACAATCATCACGAGTGATTATCAAGCCCAACCATTTTTTGATGAATTAATAACTTCACTTTTATCAGAAGTTAGGAGTTACGAACATATTTCTTTTGTTATTACCAACGTCAAAACTCGAAATATAGTGCAAACAATCAATCATTTGGCAGATACAAAACAAGCTGATGGTGCGATGGTCCTAGGAACTAACCTTGATCATGATTATTTAGAACAATTATCTCAGTCTAAAATCCCGTTAGTAGTCATTGATACTTATGATCCTAAATTAGATATTAGTTTTATCGGTATTAATAACTATCAAGGAGGATATGAAGCTGGTAAGCAAATTTTAAAGGCGGGTCACCGATACATAGGCTACGCTGAGTCCAAAATTCGTATTAATAATTTTGATGAGCGTAAACGAGGTTTTTTAGATGCAATCACTGAAGGGAATCTAAAGATATCTTCCGATAACTATTTTGTGTTCTCACCTATAAAAATTAGTAATGATACCAATTTTCAATATAGTGATTTTCACAAAGAGCACTCACCAACAGCTATTTTTTGTGAAAATGATTATATTGCAATTAGTCTTATAAAAACATTAACTCAATTGGGAATACGGGTTCCAGAAGACATCTCTATAATTGGTTTTGACAATATTCGTGAAAGTAGTATTGTTACCCCAGAACTTTCAACAATTAATGTCTCTAAAGATCTTTTAGCAAGGACAGCCCTGCAGCAACTTCTTAGTTTAATTAATAATCCTAGCAAACATCTTCAAACATTTGTCAGTACGCGCTTTATCAAGCGAAAATCGTTCTAAAAGTTCTCAAGGGAAGTTAGGGATTCTTGAGGAGTTTACCACTAGACTGAACTGTGTAAGGGAGGAAGTTAGAAGAGCTGATTCCAAATAATCAATATCTAATTTTCTGCCATTTTGTTTATTAAAAATACTATTTCTTGATTTATCATGAGAAAGGCTAAAAGTACTTAGTAGTTTTAGAATTTACTACTAGTATTTTTGAAACACAGATATTTGTTTAACAGAGGGACAAATATTTTTCAGATAGATAATATTACTAGTAATAGAATGATAATACATTTATTGCAAAGCTTCCCTAATGAGAACAGTTACATGAACTAACTGCTGAAAGCACCTTTATTTGTTATAATAGACCTACGAATGTAAAGAAGGTGATTGTATGAAATTAACAACACTTGGTTGTTGGGGAGCTTACCCCTATCAAGATGGTGGAACGACCTCCTATCTACTTACAGGTCACGATGGTTTCCAGCTTCTAATGGATTGTGGCAGCCGTGCCGTAACCGAATTGGAAAAGGAAATCAGCCCTCTGGATTTAGATGCTGTTCTTATCAGCCATTATCATCCCGATCATGTCGCAGATCTGGGTGTGCTCCGTCATTATTTTCAGCTCTATCCTAAGCATCTTTGGGAGCCAAAGGTTTTACCGATCTATGGACATAATGAAGATAGCTATGAGTTTAGTAAGTTATCTCTAAATGGTGTATCCCAAGGAATAGCCTATGATGTCAATGGTGTTCAGGAGGTTGGTCCATTTGATATTACCTTTATTAAGACAGTGCACCCAGTACCTTGTTATGCCTTTCGTATAAAAGAGCGTGAGACTGGTCAGGTTCTTGTATTTACAGGTGATACCGGCTATTTTGATGCTTTAGCTGCTTTTGCTAAGGACGCTGATCTCTTCTTAGCCGATGTTTACCTTTATGAAGGTAACGAAAATCATATGGCTCACCTGACATCTAAGGAAGCAGGACAAATTGCTCTGGAAGCAGGAGTAAGGCAGCTTGTCTTGACTCATGTGCCTCCTCTGCCGCCAGAAGGTATTGATGCTTCGCGCCATCTGATTGTTTTGCAAGAGCAGACACAGAACTATGCAGCTTCTGTGCCAGTTGAGCTAGCTCATCCGCATAAAACTTGGGACTTAGGAGCCCTGCAATGATCGATTTAACACAAGCTCAAAAAGAGCTTTTCATGGCAGAAGCGCTAAAGGAGGCTCAGCAATCTCTAGCTAAAGAGGAAATACCAATCGGCTGTGTTATTGTTAAAGATGGCAGGATCATTGGTCGCGGTCACAATGCGCGTGAAGAATGCAATCAAGCAGTGATGCATGCTGAAATTATGGCAATCAATCAGGCCAATCAAACAGAAAAGAACTGGCGCTTGCTGGAGAGTACTCTCTTTGTAACAATTGAACCTTGCGTCATGTGCAGCGGTGCTATTGGACTGGCTCGTATTCCTCGGGTTATCTATGGTGCGGCCAATCAAAAATTTGGTGCAGCTGGGAGTCTTTACAATATTCTGGCTGATGAGCGCCTCAATCATCGTGTTCAGGTAGAATCTGGAATCTTGGAAGCTGACTGTGCTCAGATTATGCAGAGTTTTTTTCGTCAGCGACGCGGTAAAAAAATTAAAGAGGAACTTCAGCCTAGCGATGAAAAAATGAAATAATAATGCCTGCAATGAGAAGGATAAAATCATTTGCAGTTATATCAAATTATGATATAATAACGTCTGGAGCAACATCTTCGCGTGAAGTGGGTCAGGGGAGGAATCCAGCAGCCCTAAGCGATGCAGGATGTGTGCTCTTTTTTATGTTGCACAAAGCTATGGGGACGGTGGCATGTATGACGGTTAGAAGCAGAAAAGTGATTTTTCAAGCCATTGACATTCTGCTTAGTGAGTTTTATCTCCTTGCCACCCTGCCCCAGCCCTTGATTTTTAGCGAAAAAGATTGAAAATTGGGGTAGAAAAGAGTAAACTAGTAAGGTATATTGATTTAAAAGGGAGTAAAATCATGACTCATATTCAATTTGATTATTCAAAGGTTTTAAATAAGTTCATTGAACCGCATGAATTAGATTACTTGCAAATGCAGGTTACGGCAGCAGATGCTGCTTTGCGCAATGGTACTGGTCCAGGCGCTGAAATGACTGGCTGGCTCACCCTGCCTGAAGATTATGACAGAGAAGAATTTGCCCGTATTCAAAAAGCAGCAGAAAAAATCCAATCCGACAGCGATGTCCTCATTGTGATCGGTATCGGCGGTTCTTACCTTGGTGCCCGTGCAGCAATTGATTTTTTGAATAATTCTTTTGTCAATCTGCAAACGGCTCAAGAGCGAAAAAATCCACAAATCCTCTATGCCGGTAACTCTATTTCCTCCAACTATCTGGCAGACCTTGTGGACTATGTAGCTGACAAGGATTTTTCGGTCAATGTTATTTCTAAATCAGGAACAACTACAGAGCCAGCGATTGCCTTTCGTGTCTTCAAGGAACTTTTGATTAAAAAATATGGTCAAGATGAAGCCAACAAGCGTATCTACGCTACGACCGACCGAGTAAAAGGAGCTGTCAAGGTTGAAGCCGATGCCAATGGTTGGGAAACTTTTGTTGTCCCAGATAGCGTAGGTGGACGTTTCACCGTCTTGACACCAGTTGGTCTGCTTCCCATTGCTGCAAGCGGTGCAGATATCACCCAATTGATGGAAGGTGCTAACGCAGCACGCAAAGCATATTCTTCAGATAACCTTGCTGAAAATCAGGCTTACCAATACGCAGCTATCCGTAATATTCTTTATAGAAAAGGCTATGTGACAGAGGTTCTTGCAAATTACGAACCTTCCCTGCAATACTTTAGCGAATGGTGGAAGCAGCTAGCTGGTGAGTCAGAAGGCAAGGACCAAAAAGGAATTTACCCGACATCGGCTAACTTCTCGACAGACCTTCATTCACTTGGTCAATTCATCCAAGAAGGCTATCGCAATCTATTCGAAACCGTTATCCGTGTTGATAAACCACGTAAAAATATCACTATTCCAAATGAAGAGACAGACCTTGATGGACTCGGCTATCTTCAAGGTAAAGATGTTGATTTTGTCAATAAGAAAGCAACAGATGGTGTCTTGCTGGCTCATACAGACGGTGGTGTTCCAAATACCTATCTGACAATCCCTGAACAAAATGAGTTTACACTTGGCTATACGATTTATTTCTTTGAAATTGCTATTGCTATTTCAGGTTATCTCAATGGTGTGAATCCTTTTGACCAACCTGGTGTTGAAGCCTATAAGAAAAATATGTTTGCCCTGCTGGGTAAACCAGGTTTTGAAGACCTGAGTGCTGAACTGAATGCGCGCCTATAAGAACATCAAGCTTTTTAAAAGAACTGAGAGCCTGTATTAATGTCTCATCACCCCTAGGGTCGGAGTTTCTATCCGACCCTAGGTTTTTTTGATTGAGATATAGCAATCAGCTGCTCATTTTTCATGAGAAATAGCTGTGTTAATGGTTAAGTTGAGTACAACACGTTAGGCGGTAAACTAGAAAACCAGTGTTTTAATTGCCTGAGCTGTTGGCTTTAGTAACTATAACCGAACCTAGTCGCTATGCTGTAAAAAATCTAATCTGATGAAAAGCATCATATTAGTGCACAAAATTTCTTAATTTCTGGAAAAAGTGTGTCTTAATTCTATCTTGAAAGCGTTTTATAATTGAGTTGTTAAAAAATAAATGGATGGGAGTTGAGCCTGAAATAAGTAGGAGTAAGCGCTACTGCTGTCTCGAATTTCTTAGTCAGAGTCTCAGTTCTTATACCTAGTTAAAGGAGTTAAGAAAATGGCAGATTGGTTGAATATTATAGGTAAGACAGTTATTGTTACGGGGGCTTCATCAGGAATTGGGGAAGCTGTTGTAGATGAGCTGCTGGAACTTGGTGTCAATGTTGTGAATTTTGATATTGCAGATAAGAATAAAAAGCACGATAATTTTTTATTTCAAAAAGTAGATGTGACCTCACGTGAACAGGTTGAAGCAGCCGTGGCAGCGACTGTTGAACGTTTTGGCACCATAGATGCCCTTGTCAATAACGCTGGTATTAATATTCCCCGCCTCTTGGTTGATCCCAAAGATCCTCATGGACAATATGAACTTGATGATAAAACTTTTGAAAAGATTACTATGATTAATCAAAAGGGACTCTATCTTGTCAGTCAGGCTGTTGGACGCCTCTTAGTCAATAAAGGAGATGGTGTTATTATAAATATGGCTTCGGAGGCAGGTCTCGAGGGCTCTGAAGGACAGAGTGCTTACGCTGCTACAAAGGCAGCCGTCTACAGCTACACACGTTCTTGGGCTAAGGAACTTGGGAAACACGGCGTTCGTGTTGTCGGAGTAGCACCTGGTATCATGGAAGCTACAGGACTGAGAACACTTGCCTATGAAGAGGCCTTGGGCTATACTAGGGGAAAAACAGTTGAACAAATTCGTGCGGGCTACGCTTCTACAAGTACGACTCCTCTTGGTCGCAGCGGTCACTTAAGCGAAGTTGCTGATCTTGTAGCTTATCTGATTTCCAAGCGTTCGAGTTACATTACAGGCGTTACGATTAACGTGGCTGGAGGAAAAACTCGCGGATAATAATTAAAAGTGAGGTTTAAGGGTGGCGCTAGTTAATCGATGGTACCGTATTTTAAATCTCTTGGTTTCACAGCACCAAGTTACGGTTGAAGAGGTGCGAAAAAACCTAGGCATCAGCACTAAAACGTTAAGAAGCAGTATTGAGCAACTGAACGATATTCTAGGTGCAGATGTTCAGGTAGTACAAAGAGATGATAGTCTATTCTTGGAAGTAGCTGATTATGCTAGGTTGGAGGATATTTTATCTGGCAGTTTACGTATGGAGAGCGATTTCAACTCCTCCGGCAGGCGGGCTTCTTATCTCATCAAACGCTTATTACAGAGTACTAAGCCTCTTTTGATTGATGATTTAGCTGAAGAAATAGGCGTCAGCCGCACAACCATTAACAAGGATTTAAAGCAGGTTAAAGAGCTGACCCAAGACTACCAAATTGAAATTTCAGGACGTCCAAACAGAGGCTTAGAAGTCTTTGGTGATGAGCTAAACTTACGGCTGTTTTACAGCCATCATGTTTATGCTTATTTCAGTTCAGAAACGTTGAAAAATGAGACTGACTTTTTCTTACAGGAACTCTGTCAAAAATTTCAACTACCGAGAAAAATCCAAGATCTCCTAACCAAGGTGGTCGCGATCACAATTGCCCGCCTTAGGCGAGGAGAGTTCCTAACTCAACCAATTCCTTACTACATCAACGAATTGAAAGGTTCGCAGATTATGGATGAGCTAGTTTATCACCTTGAAATGACTTATAAAATCTCTCTCGGACAGTACGAACAGGATTTCCTAAGCTTTCCTTTGAATATTCAGTCTATAGCGGGCTTGGAGTATTGTACAATTGAAAACGCTCAAATCATAGCTCTCTATCAAGATATGGTTGCGCGTGTTAGAGGAACTCTGGATGTTGATTTTAATGATGAAAAGTTGCTTACTGATATTTATACCCATCTGAAATTCTTACTCAATCGTTTGATCTTTCATGTGCCAGCTAGCGATATTTTTCACGGTGAAATTCAAAATAAGTTTCCTCTTGCTTTTAAAATGGCTGAAGTTGCTGCTAGTCTGCTGAAGGAAATATTTGCCTACCCAGTAGATATCTCAGAAATCAGCTATTTAGCCCTTTATTTTGAAAGTGTCCTTCGTGATCCTAATCAAATACAAGAAAGATCCAGCCGCAAAGTTGCAGTAGTCTGTACAACAGGTCTGGGAACAGCTGCAATGATAGCACGCCAATTAAAGAATGTTCTCGGCAATGATGTAGAAATTACTCAATATTCTGAAGAAAATTTTAGACCAGAAGCCGATGATAATTACTTTGCTATCTTTACAACCGTTCCGCTAAAATATGGGAACTTAAAGTCTCCTGTTATTCAATTAACCAATCTTTTTGACGACCATTGGCTTCGCGATGTTTGGCAAAAGATTAAGACCTACCATCAGAAAGATTTAGAGACGGCTGTCCTTAAATTTATGCGTTTGAGACAAGCTAAGTCTTACAGAGACTGCTTGATTGATATGGTAGCCCTCTTGAGAGATGTTGACTTGGTTGATGAGGGTTTCGGTCAACGTGTCTTAGAGCGTGATAGGCAAGGAACGACGATCTTTGGCAATGGTATTGCCTTTCCTCATACCACCAATCGTCTATCAGGCAAGCCAATCTTAATGTTAGGAGTTCTGCAAGATACCCTACCAACACAGACCACTGAACTGGAATTTATTTTTCTTGTAGCTATCCCGCAAAAACTGGATAAGCGAACAGAAACAGAATTATTAGAACTCTATGATGATATTTTCAGAATTGCCAATAATGATAGTCTCAAGGAGGCTTTACGACATGTAAAAACGGAGTCAGATTTTATTGCCTTAACCAAAAGCAAAGGGGTATTTTAATGGATTCAATACTTTTACTGGGAATAGTCATTGTGTCTGCTTATGTCCTGCAGATCCTGTTAGGACTAAAGCAAATCAAACATTTTAATCAGGTATATAGCACTCTGCGCCAAAAAGGCCGTGTAGCTATTGGCCGCCGATCGGGGAAATTAAAATCAGGAACAATTGTGATGTTTGCTATTGATAGTTATGGCAAGGTTCTTGATGCTAAAAAAATGCAAGGAGTGACCATAGCCGCATATTTTAAAGATATGCCAGATTATCTGGGACAAGATATTCATTATTTTGATTACTATAATCCGCTGGTACGTAAAGAAAATAAGCTGTTGCGTATCGCCATTGAGGATGCTCGCGAAGTCTTCTTAAGAACAGAAGCCGGTACCTATAAAGATCTTCCTAAGGCACCTCCTCTAGTCGATGCGGCGACACAGCTGAAGCTATTGCCTCAGTGGCTAAAATTACAGTTTAAGAAAAAATAAAGGAGTTAAAAACCATGAATAATGTTACAAAATTAATTGAAGGCTTCATGAACCTATTCCAACTAGGCGGTGAAAATTTCGTCGGATGGTTGACAGGAATCGTTCCCAAAGTCCTCATGCTGTTGATTGCCATGAATGCCCTTATTGCCTTAGTTGGTGAAGAACGTATGAATAAACTGGGAGAATTATCTGCTAAGAACCCAGTGACACGCTATCTCATCCTCCCCTTCTTTGCTGCTTTTATGTTAGGGAATCCGATGGCCATAAGTATGGGACGCTTTGTTCCTGAATATTATAAACCCAGTTACATAGCAGCACAGATGCAGTTCTGTCACACGTCAAACGGGGTATTCCCCCATATTAATCCTAGTGAATTATTCGTATGGCTGGGGGTAGCCTCAGGAATTGAAGCACTAGGGCTAAGTACAATCCCTCTAGCGATCCGCTACTTGTTAGTGGGCCTCCTTATGAATTTCATCGGCGGTTGGGTGACTGACTTTACAACAGCCTATGTATCTAAGCAGCAAGGAGTCACCTTGAGTAAGAAAGTTGAATTGTCAAATAAGTAGAAAAAGAGGTAGAAAAATGGCCTATAGAAGTATTAAAGTCGTAAAAGGTAATGGTGGTTTCGGCGGACCATTGGTGATTACACCTACCGATGCAAAGCATAAATTTCTCTATATTACTGGTGGCGGTGAAAAGCCTGAAATTGTTGATAAAATTGCAGAACTTACAGGCATGGAAGCTGTTAACGGCTTTCAAACGTCCATCCCAGATGAAGAAGTGGCTTTAGCTATTGTTGACTGCGGCGGGACTCTTCGTTGCGGTATCTATCCTAAAAAAGGCATTAAAACAATCAATATCGTTGCAACAGGAAAGTCAGGCCCTCTGGCTCAATATATCACAGAGGATATTTATGTTTCTGCTGTTGGGTTGGAGCAAATTTCACCTGTTGAAGCAGATGAATCTGTGACAGAAGCAGCTTCGGAAGTAGTCGAAGAGGAAAGAACCAGTTATGATACCAGCAAGAAGATTACGGAACAGCGCGCTGAATCTAGTTTTATTGCCCGTATTGGTATGGGAGCTGGTAGAGTCGTTGCCATTTTCAATCAGGCTGCGCGTGATGCCATTCAAACGATGCTAAATACCATCCTTCCCTTCATGGCCTTTGTTTCCTTGATTATTGGTATCATTAATGGAACAGGCGTTGGTAATTGGCTGTCCCATGTCCTTAGCCCCTTGGCTGGGAATATTTGGGGATTAATCCTTCTCGGCTTTATATGTTCTTTGCCTTTCTTATCTCCGCTCTTAGGGCCTGGTGCTGTCATTTCCCAACTAGTTGGTGCTCTGATTGGTACCGAGATCGGTAAAGGAAATATTCCTCCCCAGATGGCTCTGCCAGCCCTATTTGCGATCAATACTCAAAATGGCTGTGACTTTATCCCTGTTGGTTTAGGTTTAGCGGAAGCAGAAGCGGAAACTGTCGAGGTCGGCGTGCCTTCCGTTCTCTATTCACGCTTTCTTAACGGCGTCCCCCGCGTTATCGTTGCCTGGGTAGCCAGTATTGGGCTTTATTGATAGCAGCAGTGATGAATAAATGTGGATCAATAGAGGAAATTATTATATATAATCAAGTGATTAGAAAGTGAGAAGCTATGTCAAAAATTTTTGAAACAAGAGTGATGGCAGTTGGTCCAGAAGCCCAAAGCATGGTAGAAGATGCCAATATGCTGATTCTATTTGGCCAAGGAGCGCCGGCAGACTTAGCAGAATTCTGCTTTACAATTGATAATAAGAATCTTACTGGTAGCCTAAAGAGTGACGGGAAAGTTTTAATTGATGCGCAAGAGTATCGTATTACTGCAGTTGGAGATGTAGTTGAGACGAATCTCAAAAATTTAGGCCATATCACGATCTCCTTTGATGGTTCCAAAGAGAAAACATTGCCAGGAACGCTTCACGTTGAAGGAGATAGTTTGCCTCAGTTGTCATCAGGAACGCTAGTGCAATTTTGGGATTAGTTTGGACAGCTGTTTAAGATAGGTAATTTAATATTGACGAAACGGCTGCCCCCTCCTGCCTTGAATAATCTATTCAAGGCAGGAGGGGGTTTTTGTGTAGAGGTTTTTGCAAATTTTTTTTGAAAAAAGATCTACTTTTTAATATGATGAAAGCGCTTTATAATCTAAGTAGATGGGGGAAAGAACGATGAAGGAAAGAGCTCGTGCCGTCTTAAATCGATTGCTAAATTCGCAGATACCGCTGACCATAAAGTATCTTTCAAATGAATTTGAGGTCAGCGAGAGAACGATTCGCAACGACCTTGCCGCAATTGATGAATCGTTGATACAGTGCCGGTTACCCTCGGTGAAAACCATCCGATCCAAAGGAGTGATGCTAAATTTAACAAGAGATGAAATCCAACGGCTAAAAGAATTTAATAAGGAAGGCTGCTCATCATTTAAGTATTTAAGGCGAGAGGAAAGAGTGCTCGATTTAATTTTAGATATTGGCTTTGGAACAAGCCCCGTCTTTTTGACCAAGAAGGAGGAGACCTACCAGATTTCAAAATCTTCAATTGATGAAGATATCCGGCAGGTTCGAAAAAATTTGGCCCACTACCATGTCAAAGTTGTGAGCATTCCTAAGAAGGGTCTGCAGTTTCAAGCTAAAGAGCAGTTTATCAGAACAATGCTTTTTTCGATACTAAGCTCAGCCTTATTGGAAGTCGATAGTGACAAAAAGGATATCGTTTTTAAATATATCAACCAGTCTCAGTTACAGTACTTAGATGATAGTTACAGTCGCTTTATATCAAAAGTGGAAGTCAGCCATTACCGAACGAATTTTAATCTGCTGGCTTATATATGGCTTGAGCGAATGAAACAAGGAAAGTATATTTCGGATACCGATAAACAAAGAGATTCTGAAATAGAAAAAACAGACCGCATTCAAAATTATATTAATGTGGTATCGGCTCGCTTATATCCTGATGTTAATGCAGAGGAGAAAAAATACATTTATTTTCTCCTCAATACCCTAAAAAGAGAAGATGACTACCGCCCCTTCAACTGGCTGGACCTGCAGTTATTGACCCTGCAATTTATTCAATTTGTTGAAGACGGGACAGGGATTCCCTTTAATAAGAAGGAATTTCAGCTTCAAGAGGCTCTATATACTCATATGGTAGGTATGGTAGAGCGTATCAAGGGAGGTCTACAGCTCACGAATCCTCTGAAGGAAAAAATAAAACAAACCTACGGTCTCGTCTATCATGTCGTTGAAGAATTTCTAAAAAATGCAGAATATAAATTTGGCGGAAGTATTACAGATGATGAGATAGCCTTCCTAACAATACATTTTTCAACTGCTTTAAGTGAGCTTAATCAGGATAATAAATATTGGTACAGAGCAGTCGTTATTTGCAATCACGGTCTTGCTACGGGACGGCTGCTAGCAGAAAATCTGAAGGAATACTTCAATGTTGAAGTATTGGCGGTCTTAAGCAGCCGAGAAATCGATTTAGTTGAGAGGTTTGATGTAGATTTAGTTTTTTCGACAGTGGAACTTGACTATAGAGTCAAACCAACGATTATACTCGATTCTATCTTTAATGATGAAACCAAGTTACTCGTTCATAATTTTCTGGAGAATAATAGTCAATACCGACGATTAATATCTGTCAAGAGTGACTACACAGAAATGTTTCAGAACTTATTACGATTAATTGAAAGGCATTTAGGAGAGGTAAGTAAAGAGCTTTATGCTTGTCTCGAAGAGTTATTCAATCATAATAAGCTAAACATTAATAAGAGGGAGGTGCAGCCTATGATTCAAGATGTATTATCTGATGATAATATTTCATTTGAAAAAGAAACATTTACCTGGCAAGAAGCCATTGAAAGAGTGGCTAAGCCGCTGTTGAGCAAGGAGTTCATCACATATAACTATATACAGGCAATGATAGACAGTGTTGAGCAGTATGGCCCCTATATCGTGATCGGCCCCCATCTTGCCTTAGCTCATGCTAGACCAGAAGATGGGGCTCAAAAATTAGGCTTGAGTCTTTCCGTATTTGAAAAGCCGGTTGTTTTTGGCCACGAGTTTAATGATCCGGTACATGTCATATTTTGCCTATCTGCTACGGATTCTTATACGCATTTGAATGTTATGAAGAGTCTGGTCAATCTAATCAGGAAAGAGGATGACCTTAAGGCTCTAACAAGGGCGGCAGACTTAGAAACCGTTAAGGAAATCTTATTTAAAGAAAGAAGTGAGGAGGAAAAATAAGATGGCTAAGAATTTAAATATTTTATTTGTTTGTGGAGCTGGTTTAGGTTCCAGTTTTGCTGCTCAAATGGCAGCAGAAGATGTTCTGAATAAGTATGGTATTGACGCTAAACTGGATCATGTAGATATTTCAACAGCAGCATCAGTCGGACCGGATATTATTATTACGGCTCAAAATTTTGAAAAGCAATTCGCCCAGTTTTCAATTGATAAAGAAAAGACAGCGATTATCTTTTTAAAAAATATCGTGTCCAGTCAAGAAATAGAAGAAAAACTACTGCCTGTGCTTAAAGAACGTCATTTTATGTAATGACTCGTCTAAATGGAGGAAATAATTATGGGGATTATTAATTTTATCATCAATAATATTTTGACCCAGGCCTCAATTACCATCGCCTTAATCGCCATGCTCGGCCTGATTCTGCAGAAAAAATCAGTAGGGCAAATTATCTCAGGAACCTTAAAGACTCTCCTAGGTTTTCAAGTATTGAGCGCTGGTTCCAATATTATTGTTTCCAGTTTGACTTATTTTGGGAAGATTTTTCAGGCCGGATTTCATACACATGGGATCGTTCCTTCAATCGAAGCGATCAACGGTCAAGCCATGAATGATTTAGGCTTGGGTAGAGAGATTGCCTTAACTTTCCTTGCCATATTTGTTGTTAATGTTTTAATTGCTCGTTTTACTAAATGGAATTATATCTTTTTAACTGGGCAGGCCCTGCTTTGGATGGCAACCATGACAACGGTCTTTGGCTATTTTTCCGGCTTGCGTGGTTTTCTTCTCATCCTTATAGGCGGAGTCGTGGGTGGTATTTTTACAGTTGCTATGCCTGCTCTTGCTCAGCCGATTATCCGCAAGGTTACGGGAAATGATGATATCGCACTTGGACACTTTTGTACCATTGGCTATTTATTTGAAGCAGGAGTT
The DNA here is from genome assembly GCF_058314515.1 of Streptococcus sp. ELY_137. Lineage (NCBI taxonomy): Bacteria > Bacillati > Bacillota > Bacilli > Lactobacillales > Streptococcaceae > Streptococcus > Streptococcus sp. ELY_137. The sequence continues at coordinate 147,539 of NZ_JBZFUL010000004.1, forward strand.
GCTAAGCTATTTGGCGAACGTGGTGACCAGAAAAAATCCATCGAAGATATTGAAATGCCTAAATCTTTTGAGTTTTTACAAGATACTTATCTGTCTGTCATGGTGGTTATGGTTCCCTTGTATCTGATTACGGCGGCCTTTGCAGGAGCAGGAGCTGTTGACACAGGTAATCAAAATTATCTGATGTACGCATTTCTGCAGTCTATTCAGTTTGTTGTCGGTGTGTATGTCCTTCTTGCTGGTGTTCGCCTTCTTCTTGGTGAAATAGTACCGGCCTTCCGCGGTATTGCGATGAAGTTAGTGCCAGACGCTATTCCCGCTTTGGACTGTCCGGTTTTCTTCCCCTATTCGCCAAATGCTGTTATTCTTGGTTTTATCACAACAACGATTGGTACCGTCATAGCCATGTTTGTGCTTCCGATATTTGGTCTCGCCATGATTCTTCCCGGAATGCTAACAAACTTTTTTGCCGGCGGTACAGCAGGTATATTCGGAAATGCTGTAGGTGGCCGCAGGGGAGCTATCATTGGGGGAATTGCCCACGGCTTCTTCATCACTCTTTTGCCTGCCCTGCTAGTTACAGCATTTAGCTCCCTTGGTTTTGTGAATGCGACAGCTACCGATGTTGATACGGTTACAGCAGCTCTCTTGTACTACTGGCTATTAAGTCCGATTTTCAAAATGTTTTAACGCCCCTATCTGACATTAAAGGAGCTGGGTTGAAGAGGTGATTATACGATGTTTAAACTGTTTAAAAAAAGTCAAAAAACTACCGAAAGTACGAAGGTTCAGTATTCAGAAGAGGAGCTAGAAAAATTTAATAAGGAGATTAATCAGCTATTAGCAGACCAAGAACAACATTTGGACGATGCTGACTATTTTGAAAAACTGGGGCTGCTTTATGATAAAGTTTCCAAGAAAGATGAGGCTATTGCTCACTTGGAAAAAAGCTTATCCATTAAGCTGACAATAGGGGAAGGCTATAAAAAACTCATGTCGCTCTATAACCAAAGGCGAAAAGAAGCTGCTATGGCCCACGATGATGAATTAATTGAATATTATATGGGTAAAATGGACGAAATGCGTAATATTGCCAAGAAAGTAACCCTAACAGCTAAGGAGGATTAAAAATGTATAAAACGTTAAAAGAGTTGACAGACTATGCTGATAAATTAAATATGACTGTAGGTGCATTTAATATGCATAACTTGGAAATGCTACCTGAAATGATCAGAGCAGCTAAAGAAACTGGCCTGCCTATTGTCATCCAAACTAGCGTAGATACAGCCAAATACATCGGCTATGATGTCATAGTCGCTGTTTGTAAGCAATTAGCAGCTAATAATCCGGTAGACGTGGCCTTACATCTGGATCATGCACGAGATTTTAAGGCTATTCAAGATGCGATAGCAGCTGGCTATTCCAGTGTTATGTTTGATGGTTCAAATCTTCCCTTTAAAGAGAATATCGCAAAAACTAAGGCCATTGTTGACTATGCCCATGCCAGGGGTGTCTCTGTAGAAGGAGAATTGGGAACAATCGGAGGAACCGAAGAAGGTATCTCTGTTTCTGAAGACGACAAAGAATATACCAGACCTAGCGATGCCATAAAATTTGTGGCTGAGACAGGAGTAGATGCTTTGGCCGTAGGGATCGGGACCAATCATGGCCAGTTCAAATCAAAAACAAATGTAAAAGTTCCCCTGCTTCAAAAAATTCACGAATCTGTTGAGGTTCCGCTTGTTATCCATGGCGGTACGGGTGTCAAAGAGGAAGATTACGCTGAGCTCATTAATAATGGGATCCGTAAATTTAATGTCGGTACAGAATTGCTTGTTAACTGGACACAGACAGCCAAGGATTATTTTGAAGCGACAGAGGTCAATAAATCGCTGCGTCATAATATCATTCCTTGTAATGAAAAGGTCAAGGAAATTGTAAAGCACAAGCTTCTGTTATTTATGAATGCTGATAGCCCTTTAAACTGAGGAAATCGTCATGAATAAATTCCTGATATTAATTGCAGGTCCCCCTGCTACAGGTAAAACCTATTTGGTCAAGAAGATCTTGGACATCCAACCTCAATTATACAAAATTACACCTGATGAATTAAAAGAAACTATTGCTGACAGTGTCGGTTTTAATAACTTAGAAGAGAAGGCACAGTTGGAACAAATCGTTTGGCAGTCTTTTTATCAGGCGATCGGTGCTTATATGATGGTTGGCCAAAAAATAATCCTTAGCGACTATCCATTTTCTGATAAGCAAAAGCCCCTCCTAGCTGACTTGGCCGCTAAATACGGTTATAATATCCTTACTGTAAGACTGGTTGCCGATTTTGACCTTCTGTGGGAACGCCGCTTTCAGCGTGATCGAGACTACAGCAGACACCTAAGTCATATCATGACTCACTATCACTATGGTGATGAGTTACTTCAGCGCGAATTAGCGGATAACCACATTACAAAAGATGAATTCCGAGATATCCTCAACAAAAGAGACTATAATCATTTTGAACTCGGTCAGGTAGTTGAATTTGATGTCAGTAACTTCGCAAAAGTTGATTACACTGATCTTTTGTCCTACCTTGTTAAACTATAATTTTAATTTACGGCCTCACTTTGGAAACCAAAACTATACGTCAGTGACACTAGTCTATCGGACAAAGTATTACTGCACTTTGGCCTCCTGTCTGTTTCTGATTTTCTTTGAAGTAGGGAATGCCAACTCTTTAACAAATAGAGGATGCTATCAGAGACTAAAAGTAGCCCCATTCGTTAAGATGGAGCTATTTTTGGAGATAATTAATATTCTTTCATCGTATGTCGTTTTCCTGCTGCAATAGCGTCGCTTTCTTCCATTTGAACAACTCGACTTTGGTTCGTGTTGGCAGGCATATTATCCATTGAGTACCAGTAGACATCAGCTGTCCCATCGCGAGCCACATAGACTATTCTATCTTGCTCTTGGTTTGGTTGTTCTTCATCTAATATTTTAGGGTCTTCTTGTGCTGGTTCTGACTGCACACTGGAGGAACTCTCTTGGATTGATGACGGCTGCTCTTGCGCTGCTATAGCAGTTGATGAAAAGTTTTCCTTTTCAGAAGAACTTTTTGAGGTTGTGGAGTACTTTGCCGAGTGACTAGTTGAAGTTGAATCATTGCTAAAAGCATTAAAGGCGATAATAGCCAATAAAGCTACTAATATGTAAGTGATTTTTTTCATAAAGCTCTCTCCCAATAAAATGTTAGCGTTTACGAAATTATTATACAAGTTCTTTTTTAATAAAACAATGGATTTTTAAAAAATTAACAGAAACATGACTGAAACGTTACTAGAGGACGCAATTAAAAAGAGTATAAAAAGCCCCCTAGGTTTTATTCCTAGGGAGCCAGACCACTATAGATGTCACTTTGCTTGCTTCCCATCTAACTCTTTACCCAGTTTAATGATGTAATCTTTCAGATCCTCTTTAACTTGTGGATGCTGTAAGGCATAATCAATAGAGGTCTTCATAAAACCAAACTTATCTCCCACATCATAGCGGTTACCCCTAAACTCACGCGCAAAGACACGCTGAGTTTTATTCAAGGTATCGATAGCATCGGTCAGCTGAACCTCATTGCCTGCACCAGGTTCTTGGGTTTCTAGAATGCTGAAAATTTCTGGTGTCAGTAAGTAGCGTCCGATAATAGCTAAATCACTTGGAGCTTCATCCGGCTCTGGTTTTTCGACAAAGGTTTCTACCGAATAGAGACCTGCTTCTCCTTGTCCTTGTGGAGCAATCACACCGTAGGCAGATACTTCATCATGGGGAACTGGCATAACTGCAATAGTGGAGGCATGAGTTTCCTGATAATCGTCGATAAGCTGTTTCGTTAGAGGAACTGCCTTATCGTCTGTAATATCCATGAGATCATCGCCCAGCATGACGACGAAGGGCTCATTACCGACAAAAGCCTTGGCTTGAAGCACAGCATCCCCTAGTCCGCGCGGATGGCTCTGACGGATAAAGTGGAGGTTGATTGCTGTAGTATCATTGACTAATTTAAGCAAATCAGTTTTGCCCTTTTGTTCCAGATTGTATTCTAGCTCAAAATTGGAATCAAAGTGATCCTCAATTGACCGTTTAGCTTTACCGGTTACGACTAAAATCTCCTCAATTCCAGATTTCAAGGCTTCCTCAACAATGAATTGAATTGTTGGCTTATCGACAATTGGCAGCATTTCTTTAGCCAGAGCTTTTGTAGCTGGCAAAAAACGAGTTCCCAAGCCTGCAGCTGGGATAACAGCTTTTCTAACTTTAGTCATCTTTTTTGTTTCCTTCTTAGATACTCTTTACTATTTAATGTTGTCTTCCTGCCACTCATTTTCTGAGCGGAGTTCATTGGACATCATGTTAAGGATGGATTCCTTAATATTTGCCCCCTCGTAGATAGCCTTGTAAATAGCTGCAGTGATAGGCATATAAACGCCCAACTGCTGGGACAATTCATAGGCAACCTTAGTAGTTGAAATCCCTTCAATTACCATTCCCATATTTCGCTCGACATCTTCTAATTTTTCACCGCGCCCAAGAGCGTCCCCAGCTCGCCAATTGCGTGAATGAACAGAAGTTCCCGTGACGATGAGGTCACCGACACCAGATAAGCCGCTGTAGGTCAGTGGATTGGCTCCCATCTTGACACCTAAGCGCGTGATTTCAGCCAGTCCGCGTGTAATGACAGCAGCTTTGGCGTTGTCGCCATAACCCATACCGTGTAGGGCTCCGGCCCCTACTGCAATAATATTTTTTAAAGCTCCGGCAGTTTCAACCCCGACCACATCCTGATTGGTATAGAGACGGAAGTAGCGATTGCTGAAAATCTCCTGTACATATCTAGCAGCATTGAGATCTTTTGAGGCTGCCGTAATAAGAGTCAGATCGCGAACGATTGTTTCTTCCGCATGACTGGGACCAGATACGACGACAATTTCACTGCGCAGTTCTGGTGGGATTTCCTCTTCCAGAATCGTAGACAAACGTTCGTGCGTGCCTGGCTCAAGTCCCTTGGAAGCATGCATGATAACCACCTTGTGATCCAGCAGTTCAGCGACTTGTTTTGCTACTAGGCGGGTAACCTTAGTCGGTACCACAAAGAGAATAGCATCAACAGCCTCTAAAGCCTCTTTTAAGTCTTTGTAGGCTTTAATTCTTTCATCCAAGACTATATCTTTGAAGTAGAGGGTGTTCATATGTTTGGTATTAATTTCATCAATCTGTTCTGGGATATTGCCCCAAATGCGGACCTCATGCCCGTTGTCATTAAGAACCTGAGCGAGGGCAGTCCCCCATGACCCCGGCCCTAAAACAGCGACTTTTTGTTTTGTCATAATAGGTCTCCATATCATAATATCGCTCTCATTATATCATAAAATAAGGGAAAAAGAGAGGTTAAGCGCAAATAGAAAACTTGCTTTTAACCGCTGTCAGCCCGTGATATAAGGAGGTTTGAAGCGATGAAGTAGCTAGGTTTTTATTTTCTATTGCGAATATAGTATAATAAGTGCTAGCAATTATACGAGGTGAACCATGTCAAAAATTCGTGGCTTTGAACTTATCAGCCAATATACTGATGAAAAATTACTGCCCAAGCGAGCGACAGCCCATGCAGCTGGTTATGATTTAAAAGTAGCGGAGACAGTAGAAATTCCGGCTGGTGCTATTGCTTTAGTGCCCACAGGGGTCAAGGCCTATATGCAGCCGAGAGAAGTCCTTTATCTTTATGATCGCTCTTCTAATCCGCGTAAAAAGGGCTTAGTGCTCATCAATTCAGTTGGTGTTATCGATGGCGACTACTATAACAACCCTAATAATGAAGGGCATATCTTTGCTCAGATGCAAAATATCGGTGATCAACCAGTAACCCTCGAAATCGGTGAGCGTATTGTCCAAGCTGTCTTTGTCCCTTTCTTGATTGCTGATGGTGATCAAGCTGATGGTCTACGAACAGGGGGCTTCGGTTCGACAGGCCAGTGAACTTTTGTCATGATAAACTAGATTTATCTGGTGCTCAAAATGATAGCGATAACCATCTGAATTGATATAAAATAAAGATGGTACAAGAAAAAGGAGATCTACCATAGCAAAGAAAAAATCAAGTTTCGTCTGTCAGGAATGTGGCTATAACTCTCCTAAATATTTAGGACGCTGCCCTAATTGTGGCAGCTGGTCCTCTTTTGTGGAGGAAATTGAGGCCCCAGAAGTTAAGAACGCTAGAGTCAGTTTAACAGGTGAAAAAACAAAACCGACCAAGTTAAAAGATGTCTCTTCTATTGATTATGCCAGAATCAAGACGAGTATGGGGGAGTTTAACCGAGTTCTTGGTGGCGGTGTGGTGCCCGGCAGTCTGGTTCTTATCGGTGGGGATCCCGGTATCGGGAAATCAACTCTCTTGCTGCAGGTCTCGACTCAGTTGGCCAATAAGGGAACGGTACTCTATGTTTCTGGGGAAGAATCGGCCGAGCAAATCAAGCTGCGCAGTGAGCGCCTAGGCCATATTGACAATGAATTTTACATCTACGCTGAAACTAATATGCAACATATTCGCTCTGAAATCGAGCGTCTGAAGCCGGATTTTCTGATTATCGACTCTATCCAGACGGTTATGAGTCCTGAAATTACCAGTGTTCAAGGTTCCGTTTCTCAGGTGCGGGAGGTGACAGCTGAGCTTATGCAGCTGGCCAAGAGCAATAATATCGCCACCTTTATCGTGGGTCATGTGACCAAGGAAGGAACTCTGGCTGGTCCGCGGATGCTGGAACATATGGTCGATACAGTTCTCTATTTTGAAGGGGAGCGCCACCATACCTTTCGGATTTTACGGGCGGTGAAAAACCGTTTTGGCTCCACCAATGAGATTGGTATTTTTGAAATGCAGACGGGTGGCCTAGTCGAGGTCCTCAACCCTAGTCAGCTCTTCTTGGAAGAGCGCTTGGACGGGGCGACAGGCTCGGCTATTGTCGTCACCATGGAAGGGACACGCCCGATTTTAGCTGAGGTTCAAGCCTTAGTCACACCAACGGTTTTTGGCAATGCCAAGCGGACAACGACTGGTTTAGATTTCAATAGGGTCAGTTTAATCATGGCTGTTTTGGAGAAGCGCTGTGGTCTCCTCCTGCAAAATCAAGATGCCTATCTCAAGTCAGCTGGTGGGGTCAAGCTGGACGAGCCAGCCATTGATCTGGCGGTGGCAGTCTCCATTGCCTCCTCCTACAAGGAAGCACCGACCAATGCTCAGGATGCCTTCATCGGTGAAATCGGTCTGACAGGAGAAATTCGCCGTGTCAATCGAATTGAGCAGCGCATCAATGAGGCTGCCAAGCTTGGATTCACCAAAGTTTACGTTCCTAAAAATGCACTCCATGATGTCACAACTCCTAAAACGATAGAAGTTATCGGTGTATCAACTGTTGGAGAAGTTCTACAGAAAGTTTTTAAATAGATGAAACAACTAGACGACAAGGATATTGTCTACGGTGTACATACCGTAACGGAAAGCCTGCAGGCTAACACTGGTAATAAACTCTACATTCAAGATGATCTGCGTGGCAAAAATGTGGATAAAATTAAAGACCTAGCAGCTGAGAAAAAGGTCTCTGTCTCTTGGACGCCCAAGAAAAGTTTAAATGAGATGACAGGCGGGGCGGTTCATCAAGGATTTGTCCTGCGTGTGTCTGAATTCGCCTATACTGACTTAGCTGATATTTTAAAAGAAGCAGATCAGCAGAACAATCCCCTTATCCTTATCTTGGATGGACTTAACGACCCTCATAATTTTGGCTCTATCCTGCGGACAGCTGATGCAACCAATGTGACCGGCATCATCATTCCCAAACATCGGGCGGTTGGTGTCACTCCGGTTGTTGCCAAGACCTCGACGGGCGCAGCTGAACATGTTCCGGTTGCTCGTGTGACTAATCTCAGTCAAACTATTGATCAGCTTAAAGGGCAAGGGTTTTGGATTTTTGGCACCGACATGGATGGAACGCCTGCCCACAGATGGAATACAGCTGGCAAGCTAGTCTTGATTATCGGCAATGAAGGCAGGGGTATCTCTGCTAATATTAAGAAGCAGGTAGACGAGATGGTTACCATCCCTATGACAGGCCATGTCCAAAGCCTGAATGCCAGCGTGGCTGCAGCCATTCTCATGTATGAGGTTTTCAGAAATAAATTATGATCAAAAATAAATTATGATCAAAAGAGATTGTCAGCAGATATTAGAGGTCAGTCGAAGGATTAGATCAATTGATGGATGATGGTAAAGTTATCATGGAATTTTGTTTTGGTTTATTTTATCTACTTTGCTAATATCGCTTACCGACTTTAACAAGGAGGTGCTATGGTCAGAAGAAAAATTTTAATGGTTGATGGCTACAATATGATTGCCTTTTGGCAGGAGACGCGACAGCTCTTTAAAACCAACCAATTGGATGCCGCTAGAAATATCCTTCTGAGTAAACTTAGCCATTATGCCAGTTTTGAAGCTATTGAAATTATCTGTGTTTTTGATGCCCAATATGTTCCAGGCAGCCGACAACGCTATGATGATTATCAATTGACCGTTGTTTTTACTCAGGAAGATGAGACAGCTGATTCCTATATTGAGCGGACAGCTGCTGAACTTAATACACGACTTAATCTTGTTGAAGTCGCGACCAGTGACCTCAATGAACAGTGGACAATTTTCTCACAAGGAGCCCTACGGGTTTCGGCGCGCGAATTAGAAGAGCGAGTCAATGTTGTTAAATCAAACCTAGACCAGCTGTCCAAAGATATTGAATTGTATACCCCCCGCCTAGGATCCTTTGACGAAAAGCAGTTGGACCAGCTTCAAGGCCTCCTAGACGATTTATAACGCATTCAGGTGGGCAAGGCCTCCCTTTTTTGATATAATAATTCACGTTATACTTTTAGGGAGATGGCAATGACGTTTAAGATTATTACAGATTCGACAGCTGATTTAAATGAAGACTGGGCTAACCAGCAGGATATTGACATTCTAGGGTTAACAATTACCCTAGACGGCAAGGACTACCCAACCGTTGGTACTGACCGCATAACCAGTGACGTTTTACTGGAGTCTATGCAAAATGGCGGTCAGCCGACGACTAGTCAGGTCAATGTTGGCCAATTTGAAGCTGCTTTTCGCAAATACGCTGAAGAGAGGCGGCCAGTTCTTTATTTAGCATTCTCATCTCTTTTTTCTGGGACTTATCAGAGTAGCTTGATAGCACGTGATTTAGTTTTAGAAGATTATCCAGATGCGTGTATTGAAATTGTTGATACGAGAGCTGCAGCCGGTGGAGAAGGCTATCTTTCTATCCTTGCAGCTCAAATGCGTAACCAAGGGGCTAGCCTTGAGGAGGTCAAGGCCGCAGTCTCTCATATTATTCCGCGGCTCCGGACTTACTTTCTTGTCGATGACCTCTACCATCTCATGCGCGGCGGCCGTCTGTCTAAGAGTTCTGCGCTTCTTGGCAGTCTCGTAAATATTAAGCCCCTCCTATGGTTGGACGCTGAAGGGAAGCTAGTACCTCTAGCCAAGTTGCGTGGCCGTAAAAAGGGGATGAAGGAAATGGTCAACCGGTCGCTTCAAGATGTTGAGACCAATACCGCTATTGTTGCCTACGCTAATGACGAAGCAGGAGCTGAGTCCCTTAAAGCACAGTTATTAGAAAGTCCATCAATTTCTGAAGTACTTATGATGCCGCTGGGGCCAGTCATCTCGGCCCATGTTGGCCCGAATACCTTAGCCATATTTACGATCGGCCATGAGCCTCGCTAGGCGGATCAGTACAGGAAACTTTTTCGATGACGAAATGCCTTAGCCTGATTTGTAAACGGTGAACTTTAATCATAAAAAACTTCAAGTTCTTGAACTACAATGCTCAGGAGCTTATTTTTTTTACGAACATGACCTTGTAGAATTACTCTTGTTATGTTATCATGGTACAAAATTTAAGTAAAAATTTTAACGGAGCTTTAAGGAAGAAAAGAATGTTATAGCAAATGTAAAAACTGCGCAAGGCTATTAGATTAGTTTGGAATGATGGTCTTTACTGAAATCTTCACATGAAGGCTGGGTTGCTGCTGATCTTAATGAAGATTTGGCTGTCTGCTCTAATTGATGTCATTATACTCATCAATTTCCGTATCCTAATCTATGTCATGCTTGCTCATAAAACCATTCACTCAGACGAAAACTCACTGCAAAATGGAGATACTATGAAAATATTTTTAGAAAAACTCAAATGGATTGGTCTTGCTCTTGGCCTCTTTCTGGCCGAGCAGGCAGGAGTATTTGTTATTAGTTTTGCGGCTGTTGTTAAAACAATAGCAAAACATGGTCGACAAGCCGATCCCAGTCATCTTTTACCGGCTGGCCCAATTGGTGTTGGTCTAGCTGTCTTAGTGGAGTTAGGAGCTCTAGCCCTGGCCGTTTGGCTCCTTTATAGGTGGGATTTTATTAAGAAGAAAGGGTTGAACTGGAAAATCTTAGTTTTTGGTCTTATTCTTGCTTATGCTTTAGTGCTAGGGATTGAGCAGGTGGCTAGTTTTATCATGCAGCTGGAAGATAAGACCAATACTTCTAACCAACAGGCTGTGGAAAGTATGCTGTCCTACGTTCCAGCTTTCTTTATGATTATTGCGGTGGCTATCACAGCACCAGTTATTGAAGAATTAATTTTTCGTGGCTTTATTCAGCAAAAGCTCTTTCGCAATCCTTGGCTTGGCTATCTCTTTGGTAGTCTAGCATTTGGTTTGGCGCATACTCCTGATTCTTGGGGAGCAGCACTGGCTTACATTGGTATGGGAGCTGTTATAGGCTTCTTTGCCTTTAAATATAAACGGCTAGAGTATGGTATTGCCCTGCACATCCTCAATAATTTTATTTCTGTTTTAATCATGTACCAAATGATTAGCCTTCCTTGGTAGGTCAAGTTAGTAATTAAAATTGGCGGTTGGATTACCTATGGGAGGTAAGGGCTTGGTCTTTGGTTTTGTAGCGATGCAATCCAAGCGGGTTGAATATAGCATCGCTATCCACATATTTATGAATGCCTACGCTTCCTTCATCATGATTTTGATGACCTTAGGTCAATAAGGCTTAAAGAAATAAGGTGAAAGGCGTACGTCCGACTGAGCGGGCTAGATGTAATTGATAACCGGCACAATCCTAGACTCTATCGCATTGATATTTTCCTATTCATTCCAATCTTTACCAGATGCTGACCTGATGGTAGGATTTTTATAGAAATACTAAAACTCCTCAGAAATCAATATTTCTGAGGAGTTTTGCTAGAAAATTAAAATAGACAAAGCGAGTCTTAGTTAAATTTGCTGTCCCTGACTAAGATTCTGTACACTGGCTAGGACAGTTTGTGTAACAATACTCATGGCTTGATCCTTAGGCAAGCCATGCTTGACCCCAGCCAGAGCTGTGAAAGTATCAAAATTCTTCTCAGCAATTTCAAATGTAGATCCGAAACTATCGGTGATAGTTTTAGCTAAGTCCCAGACTTGCTCATCGACCTCCTGATTAGCGCAGATGGCCGTGGTACTTTGCAAAATCTGAGCATTAATATTAGGCATAATCCGAATCAGAGGCAGGCTAGAGTCGGTTAACTCGGCCAAACGCTTTAGGTTACTTCCAGCTGCCATGACATGATGGGTTGATGAAAGTCCAAGGGTGCAAGAACGGTGGGCAAGCCATGAGGCTTGATTCCTAAGATGATGAAGTTAGCCTCCGTAACTAGAACTGTTTGATTTGGCAAGGCTCGGACGCCCAATTGTTCAGTTTGACGGGCTGTTTTTTGAGGGTTCTGTCCGGCTACTATAATATCAAAGTCAGTTTTATCTAAGCCTTTGATGGTGGCAGTTGCCATTTTTCAAGGCCGATAAATCCAATCGCAGCCCGTAGACCAACACCAGATGCGTTAGCAAAGTCCCTTTCTTTAATAGTTTTTGATCAGATCAACTGTTGAGCGATCCAACTTTTTGATAATAGCTTGCAAGAAAGCCTGTGCTTGGCAAAAATCGTCTATATTGTAGAGAGTTTGGTGGGAGTGAATATAGCGGGCACAAACACCAATGGTAGTTGAAGGCACTCCGCTATTTTGCAGGTGGGCAGCTCCAGCATCAGTGCCGCCTTTGGCTGCATAGTACTGGTACTTAATACCAGCCTCCTCGGCAGTCGTTAAGAGAAAGTCACGCATGTTTCGCAGCATGATATGTCCGGGGTCATAAAAACGAATCAAGGTACCATCGCCGATTTTACCCTGATCACCATAAACATCGCCTGCAGGTGAGCAATCAACGGCAAAAAAGAGTTCAGGGTCAAACTGGGTCGTTGAAACATGGGCTCCGCGCAGGCCAACTTCCTCTTGAACATTGGCGCCAGCAATCAGGGTATTGTCCAGCTGGCTTGCTTTCAGACTGTCTAAGAGCTCAGTCACCATGAGAATTCCATAGCGATTATCCCAAGCCTTGCTGATGATGTTTTTCCGATTGGCTGTCAGGATCGCTTGACTGTCTGGCACAATGATGTCACCAGGAGTAATGCCAAAGCTGTAAGCTTCACTTTTGTCACTAAAACCCCCGTCAAAGATAATATCAGCAACCGCTGGCAGGCTAGTTTGACCATTTTGCCCCCGCAAGAAATGTGGCGGAAGGGATCCCGAAATAATGGGCAGGTTCTGACCCGAGCGCGTGATTAAAGTAAAACGCTGCGAGGAGAGAACCAGTGGATTCCATCCTCCTATGGAAACAGCCCTCAGGGTACCGTCTTCCTTAATGTCACTGACCATAAAGCCGACCTCGTCCATGTGGGCAGCCACCATGATACGGGGAGCCTCAGCCCTTGTACTTTCTTTAATTCCAAAGAGTCCCCCCAGCCCGTCGGTTTCAATGCTGTCAACATGAGGTTCAATAGCCCGACGCAGATAATCTCGTACTTGGAACTCATGCCCCGCGATACCTTTAAGCGCTGTCACTTCTTGAATTTTTGTAAATAAGTCTGTCATTGCGTCCTCACTTTCTTAGTCCTATTTTAGCATAAAGCTGGTCGGATAGCTGTCCTTGTCCGATTCTGCCTGTCGCCAAAGGCCTTCATTTATGATAAAATGAAAGGCATGAAACATAAGAAATTACTGCTAACAACGGGTCTGGCAGGTCTAGCGGGCTTGGCGGCTCTGAGCTATGGTCTGCAACAAAAGATGGCTGACCGTAACCAGACAAGCATTTTAGCTGAGATCAGAGCTTATTTTAGTCAGATGGGGGATGTTCAAGTCCTCTATATCAAGGATTATGAGACACACGGTTCTAGTTTGTCAGGTGGTCTGGTCTTTGAGGATGGCCGAGTTCTCGATTTTACCTATGAAGCCGGTGAGATTAGCTATAGTGAGGGGCAAGAAGATGCTTAAACCAGAAACCTATGAAGAATTAGCCACTTATTTAGAAGAAAAAGGCCGTTTTGTCTTCTTATTCACAGCTGACTGGTGTCCAGACTGCCAGTTTCTCTATCCTTTTTTGGATGAGCTAGAAGCCGATAATCCCCATGTTACCTTTGTTCAAGTAGACCGCGATGCCTTTATGCCCCTAGCACAAAAGTGGGATATCTTTGGGATTCCTAGTTTGATTGTCATTGAAAATGGTCAGGAAATCGGACGCCTAGTCAATAAACTCAGAAAAACCAAAGAGGAAATCAATCAGTTTTTAGCCAGTTTCAAGTGAGGGAAAAGAAGAAATATGATTTATGCCTATAATAAAGAACAAGTCGGCGATGTTTTGATGGTGATCTTGCAAGACACTAAGGATGTTAAACGTGAGGTTGAGCGCAAGGGAAAGGTGGCGCGTGTCTTTGAGACGGCAACTAATAAGACCCTAGCCTGGAATATTTTTGAAGCTTCTAGCCTCATTCAACTTGATGCAAATGGTCAAGTTTTTCCATCAGCTACTGATGTAGAAGTCTTAAACAATGAGTTGAAAAAAGAAGGCTTCACGGCAGCTCTCGAAGTGACTCTTAGCCCAGTTTTTGTTGTAGGGCAAATCAAGGAAATGGAAGCTCATCCGGACAGTGACCATCTTAACATCTGCCAAGTACAGATTGCGTCTGACCAAACTGTTCAAATCGTAGCGGGTGCCCCCAATGCAGCGGTCGGTCTTAAAACGATCGTAGCCCTTCCAGGCGCCATGATGCCAAGCGGTAGCCTTATCTTCTCAGGCAAGCTCCGTGGTGTTGAGAGCTACGGCATGATGTGCGCTCCGCGGGAATTAGCCTTGCCAAACGCTCCGCAAAAGCGTGGAATTATTGAATTGGATGAGAATGCTTCTATCGGTGAGCGTTTTGATCCGATGAAACATTGGAAAGGGTAATACAAACAGGATAGATGTATCTTAGGGTAGGAGGCTCTTATGAAGAAAAGCACTAAGATCACACTAATAAGTTTGGTCACATTAGCCATCTTAATAGGAATAGGAGGAACCCTGATGGTAGCCAATGATTTTAACAGTCGCTTTGAGGCCTTTGTCAAAGCCAAGCGAGAGCAACAAGCCAAAGAAGCTGAGAAAAAGCAGCGAGAAGCAAAAATGACAACCAAGGAGAAACAGCTGGCCTATTTGAAAGAGCACCAGCAGGAAATCGTGGATTTTGTGAAATCACAGAGCTCTAAGGTCGAGTCCGTGCAGATCGATTGGGATGAAACCCAGTGGGATAAATCAGGAGTTGTCGTTGCTGAACCTTTTATTACTGTCTACGGCGGTATCAATGACCTTGAAGATTCTAGTTGGAGCGTAGACATCTGGATAGATAAAGACGGTAATGTTGATATGGATAGTATGTCCCAAGGTAGCCAATTAAGAATAGAAGGGGAACCAATTTGAGTAACTGGAATTTAGAGAGTTTTGATAACATTTATGCTTCTTTAGCTGAGTCTGCTTACACTGGACGTCCTGATACTTTTGCCTATGAGAAACTAACTCCTGAAGAACGAATGCAGTTAGATTCAGGAAAATCTCTTAAATTTGACTTTGCTAAAGATGCAACAGATAATCATGGTCAACTCACCCAAGGTGCTTCAGGTGACGGTTATCCCGATAAGAGTGATCCCAACGCCAGTAAAACGGAGCTCTACCTCCAGCCCGATGAAACGCTTCATACAACAAAAGACGGTCATCAAAAAGGTCTCCTGACCGATGAAAAGGAAGGCTTCAATGCCTACTATGTCACAGATACCGAAAAGATCGACAGCTCGACCAAAAACACCTACTTTGTGGTTCGCGGCAGTGATGGGATGGGGCTGGATACCCTCAATGACTGGGTTAACAACGATGCCCGCTTTGCGGTGACAGGGCAGTATATCCCCCAAGCTAAGTTAGCCAACAAGGCCATGAAGGAAAAGATTGCCGAGCTAAAGGATGCAGCCCCTAAAGCGAAGATGAATGTGACGGGACACTCTCTTGGAACCATGGTCTCAGCCCAAGCCGTCGCCAATCTCAGCTATGATGAGCTGGATCATGTCGGCAAGGTCGTCCTCTTTGACGGGCCTGATGTTTCTGACAGCCTGAAAAAGATGGACGGTGTCTCGGACAAAAAGATTGAGGCAGCGGGCAAACATGTGACCTATTATGTCAATCCCTTTGATATTGTGAGCATGCTCAATCGGGACAAGCCTTGGAAAGACCAGTTCGGTAAGGTCAAAGTGATTGTTCCTAGCAAGTATACCGGCACTTTTGACGGGAATTCCGCCCATGACTTTGGAGCCTTTCAAATTGACAGTCACGGGGATCCCTTAGTCGCTTCTAAGCATTATCACCCAGAACTGCTCAAAGCCGGTCAAGATATAGCCAAACTGGAGAAAGAGACGCTGAATAAACTGCTTGGCCAAGATGTCGATCCTTCCCTGGCCTCCGTCATTATGGAAATGATAAAGAGTGGGATTTCAAACACCAGTCTGGCTGCCAAACTAGGAATCAGTGCTGCAGAGGCGGCTAAAGTCATCAGTGATTTTCAGAAGGACTATCAGGCTATCATTGATGAGGCTCACAAAGAAGGGATTAAATGGAATAGGGAGAATATCAACAGTTTCCACGCTAAGATAAAAAATGCGACAGGAGCGCAGAGAATTCTGCTTCGGACAGAGTTGCTCTACATGGCGACCCAGCTGGCTGAGGAAGATATTAACAATAAAGTTGAAGCAGCCAAGAAGCATATCAGCGACGTTAAGGAAGAGGTTAAGGTCATTTCCGAGGCAGCGATAGCGGCGTCAAGAGCCCTAGGGGCGCACCTCAGCGACAGTGAGATTGAAGAGCTGACCGCTGAGATAGAGATGTCCAATGTTTGGGATGAGGGGACAGAAGAGGCGGCTAAGTCAGCCCTTGATGCCTATAAGAGTCAGATGGATACCTTTAGCTCAGATCTCATATATGCGGCACAAAATATCGAAGCAGTTGATAACCAGCAGGCCGGGGAGATTTTTGACAATTTATCTCAAAAATAATTATCAGAATGGAGAATTACCATGAAGGGGCTTGAAGAGTTTTAAAAAAGCAGAAAAGCTTTGCTGGGATTATGATAAAAAAAGTTGGATGAATTTGACTACGAGGCTAAAAAGAAAGATCCTAGTACTGATAACAGTCCCATATTATAACAACAAGATAGAATAACATGGTAAAGTGATTCGCTACTTTGAACAGCTCGAGATCTTTTTTATATTTAGGCTTAATGTCAATTTTAGTAATGCTATATCTTAACATTCAGAGAGGACAAGGGTTTGTCCTCTCTATTTGTATGTTCAAAATAAAAAGTATCTTAGCTCTGAACTTCTTAAAGGTCTTTGTATTTTCAGATTTTTACTTTGATATATTAAATAGAAAAAATATGACTCAATTAGCGACAATAAATAAAAAAATATGATAATAAATAAAAAAATGTGAAAAAATATGTTGAAATCGCTTTCTTTTAGTGCTAAAATATAGGCGAAGTTAATAAATAGGAGGAAAGATATGAAATTAGCGACAAGGATTAATTCCTATCTGAGAATTGATGGTTATAATTTGGAAAAAACTTTTTCAGACTTTGAAACTGCTGGTCTAGGTTATGTTGATCTCAATTATCCAGAGCATACTAAGGGGATTTCGTCTGAAGAAATGAAGAAACTTTTAGACAAGCATAACCTTATTTTGAATGGACTGGCGCTTAGGTTTCGAGGTGATTTTATTAATGGTGAACTAGGCAACGCAGATCCTACTGTTGCAGCTAAGGCACGCCAGTTGTGTAAGGATGCAGCCGATTATTGCCGAGCAATAGGCGGAGAGGTTATCACTATTTGGTTGGGGTTTGATGGGTTCGATTACAGCTTTCAAATCAACTATCACAAGGTTTGGAATCAGTTAGTAAAGGCTTATCAAGAAATTTGTGATTACGCTCCAGATTTGAAAATTAGCATTGAATATAAACCCTATGAAGAAAGAGCTTACGCTTTTGTCGACAGCATGGGAATAACGGGAATGCTGCTAAGCGAAGTGAATCGTGAGAATATCGGTGTTACTCTGGATTACTGCCATATGCTTATGAAACATGAAAATCCAGCTTTTGCCGCAGATATTTTTGGCAGTCGGGGGCAGCTATATGGTATTCATGCGAATGACGGCTATGGTGTTGCTGATGACGGCCTGATGATTGGAACAGCATCACCCTTTAAAACCTTGGAACTTTTGTACTACCTGAAAAAGCATGATTATCAGGGAGTCGTCTATTTTGACACTTTCCCAGTTATTGAACCTGCTGTAGAAGAGGCAGAAAGAAATGTTGCCATGATTACCTATATGGATCAGTTAATTGGCACAGTCGGAATGGATTATATCCAAAATATTATTGATAAAAACGATGCTATTGCAGCTAATAAATTAATGTTAACGTTCTTAAAAGGAACCAAAGACTAGGGAGGTGATTACTATGGCGGATTACAAAGCAACTGCAAAAGGGATTTTAGAGCATATTGGCGGACCAGAAAATATCTCTAATATGACTCACTGTGCTACACGGTTACGCCTAAACTTGAAAGATCCATCCAAGGCAGATGATGCTGCCGTTAAAGCTGTAGATGGTGTTGTGGATGTTGTCAATAAAGCTGGGCAGTATCAGATATTGATTGGTACAGAAGTACCCCATGTTTATGACGAATTTGAGATACTCGTAAAAGGCAATACAGAGAATTCTTTGGAAGAATCATCAGGTCAAGGTGGCAGTATTATCAGTAAGATTTTTTCTGCTATATCAGGAATTTTTGCACCCTTACTGCCGGCTTTAGCTGGATCAGGAATTTTACGCGGCCTGCTTATTTTAAGTGTCCAATTGGGCTGGATTAGTGATAAAAGCGGTACCTACAGCATTTTATTTGCTGCCTCTATGGCTGTTTTCTACTTTCTTCCGGTTTTACTCGCCTTTTCTTCTGCACGGCGTTTCGGAGCCAGTCCCTACATTTCAGCCTTAATCGGAGCTGCTTTATTGCATCCTGACTTTTTATCCTTGCTAGGAAAGACAGGTAATGGTGCTACGACGAGTTTTTTTGGAATTCCAGTTGTCTTGATGAATTACAACTCAACAGTTGTTCCTATTATACTTGCGATTTGGGCTTACTCTTACCTCTATAAGTGGTTAGACAAGCATATTCCAGAAACACTTAAGCTTGTTCTGATTCCTTTGGTGTCTCTAGCTATTATGGTGCCCTTAACCGTTATTGTTATTGGTCCGATTGGCGTATACAGTGGTGAAGGAATTGCTAATGTTGTTAATTGGTTAATTGAACGCAGTGGTGTACTGACAGGTATCCTTGTTGGCGGTGGCTGGAGCGTCTTGGTCAGCTTTGGTATCCACTGGGCAGTCAACCCTATTATGATTAATAATATTTCTCAAAACGGCTATGATTATATCTGTCCTCTGACCTTTGCCTGTAACTTTGCTGTTATTGGAACGGCCTTTGGAGTT
The DNA here is from genome assembly GCF_058314515.1 of Streptococcus sp. ELY_137. Taxonomy (NCBI): domain Bacteria; kingdom Bacillati; phylum Bacillota; class Bacilli; order Lactobacillales; family Streptococcaceae; genus Streptococcus; species Streptococcus sp. ELY_137. The sequence continues at coordinate 166,569 of NZ_JBZFUL010000004.1, forward strand.
TGGCTCAAGGCAAGAAATAAAAGCCTTAAAAATTTTGCGATGACAGGCGTCATTACCATTGCATTATCCGCAATTATTGAGCCTACCCTATTTGGCATGCTTGTAAAAAACAAAAAACTGTTTTTGGCACAAATTATTGCAGGTGCAGCTGGCGGAGCTTATCTAGGTTTGACTAAAGTTGTTACTAACGCTTTTGTGTTCGGCAGTGTAACAACCTTCCCGGCATTTATCGAAAGCAATGCCAATGTTATTAATGGTGTTATCGGTCTAGGGATTTCTGTTCTTGTTGGTGCCGTTCTTGGCTTTGTTTTTACAAGTAGAGATGACCAGCTAGCTTAGACGACTGCATGAAATAATTTTCTGAATATGGTATCATTATTACCAAAATAAAGGTAGATAATAAGATGATTCCATACGAAAGACAACAAAAAATATTAAGCTTGTTAAAGGATACTGAATTAGTCAAATTTGATGAGATTCAATCCGTATTTCCACACGTTTCTTCCTCAACACTGCGACGCGATTTAAAAGAGCTTGAAAAGAACAATAAAATTGAATATTTATCAGGCGGTGCTATTAAATTAATGTCAACTGTGGGAGAGATTCCAATCACAATGCGCAATACGCTTCATGGTGATAAAAAAGATAAAATCGCTAACCTAGCGGCTAAACGAATTCACGATGGCGACGTTATCTATCTCGATTCTGGCTCGACATGCTCAGTATTGTTTAGAAAAATTCTAAATAAAAGGATTACAATCTACACGACCAATACTGATTTATTCGCACTTGCTGACAGTGTTGTAGCGGAAGTCATTATCTTAGGAGGCCAATTTAATCCGATAAACTCCTCAGTAAGTGGTGCATTAACTGAAACGAACCTGAGGAGTATCTATTTCGGTAAATCTTTTTTAGGGGTTAATGGTGTTGATGAAAAATTTGGGGTAACAACTCCGACACTTGTCGAAGCAACTAAAAAGAAGATAGTACGGGAACATTCCGATGAAGTTTATCTCCTGTGTGATAGCACTAAATTTCATAATTTATCCAATGTCAAGGCTTTTGATCTAAAGGATGTCACGGTCATATCAGATCGCTGGGATGATAGTCTTGGAAAGGTTACCTCTATGATAGCAGCTGATTAATGTTATTAATTAGTAATAAGTAAGGTTCTGTATCTGTTTCTTCTGGAAAATCAAATGCTAGAATTGAGACCTCAGGAGACAAATCGCCATTGTTTATTTTTAGCGGGCGAGCTAGTAAAGAAGCAAGGCAGACTGCCTATAGCGGCTGCCTTTAGTTAGTGGGATACTTGAAGCCTAGGCGGTAACCCAAAGTGGTTTCTTTTTGGATCGCTTGATCTCTTTAAGTTATTACCTTGCCTAGTCTGATAGGATCTTCTTTGAGTGCAAGAACCTGTGTTTTATAAATGCAGACTGCCTTCGGATATAAAGTTTTTAGAGATTGTGCTGTATCTGTAGCGATTTTCTTAATTTTTGTCGTATCGTTTAACCGCTTAAATGTCTTATGGAGGAGGATGCTATGACGAAATTATTGTGTCCCAGCATGATGTGTGCAGATTTTGGCCATTTACAAAAAGAAGTTGAAAATCTGAATCGTGCTGATGTGGATATCTACCACTGTGATATTATGGACGGTGAATTTGTTCCTAATATAACCATGGGAATTAATGATATTAAAGCCATTAGAAAATACACCGATAAATTAATTGACTGTCACTTAATGATTGAAAATCCTGGAAATAAAGTGGATTGGTTTATTGATGCAGGTGTAGATTTGATCTATATTCACCCAGAAAGTGAACGTTACGTAGTGAAAACACTCAGCCATATCAAGGATAGTGGAAAATTAACTGGCCTAGCGCTAAATCCCGATACAAGTGTTGAAACAGTCGGTGAAATGCTAGAATTAGTTGACTACCTGCTGGTTATGACAGTTAATCCAGGATTTGCAGGCCAGAAATTTATTGATTTTACTAAGAAAAAGATAAAAAGGCTGGTTGATTTAAAGTCGGACTACCATTATAAGATTATGATTGATGGTGCTTGTAGTCCAGCTATTATCGAAGAATTAAGTGCCCTTGGAGCCGACGGGTTCATCTTAGGCACCAGCGCCTTATTTGGCAAGGAAAAACCTTACGCAGAGATAGTAAAGGAATTACACAAGTTATGAAAATTGGTATTGGAAATGATCATGTCGCTGTAGGATATAAACAGGCTCTTAAGGCTTATATTGAGGATAAGTACGGCTATGAAGTTGTCAACTATGGGACAGACAGTACAGAGCGATTTCATTATCCTGAATCTGGGAAAGCTGTGGCTGAAGCCGTAGCTTCCAATAAGATCGATAAGGGAATCCTAATTTGTGGTACTGGTGTTGGCATTGGTATTTCGGCAAACAAGATCAAAGGCATTCGCTGTGTCATTTGCAGCGAGCCTTATTCAGCTAAATTGTCCCGCCAGCATAATGATACAAACGTCTTGGCTTTTGGCTCCCGCGTAGTCGGATTAGAAGTAGCAAAGATGATTGTGGATGAATGGCTCACGGCAGAGTATGAAGGAGGACGTCATCAAGTGAGGTTGGATATGATTTCTGATATTGAAAATCAGGGAAATATAGATTAAGAGTAATCTACAAAAGTATTTAAATTTTTTTCGGTTTTTATTATTTTTTCATCTCTTTTACGAATAAATAAGGTGAGGAGGTGAAATGATGTATAATAAAGTCATTCTTATCGGCCGCTTAGTTGCTGCCCCCGAGATGATTAAAACATCCTCGGATAAATCAGTTACCCATGTGACTTTGGCTGTTAACCGACGTTTCAAGTCGCAAGACGGTGAGCGTCAGGCGGATTTTATCAATATCGTCTTATGGGGAAAACTAGCTGAAACGCTGGTTTCCTACGCCAACAAGGGCAGTTTGCTGTCTCTTGATGGTGAGATACGCACACGCCGTTACGATAAAGATGGTCAAACTCGCTATGTAACTGAGGTTCTAGCCCAGTCTTTCCAGCTCCTAGAAAGTCGGGCTCAGCGTGCCGTACGTGAAAATAATACGGCTAGTGACTTAGCGGATCTTGTCCTTGAGGAAGAAGAGCTTCCCTTTTAGGTCTGACGTATCCTTATCCTAATACTCAAAGAGTATCAAGCAACTTTCACATCCATATAACTCCAGGGTCTGAAGTAAAACTCCTGCTTCAGGCCTTTTTTGCCTTGGTAAGGAAGAATCTCAAACAAGAAAATGTTATAATAGGAATGATATTAAGAATGCAAACGGATAAAAAACAAAATGGGAGGTCAGCTCATGAAAATTATCTTCAGTGATATTGATGGAACGTTACTTAACCAATATCATGCTGTAACGCCGGCTACACAGGAAGCTATCAGAGCTTGTGTTGCTAAGGGGCTTTATTTTGTACCAGTATCGGCCCGTATGCCAGAAGCTATTCGCCCTATTATGGCAGCAATTGGGGTTAATAGCCCCTTGATCGCTTACAATGGAGCTTTACTTCAGACTGAAGATGGTAGGACTATTGCGTCCAAATCTCTTCCTATGGCAGAGGCGATTGCTATTGCTCAAACGATTGAAAATATAGCTAAGGACTTAGCTTGGAATATTTATTCTTATCAGGATTGGTTCTCCTCTTATCAAGCACACGATTTAGTCGAAAACGAAGAAGTTGTGGTCGGGCTTAAATCGCAAGCAAGCCAGCTTTCTGAACTTACCCATATTCAGGAAGCTCATAAGGTCTTGGTCATGTGCCCGCCAGAAAAAACCGATGCTGTGTTACAAGAACTTAAAAACTCCTATCCCAGCTTATCGATTGCCAAATCTCTGCCCCATTTGATTGAAGTTATGGCAGCTGGTATTGATAAGGGGCAGGCAATCACGGCTCTTTGTGCCTACTATCAAGTCCCTAAAGCTGAAACGATGGCCTTTGGTGACAATTATAATGATTTGGAAATGCTAGAGACAGTGGGTCAAGGAGTTGTTATGGGGAATGCTCCTGAGCCTTTGCAAAAACGTATAGGCAGAGTGACATTGGATCATAACCATGATGGTATTGCTAAAGTTTTAAGAGAAGAAATACTGTAGGTGATGGTTTGAAAAAACGCAAGTTTGTTATGGGAAACTTTCTGTTAGCCTGTATTATTATAGCTATTTCCTATGCCTACTATCAGTACCAGCCAGCTGTTCAGGGGCAAAAAAGGATTGGGGTCACCTTTATGACCATGAACAACAGTTTTTACAGCTATCTCAATTCGCAGATAAAAAAAGTAACCGATGAAAAGGGTGATGTCCTGCTCCTTAGAAATCCTGTATTAAGCAGCGATAAGCAGGCTGAACAGGTGAGAAAATTTGTCCAACAAGATGTCGATGCGCTTATCATCAATCCTGTTAATGGTAATGATAAGCAACTGTTATCGGCTGTAAAACAAGCCAAACGCTCGGGTATTAAAGTAGTGGTAGTCGACAGTCAGCTAGCTGATGATTTGGCTGATACCACAGTGGTATCAGATAACTATCAAGCCGGTGTCATACTAGGCAAACGCTTAATGGTCAGTCAGTCATCGGCTAATATTTACCTCCTGGCTCATGAGGGGACCTATTCAGCAGATGAAAGGCTTCAGGGCTTTAAGGACACTATATCAGGCCGCAAGGATTACCATATTGTCGGAGATGCCAATGCTCAAGGTCAGACGGAGCTAGCTATGCCTCTGACTGCCAAGGCCTTAACGGAGAATCCTCAAATTGACACGATCATGGCGATCAACGATCGCAGTGCTATCGGTGCACTGGCTGCTCAGGAGAACCTCAAACTTTCTCAGTCCAAAATGATCTACAGTGTTGATGGCTCTCCCGATGTTAAATCTCTGATTGCTAGAGGAGACAGCCATTTAGTCAGTGTAGCCCAATTTCCAACCCAGATGGCTGATAAGAGTATTGACGCTGTTTATCAGCTTTTAGAGGGACATGAGGTCAAAAAAAGGATTACCATTCCTGTAAAGCTGGTGGATAAAGACAACATAGCTGATTATAATTTGACGGGGTGGGAATAATGACGAGTCAACGTGTCATAACATTAGCGCGCTACAGTCTTGTTGTACTCAATTTTTTTGCAATTTGGAACATTGGTATGACCTACCTTTTGACGAGTAAATACATTGTAGCCCACAATTTGAGCCAATCCTTGTTAGAAAACTTAGAAATAGTGCCTCAACCTCCTAGTATCGTCTTCTTTCTTTCTCTAGGTCTCTACCTGTGCTTAGTGGGGGTTATCTATTTCAGAGAGCGCCAAGGGCAGGCTAATTTCAATTTAGCAGCTGGATTGATTCTGCTAGAGTTTTTAGTGATGCTAGCAGTTTTCAAGACTCTCCAATATTCTTATAATGGTATTTTTCTGCTAGTGTTTTTAGATATCTTTTTTAGCTTAGACTATACTGTTTTGCAGCGCAAGCGCAGCTGGGCAGCAGTGCTGTTTATGAGTTCGCTTATGCTTCTCATCTCTGATCCAGATGTCTTATCCAGTATTATCAAGATTCCTTCTTTGGACACCTACTTAGAATTTTATTCGGAACAGACACAATTTGGTTTTAAGCTAGTCAAAAACCTTCTCTATTCCTTTAATCTTGTTGCTTTTTTCGGTTCTTTTATTTTTTACATTGTTATTAGTGCCAAGGAACGTCAGGAAATGCAGGAAAAACTGCAGGAAATTGCTAAAATTAATGAGGATCTGAATGCCTACGCAGATCTAACGGAAAAAATTACCGAAGATCGTGAACGCAAGCGGATTTCACGCGAAATCCATGATACCTTAGGTCATGCTTTGACAGGAATTTCGTCGGGAATGGACGCTGTCTCGGTGCTGATTGATTTGAACCCTGATAAGGCTAAGGAACAAGTCGATAAGATGTCTCTAGTCGTGCGCAATAGTATTCAGGATGTCCGTCGCTCTCTTAATAAACTTCGACCGGGGGCTTTGGAAGGTCATACACTGAAAGAAGCACTCAAAAATATGTTGCTGGAGTACCAAAGTTTATCCTCCTTGCAGATTGATTTTGTCTACGACTGGGGAGATGTTGACTTAGATGTCACAACCGAGGACATTATCTTTCGAGCTATTCAGGAGTCGGTCACCAATTCTTTGCGCCACGGTCATGCCAGCATAGTCACTATTCGATGTTATCAGGATGATACCTCTTACCGTATCGTCATTCACGATGATGGCCAAGGATGCGAGCATATCAATATGGGCTATGGTCTTATGCAGATGCGGGAACGGCTCAGCATGGTTGGCGGCCGTATCTCTTATGATGGCAGCCAAGGCTTTTTAACTCATATTACTATACCGAGAATGAAAGGACAAATTCATGATTAAGGTGATGATTGCAGATGATCAGGAGCTGATCCGCGACTCCCTTCAAATTATTCTGTCAGCCCACGAAGATATAGATGTCGTTGGAACGGCTAGCAATGGCTTTGAAGTTTTAGAAGCTATTGCCTCCGAGCGTCCTGATGTTATCTTAATGGATATTCGCATGCCTAAAATGGACGGTGTTATGTGTACTCAGCGGGTAAAAGAACTGTATCCAGATGTTAAAATTATTATCTTGACGACCTTTGATGATGATGATTTTATTTTTAGTGCACTTAAGTTTGGTGCTTCGGGCTACCTCTTAAAGGGAGTATCAACACAGGAGCTTTATAAAGCAATTATTACTGTCTACGATGGCAAATCTATGCTCAATCCAGATATTGCAACTAAGGTGTTTAAGCTGTTCTCGCAGATGGCCCAATCAAATTTGAGTATTCAGGTAGAAGATGATCAGGTAGCTGATTTATCTAAAGCTGAATGGCGAATTATCCAGCAAGTTGGGTTTGGCTTGTCCAATAAAGAAATTGCGACAAAACTTTATCTGTCAGAAGGGACCATTCGCAACTATCTATCTAATATCCTCTCCAAACTTTCCCTGCGTGACCGAACCCAGCTGGCTATTTGGGCTGTTCAAACAGGTGCGACAACCAGAAATTTTGAGGATTAGATATATGGTAAAACATAAGTGGAAGAAGCTTCACTGGCAGATGTTGCTGCTGCTTTCCCTCCTTTTAGGGGTGGTCAGCCTGATTTACTGGAGCCGTTTTCATACTGTTCACTTGGAGTTGGGACTCTATACAGATAGCAGTTGGAATGTCCCCAGTGATGAAGGGACTCGCTTGATGGATCATGTTATTGCTAGGTTTGAAAAGGAGCACCCTAATGTTGAGGTGACTTATGAAAGCGGTATTGATAAGGATGATTATGCTGACTGGCTGTCAGACAAGATCGTTCTAGGGCAGACACCTGATATCTTTATGGTTCCTGATGGCAATTTTAGCTCTTTAGCTCAAAACCAGACTCTTCTCAATCTCAGCCCCTATTTTAAGAAGCTCAATACCAATGATTTTTATCAATCCAGTCTCAAAGCTGGTCAATACCGAGGCAAAAGTTATGGTCTGCCCTATGAAAATAATGTCATGATGCTTTGTATTAACAAGGATTTACTCAAGCAGGCGGGTGTCAGGATTCCTGAAGAAGGTTGGGACTTGGAAGAGTTTTATCAGCTGTGTAAAAGGTTGACTAAGGATAGTGATGGGGATGGTAATCTTGACCAATTTGGAGTGACCGAATACAGTTGGCGGGATGCAGTATCAGCCTACGGGCTGTCTATTTTCGCCGCTGACAACTCACAAAAAGTCTCCATCAACAATCCCCAAATCAAATCGGCACTAGACTATTATACTAAGCTGGATAAGCTATCTGGAACAACCAAATTGACCTCAAAAGATTTTGATAAAGGGAATGTAGCCTTTATGCCCATGACTCTGGCGGAATATCGGACCTATAAACCTTACCCTTATCATGTTGCCAAATATTCCTCTTTTGAGTGGACCTGTGTTCGCATGCCCGTAAAATCCTCCAGAGTAATTCCTAATCAGCTCCAGACCTCCCTTTTTGGAATTTCATCTAAGAGCGGTCATAAAAGTCTAGCTTGGGAATTTATGAAACTTTTGGTTGAGAATGAACATCAGAGCCAACTAATGAAGAATTCTCCTGGAGCCTCTGTGAAGAAATCCGTGGTAACAAGCAGTTCTATGACTAAGCTTTTTAATCAGGGTAGCCTCGGTGGTAACGCTCTTACTACCGACAATTTGACAGCTATGCTCTCACACTCGCGTGTTGAACCTCGCTCTCTAACCACCCAGGAGATATTAGACAAGGCTGATTACCTCATAGCTCAGTCCATATCGGAGGACAGCTTGGACGATGATTTACAGGCAATTCAGGATAAGCTGAACCAGTAGGCAAAAACTAGACTAATCTCCAATAATTAAAACCAATTAAAAACGCTCGTTCAATGAGGGACTGCGGCCTATTAGCAGCGTAAGTAAACTACAAATAAAAGTGTTGGGAAGACAAGCGTCTTAGAATCTTGTCTTCCCAACACTTTTTCTTTTTAAGTGACAAATGTCATTGCACGAGTGACAAGTGTTAATCGTATGATGTGACAAACAACAATGTAAAAGCGTTTCCAATTTTTGTAAAATAAAGACAATAAAAGGAGGGTCTTATGAAGTATCTGGTGTTAGTCAGTCACGGTGGCTTGGCCGAGGGATTGAAAACCTCGTTGGCCATGTTTGCTGGCGATAAGATTGATCAAGTTCTAGCTTTTGGTCTGCAGAATGGTAAGTCAGTTGATGACTTTGCTAGTCAAATCAAGGAAGGCTTGGAAGCTCAGACAAATGAGCAGGATGAGTTTGTTGTCCTAGCGGATATTGTCGGCGGTAGTCCCCTGACAACATTCCTAAATGTTTTGGCCGAAAAAGGAAAATTGGATACAGCGCTGGTCATTGGCGGAATGAACTTAACAGCGGCTCTAACAGCTGTTGTCATGAAGGATATGCTGGAAGGGGAAGCTCTGGCAGAAAATATTCTATCGGAAGCTTCAACAGCTCTTCAGCAATTCCAAGTATCTGGTGATGATGATGCTGACGACGATGATGACATTTAGTTAGTAGTGCTTGATGGTCAACTTCAAGTCTTTCTAGCTGGTAAAAATGCTATATTTAGCAATTTTGCTAACCATTTTATTGTAATTATAACTAGCCTTAGGCTAAATTTATTTTAAGAGGAGAGAAGAACATGTCAATTTCATTTGTTCGTATCGATGACCGTATGATTCACGGTCAAACTGTAACACGTTGGGCAAAAGAGTACCCATGCGATGGGTTGATTGCGGTAAATGACGCAGCTGCCAATAATAAGGTATTAATCCAAGCTTACAAGGGAGCATCGGATAAGAAAACTTTTGTTTGGACCAAAGAAGCTTTTGCGCAAAAATCTAAAAAAGTAACAGATTCTGACAGCCGCTACTTCCTTATCGCTAAGAATCCTATCGATATGAAGGAAATTTTGGTGGATCAAGGCTTTGTACCAGATGATATTAAAGAAATTATTGTCGGTCCAGCTAATGATCGCCCCGGTGCTGTCAAACTTGGTAACAACCAGTCAATCACTCAAGAAGAGGCCGATGCTATTGAAGAGATTGAGAAAGCTGGTTACAAGGTGAAATTCCAGCTCCTACCAGATGTTTCTATCGGCTACTGGTCAGACTTTAAATCACAATTTGGTTATTAACGTAGAAGGCTTGTCTAGGTTTTGAAATACTGGGTAAACTACGGCAATCGTTATGATGGCTTACCTATCTACCTTACTAACTTTGTAGAAACTGCCTATAAGCAGTTTTGTCTGGTGATAAAGAGAAAGGCGATTGTCGCCAGTTTTCTCGTAACGTCTTAGCATCTTGTTAACTGAACACGGGCTAAAATCCTAGTAAAAAAGATAAACGTCCTTGTGTCTTTACGACACAGCGTCCGTTTCCTATTTTTTATACAGATTTCTTCATGCCCTTTGTATCTTGCTAATTGAACACGAGCTGCGAGCTGTGTCAAAAAGACAGCTTCTCCTAGAGTCCTGCGACTCTTCGTCGAACCTGCTATTTTGCCTTTGCTCGCTAACGCTCTTAGTATCTTAAATAAAGGAGAAATATTATGACAATTTCTTGGTTACAAGCAGCCATTCTTGGCTTGTTTGCCTGTTTGTCTTCCATGCCTGGCCTCGGTGGTACCACCATTGGTAACTACACTTTAGGTCGTCCCTTAGTCGGAGGTCTGGTCTGTGGCCTGATCCTTGGAGACCTTAAAACAGGTATCGTTTGTGGGGTTGCTATGCAGCTTGTTTATATCGCCTTGGTAACACCTGGTGGTACTGTATCAGCTGATGTTCGTGCGGTATCTTATATTGGTATTCCTTTGGCGATGGTTGCTATTCACTCACAAGGACTGTCAGCTAATTCAGCTGATGCAGCTAATCTTGCAAAATCAATGGGGACCTTGGTAGGTACTATTGGTACCGTGCTTTTCTACGGAACAGCTACTATGAACCTGGTATGGCAGCACATCGGCTGGAGAGCTGTTGAAAAGAGAGATTATAAAAAACTGTACGCAGTAGACTGGGGCCTTCCTTGGGTCTCCCATATCATCTTTTCATTCATTCCGACGCTAATTATGTGTAAACTAGGAGCAAGCGCAGTTACGGCGTTGAAAGAAGCACTGCCATTGGACGGTATTCCAATGAAGACCCTCTTTACGGTAGGTTCCTTGCTCCCATGTGTAGGGATTGCTATTCTTTTGAAACAAATTGTTGATAAGGCAGTTGACTTTATCCCATTCTTTGTTGGATTTACCCTTGCAGCATCATTGGGATTGAACTTGGTATCATGTGCAGTCATTTCCCTTATCTTTGCGGTCTTGTTCTATGAACTAGAAATGGCTAAAAACGCTAAGGCTACAGCAGTAGCTGGTGCAGATAATCTAGAATTTGATGACGATGAGGAGGATATCTAAGATGGCTCAAAAGAAAATTTCAAAGAAAACACTAACTAAATCCTTCCATCATTGGTATTATGGGAACTTAACCTGCTTCTCACAAGAGCATATGCAGACCTTTGGTTACCTAACCTCTATGCTGCCAATCGTTGAAGAGCTTTACGATAATGAAGATGATAAAGCGCGTTCTATGCAGACCTATACGGCCTTCTTCAATACAGAACCACAACTTGGTTCCCTTATTGTTGGGGTAACAGCTGGCTTGGAAGAAGCTCGTGCGAATGGTTCAGATGGTGTTGATGATGAAACTATCAATGGTCTACGTGCTGGTTTGATGGGACCCGTTGCTGGTATCGGTGATTCCCTTGTTGTCGGTACTTTGATTCCAATTATCTTAGGGATTGCCCTTGGCTTGTCAACTGGCGGTTCGCCGGTCGGTGCGATATTCTATATTGTGGTTTGGAATCTCTTAGCCTACTTTGGTATGCGTTTTGCCTACTTCAAGGGTTATGAACTTGGGGATAAGGCAGTTGAAGTTTTGGTTGGCCCCCAAGGACAAGCTATCCGTAAAGCCGTAGCTATTGTTGGTGGTATGGTTGTCGGTGCTGTAGCTGCAACTTGGGTTCCTATTAAAACAGCCTTTGAATTGAAGAATTCTTCTGGAAAAGCTTTCTTAGTGTTGCAAGACCAGTTGGATGGTGTTTATCCAGGCTTGTTAACAGCTTTAATTACCGTTTTCTGCTGGTGGTTGATGGCTAAGAAAAATATGTCGCCAATTAAAGTTATGCTGCTCTTAGTAGTTCTTGCTCTTGTTGGTGTCCTGACAGGCTTCTTCGATCCAGGATTAAAATACTAAATCAAAAAATGGAGCGCTTATGCTGACAGAAAAAGAATTTATCACCGGTTATGAGAAGGAGATTGCCTACCAAAAGCATATGATTGAAAATCTAGGACGTTGGTTTACGCTGATGTTTCTCATCGCTAGCATTGGTATCATCTTAGTTTATCTGCTTTCAGCATATCTCGTCGTTCGTATTATCGGTATTGTCCTGATTATCTTGGGAGTATTAGGAATGCTGCTCTTTGGCTACGGTATTTACAAGGGGCGCCTTAATGTCCAAAAAGTTATCGATGACTTTGAAGAAAAGATGACTCGGGCAAAAGCAAAATAAAACAAAAACTTTGTCGGAAGACAGAGTTTTTTCTTGACTATTTTTGACCAAATGATACAATGATAAGTGTAATTAGCACTCAAGATATTAGAGTGCTAAAAAATATTGGAGGTTTATTATGTTGAAGCCATTAGGTGATCGTATTGTTGTAAAATTTGAAGAAGTAGAAGAAACGACAGCAAGTGGTTTTGTTTTAGCAGGCGGCTCTCATGAAGCCACTAAAACAGCGACTGTTGTAGCCGTTGGTCAGGGTAGTCGCACCTTGACAGGAGAACTCGTTGCTCCAAGCGTTTCTGCGGGTGATAAAGTACTCGTTGAAAATGGAGCTGGTCTTGACGTCAAAGACGGTGATGACAAGGTCTCAATCATTCGTGAAGCAGATATTTTAGCTGTATTAGCCTAATCGGCTAGCTGCCCCATGTCTGTAATAATTTTATAAATAGAAACTTTAGAAAGTAGGAAAGTAACTATTATGGCAAAAGATATTAAATTTTCAGCCGATGCCCGTTCTGCTATGGTGCGCGGGGTTGATGCGCTGGCAGATACTGTTAAGGTAACGCTTGGCCCTAAAGGTCGTAATGTTGTTTTGGAAAAATCCTTTGGTTCACCCTTGATTACGAATGACGGTGTAACTATTGCTAAGGAAATCGAACTAGAAGACCATTTTGAAAACATGGGGGCCAAATTAGTTTCAGAAGTTGCTTCAAAAACTAATGATATTGCAGGTGACGGAACAACTACAGCCACTGTTTTAACCCAAGCCATCGTTCGCGAAGGGCTTAAAAATGTAACAGCAGGAGCTAACCCAATCGGTATCCGTCGCGGTATCGAAAGAGCTGTTTCAACAGCTGTTGAAGGCTTAAAAGCTATCGCTCAACCAGTTTCTGGTAAAGAAGCTATTGCGCAAGTTGCTGCTGTATCTTCACGTTCTGAAAAAGTTGGTGAATACATTTCAGAAGCTATGGAAAAAGTTGGCAATGACGGTGTCATCACCATTGAAGAGTCCCGTGGTATGGAAACTGAATTGGACGTTGTTGAAGGGATGCAATTTGATCGCGGTTACCTTTCTCAATACATGGTAACCGATAATGAAAAGATGGTTGCTGATCTGGATAATCCTTATATCTTGATTACCGATAAGAAAATTTCAAATATCCAAGATGTTCTTCCTCTTTTAGAAGAAGTACTTAAAACCAGCCGCCCGCTCTTGATTATCGCAGACGATGTTGATGGAGAAGCTTTACCTACATTGGTTCTAAATAAGATTCGCGGAACCTTTAATGTTGTTGCGGTTAAAGCACCAGGTTTTGGTGATCGCCGCAAGGCTATGTTGGAAGATATTGCTGTTTTGACTGGTGGTACTGTCATTACCGAAGACCTTGGTCTGGAACTCAAGGATGCCAGCATTGCTTCTCTTGGTCAGGCTGCTAAAATCACTATTGACAAAGATTCAACAGTGATTGTTGAAGGAGCTGGCGAAGCCTCTGCCATTACAGAGCGTGTCAACTTGATCAAATCACAATTGGAAACAACAACATCAGACTTTGATCGTGAAAAATTGCAAGAACGGTTGGCAAAATTATCTGGCGGTGTTGCAGTTATCAAGGTTGGTGCTGCGACTGAAACAGAATTAAAAGAAATGAAACTTCGCATTGAAGACGCCCTTAATGCAACCCGCGCTGCCGTTGAAGAAGGTATCGTTGCCGGTGGTGGTACAGCCCTTGTTAATGTCATTGAAAAAGTTGCCTCTCTTGATGTGAAAGGGGATGAAGCAACTGGCCGTAACATTGTTCTGCGTGCGCTTGAAGAACCCGTTCGTCAAATTGCCCGTAACGCTGGCTATGAAGGTTCCGTTATCATCGAAAAACTTAAAGCTAGCGCTGTTGGTACAGGCTTTAATGCAGCCGATGGAAGCTGGGTAGATATGGTTGAAGCAGGAATCATTGATCCTGTCAAAGTTAGCCGTTCGGCCCTGCAAAATGCAGCTTCTGTTGCTAGCCTCATTCTAACAACTGAAGCTGTTGTCGCTGATCACCCAGAAGAGTCATCAGCACCGGCAGCACCAGCTATGGATCCAGGTATGATGGGTGGCATGATGTAATAGAGACAACCTATCTAAGTAGCAAAGGAGCTGGCTGGTTAAGAGAGTGGGACTCAATCAGTAAATCGAGGTAAAATCACGATTTTGATTTTCCTCGCTCTCTTATTTTAAGGCTCAGGGCTCTGCCACTTTCCTGTTTTTAGGTGGCAGGCTTTGGCAGTCTATCCCCAGACTGTTGGAGCTATCACTTAGGTGGTAGTTAAACAGTCCAGTGGACTGTTTAAGGAGTCGCCTAAAGATAGGGAAGCGCCCCAAGATAAGGACCGCCAATCAGCAGCGGTTCATTGAAGATAAAGCACCTAATGAACTGTGTGGGAGTAAGACTTGTTGGCTATACCAACAAGTCTTACTCCCAACCACTGCGTCGATCTGGTAAATCTAGGATAATGCTAATGGATCTGGATTTTTGTCCCAGACTCTTCTTGCTAACTCTAAAGAGACAGTGTTATCAGCTGTCTCTTTTTTGTACTGTAACGTTAAAGGCTTTCTAGCTATCATAATTGGCTGAAAGATTAGGCTGGCTTGCTATGATGAATGAATTATATTCCTCACTAACTTATAAAAATGGAAGGCTCATCTGAACCTTCCGTTTTTTCTTTTCAATATGGGAGTAGCTTTTAATCCGTTAGAGCAGCTGGATTTTGACCAATGAGAGTCCGGTAGAACTCAGCATGTGTCGCTAGGATGTAAGGGTAGAGCCAGAGATAGCCGATTCCAAGGGTTAGGGTTGCTAAGAGCCACCAACCAAGAAAACTGAGATCAAGGACGAAAAGTTCCCATTTGTGTCCCTTCATCAAATGCTTGGATCTGGTGATGGCTTCGGTAGCTGTTAGTTTTTTTCCTTGTCGTTTAAGATCATCAACGATATAGATAGACATAGCATAAGAGTAAGCTTTGATGATGCCAGGGATAATGAGGAGCAAAGTCCAAAGTAGTATGAAGATATATTGAAGAATCCAAGTCAGAATAAAGGACCAAATACGACCTTCTGTAAATCCTGCGAAGACGCTGGCAAGAATATTTTCGTCCTTACGATTATCAATCAAATGAAGAAAGCCTAGAATAGTACTGGCAGCAATCAAGCCAAGGAATAGGCCGCCGGTTTGTACCAAAGGTGAAGCATAAAAAGTGACATGTATACCAGTAATAAGACCATTATGGTGAGTCATCAATTCCTTTGTGGTTAGGATATCATGGATGCTATCCGTTTGAAGAAAAATCTGAATAAGCCAAACGATAGCAACGACCCCGATAGCCCATTTCCAATTGCCAGAAAGCTTTTGTTTAGCTCGAGATTTTAATTCACTTCGTTTCATGGTAATTTCCTTTGTATTAGTTTATCGATACAATGATTATATACTGTTTTCCTAAATTTGTAAAGAGATCTTATGAAAAATATGTGCTGGAACAAAATATCCTAGCATAGGATGTATATTATGATAATAAAGTAATAAAATCATTACCAATTCCGATAATTCAGGCTGCTAGCCTATCGAAGTTTCCATTAGAGCTTACAAGGGATAATCAATAATGGAGAGGCTACCAAATTAAAAGAATCCAAGTAATCAAGGAGCTTTAACTCTCCTATACGGCGGCTTTGCAGCCTCTTACAGTTTTAACTATAAACTCTCTAGGGAAATTTGGGAGGAGCATGATACTTTCTATCGTGTAGTCCTTGTTCAAAGCTTGCTGATTTGGCTTTAAACGTCAGAATTTCTGCTGTAAAGGGATGGGTAAAACTGAGCTGGTAAGCGTGAAGCATCAGTCGCCCCTTGGGATGCCTATGATAAAGTGGATCACCAATGAGGGGATGATCGTGATAGGCTAGATGGACACGAATTTGATGGGTTCGTCCAGTTTCTAGCCGACAGTCAACAAGAGTCTGATTGGGAAAGCTCTTGAGTTTAGTGACATGAGTAATAGCCCCTTGGCCTGTCTGGGGACTAACGATACGCTTTCTGCGGTCATGTCGATCTCGTCCAATCTTATCAGTATAAGTGACTTTCTTTTGCCTAAATCCCCCCTGAACCAAAGCCCAGTAATGACGACTAATCTTTTTATCTTCTAATAATCGATTAAGAATGGGTAGTACAAAAGGATTTTTAGCAAAAAGCACCAAGCCGCTAGTTTCCTTATCCAAGCGATGGACGACATAGCAGGTTTGCCCAGCGTAGGCAGACACATGGTTGAGTAAGGCCACCTCATCAGGGGCATTGCCGTGGGTTTTCATTCCTTCGGGTTTATTAACGATAATCAGATGTTCATCTTGATAGCAGCAGTCGACTAGCTCTTTTTGACCTAGGGGAATTTCTTTTTTAGGGTAGTCGTCTTGGTCAAAAATCACATCAATATAATCTCCAGCTTGAACAGGGCTCTGCCAGTTGATGCTATTTCCATTGACAAACAGATGCTTCTTCGTCCGTAGAAAGTGACGTATTTTGCGGGGAACTAACCAGTGTTCCTCCAGCAATCCTTTGACTGTTGTCTGGGGGAAAGAGGGCGGTAGAGTAATTCGGAATTTCATGCTTTTGATTTTAGCACAAATCGCATTTTCTCTCTAGGTTTTTGAAGGAAACTTGCTATAATAGGGCTATGAAGTTTTTAGAGATAATCAAACAGCAGGCTCGTCAATTGAAAACGAAGCTGCTGAATAGAAACAAGAATAAAGAAAAACCTTCAAGGAAGCCGTCTGACAGTCAAGCTGGTGATGAAATGAGCATGACCCAGCGCTTGGAGTCAGTACCTGTTCATGAAAGCGAGTACCATCGCAGTCAAGGCCACCATCAGAGTCACCTAGACAGGCTGATTGAAAAATATCCTAAACTCGCTTTTCTCAAGGTCATCATCCCAGATAAACAATCTTGGATTCGCCGTTTTTGGCGTCGCTACCAGATTAACAAGATTTTGGCCATTGGAGCTAGTATCTTTGTTCTTTTTACAGCGGCCTATCTTTTTTATCTAGCCAAAACAACTAATGTATCTGACTTACAGGATGCTTTGAAATCTTCAACGGTTATTTATGATAAAGAAGGTCAGCAAGCTGGTAACCTGATGGGGAATAAGGGAACCTATGTTGAATTAGATGCTATCTCTGATGATTTAGAAAAAGCTGTCATTGCAACCGAGGATCGCAGTTTCTATAAGAATCACGGTATTAATTATAAGCGCTTTTTCTTAGCTGTTCTAACTGCCGGAAAATTCGGAGGAGGCTCAACAATTACCCAGCAGTTAGCCAAGAATGCTTACCTGACTCAGGAACAGACTGTTACGCGGAAGGCTAAGGAATTTTTCCTAGCAGTAGAGCTCAATAAGAAATATTCCAAAAACCAAATTTTAACTATGTATCTCAACAATGCCTACTTTGGCAATGGTGTATGGGGAGTTGAGGATGCCAGTCAGAAATATTTTGGAACCAGTGCTGCTGATTTGACTGTTGATGAAGCGGCAACTTTGGCGGGAATGTTGAAAGGCCCAGAGATTTATAATCCGCTTTATTCAGCTGATAATGCTACCAACCGACGCGATACTGTCCTGCAAAACATGGTTAATGCTGGCTATTTGACACAAGCTGATGCAAAATCATATAGGGGCGTTGATATATCCAGCCGCCTTAGTGATACCTATGCGGGCAAGGCTGAGGAGTATAATTATCCCTCTTATTTTGATGCTGTAGTCAACGAAGCTATTGATAAATACGGGATATCGGAGAAAGATATTCTTAATAATGGCTATAAGATCTACACTGAATTGGATACCAACTATCAAGATGGAATGCAAACAGTCTATGCTCAAACGGCCAATTTTCCTACCTCACCTTATGATGGCTCAACAGCTCAGTCTGCCAGTGTAGCTATCGACCCATCGACCGGCGGTGTCCGCAGTCTAGTTGGACGTCTCGGCTCGACGGATGATCCCACCTTTAGATCCTATAACTATGCTACTCAGTCATCGCGCAGTCCAGGATCAACGATTAAGCCTCTGGTTGTATATTCACCAGCTGTAGCCGAAGGTTATGATATTGATGAGGAGCTTCCTAATACTGTTCAGGATTATAATGGTTATGCTCCTTCTAACTACGGCGGTATTGAGACGGAAAGTGTTCCTATGTATCAGGCATTGGCCAATTCCTATAATATTCCAGCTGTTCATCTGCTGAACGAAATGGGAGTCAGCACGGCTTTTGATTATGGTAAAAAATTTGGTCTCAATATGGATAATGTGCCTAAAAACCTAGGTGTTGCCCTTGGTGGCAGTGTCACAACTAACCCATTAGAAATGGCTCAAGCATACTCCACTTTTGCTAATGGTGGGGTTATGAATGAAGCCCACTTTATCACTAAGATTGAGACGGCCTCAGGTAAGCCCGTCGTCGAGTATAAGAAAGCTTCATCTCGCGTTATTAGTAAGTCTGTCAGCAACAAGATGACTAGTATGATGCTGGGGACTTTTTCCAACGGGACAGCTGTCAGTGCTAATGCCTATGGCTATACTATGGCTGGGAAAACAGGGACTACTGAAACCAACTTTGACGAAAACTTGATCAGTGATGAATGGGTTATCGGTTATACACCTGATGTGGTCATTGCTCAGTGGATGGGCTTTGAGCATACGGACGAAAATCATTATATTGTTGATGAATATGGAACTTCTGACAATGTCTTTAGCCAAGTATCGAGTTACATTCTACCCTACACCAAGGGGACAGAATTTTCTCAAGAGAATGCCTATTTATCGGATGGTCAGGATCTAACCTACGATGCTAATAATGAAGATAGCAGCGCCAATGCGGATGAATCTAAAGGGATTATTGATCAAATTGGTGATGCGGCCGAAGATGCCAAAGACAAGGTTGGTCAGGCCGTCGATGATTCTGGTATTGTAGATAAAGCTAAGGATGCTTGGAATACCTTCAAAGGCTGGCTCCAATAAATGATCTTATCTTTTTTCGCAATGGAGATACATTAACGAGAGAGTAGGGAGACCACTATGATGTTAGTGCTATCGCCTGCAAAATCGGGAATGAATCAGGCATCTGCCAGAGTCTAGCTAGCATTCGTAAATTATATAACACATAAAATGATCTATAAGCAATCAATCATTCGAAGCGTTTGTTTTCTTATTTTAAGGTGGATACCCGAGAGCTAAGTTGTTTCCAGTTAAGGACCTCCACAGTACGTCGTGGGTGCCAAAGTACCAACTGTGTAGGAGTAAGAACAGATCTTGTTCCCCTTATGTTGTCTGATGCTTTTATATACATTCAAAAGGGCTGGACTTTTTGTTTCAGCCTCTTTGTTGATTTAGTCGCTGATTTTATCTAAGCTGCAGTTGATCAGATAGTTTAGGCTCAGATAAACTTATTAACTTGATTGAAATCCTAATTCATGCTACAATAGGTGGGATTAAAACGGAGGACTTATGGCGCAGAAAAAAGCAAGCCTAGCCTGTTCGGAATGTGGTTCGCGCAATTATTCAATCAGCATAAGCAGTAACCCTAAACCGACACGCTTAGAGGTCAATAAATATTGCAAACACTGTCAAAAATACACCTTGCACAAAGAAACACGCTAACAGTTTAGCAAAAGAGAGGGAATTATCGTGAAATTTTTAGCTGGAATTTTTCAAATCTTAGAACAAACAAATTGGCCAACTCCTAAACAACGCTGGATTGACTTTTTCGCAATTTTGGAGTATACGGCTTTCTTCACTGCAATTATCTACGCTTTTGATTTTGTTCTTCGCTGGGGAATGTCCTATCTTCTTACTCAGGTGACTCTACCCTTCTAAGATATATATAGTGTGAATCTCCCTGTAGGTGTCTGCTTTGCAGATGCCTTTTTGTATACTCAAAAACTAGCAAAAGTGGTCAGAACAAAGATATCTCAAGTTTGGATTATATATGACACAGTGGTTGTTTTATTCCAACTGTTGGCAAAAATTACCTTCTAAATCGTAATAATCGTCACCAGGTTCAACTAAAAAGGGAAGATGAATCCTATCCACACGATTTTCAAGCTCGAAAGATCCTCTGGAACTTTTGGAAGGGGGAGATAGCGGTAAAAGCTAAGTCCCCGTTTTAAGCTGAACACCAAAAAGGCCCTATAATTCCTCGTCAAGAATTATAGGGCCTCGAAGATCAGCGAGGAGAAAGCAAATTATCTTCGTTGTTTAAACACATAATAGAAGGGGGGGATTATCCGGCTTGGAATTCGCCCCCGCCGCGATAGTCACTGTCATCACTGTATTCCTCATCATCACCGTAGTACTCATCTAAAAGGTCGTGATAGGCTTCATATCCATTTTTAGCCTTGTTTTTAGCTTTCTTAGCTTCTTGCTTAGTCATGGATTTGTAGGTTTCCTTAAAGTAAGGTTCACCATGTTCAAAATAAACAATGGTTAGTTGATTGTCATTGATAAAATATTTTGCTTTCCAATCATCGAGTTGGAGTGGTTCATCTGGATCAGCCAGATAATAGTTATAGAATTTACTATCCTCAATACGAGTCTCAATGCGATGCTCCTTGGTTTTAACATTTAAAGTCAAAGCTGGGTCAGCCAAAGAGGCAGTGGCATACACATCATCTGGTAACTCATCCTGTAGCGCTGGCGGGAATGTTATATAGTTATAGGATACTAAGTTACCATTTTTGCTGGACAAAAAGGTATTAATCTTTAATCCTTTAGTATCTTCTTTATACTTACTATCAACGATCCTAGAATTCTGCGAAAAAGTATCCCAACCACCATCATCGTAGTAAGCTGTTTCAACTAATTCCCAGTCCCCTTCGATATTCTTTTGTGCTGCCTTTTCCTGGCCTCGGAATCCTAGAATTCCCAAGGTAAGCAAAAGTATAGCAATAATTACCATAATACTGATGTTAAGCCAAATTGGCCAGCCTTTTTGACCCTCCTTATAAAAGAGGTTAGGGAACTGTTTAGGCTTTTGTGGTGCAGGCATGACTGGTTGTCCAAGAGAATTGAGTACAGCTGGATTGCTATTTTGTGAAACCGTCATATTATTTACGGGTGCTTGATCAGTCAGTTGAGGCGGCTGTTCCTGTTGCTGGTTTTCTTGGACTTGACTCGATTCTGGCTGGAGCTCACTGCCTTCAGGCTCTATTTGTGTTGGCTGTTCAGCAGGTGTATCAACTGTTTGCCCTGCCTGTTTAGGCTGATCCGGAATATACTCACCAGCTGCTTCTGCCTTTACATAGTCAGCTGCTTCTGGTTTTCTTCCGTTTACTAATTCAAAAAATTCAGCCCATTCTTTTTCATTCATCATAAAAATGGTCTCCTTAAAAATATTCTCCTAAAAGAGTTCGATAGCATTAGTATACCATGTTTTAAGAGATTTTAAAAATCCTATGAAAAAGTTTTCCGGCTATCCTAACTTGTGTTATAATAAGGAGGACATTAAGGCCTACCAAGGCTTTTTTATTATGAAAGGAAATTATTATGCTAGATTCATTTGATAAGGGCTGGTTTGTCCTGCAAACTTATTCAGGTTATGAAAATAAGGTTAAAGAAAATCTCTTGCAGCGAGCGCAGACTTACAACATGACGGAGAATATCCTGCGTGTTGAAATTCCGACCCAAACTGTTAACGTTGAAAAAAACGGTAAGGTCAAAGAAGTCGAGGAGAATCGTTTCCCGGGCTATGTCCTTGTGGAAATGGTTATGACGGATGACGCTTGGTTTGTCGTGCGTAATACTCCCAATGTTACTGGTTTCGTCGGTTCTCACGGAAACCGTTCAAAACCAACGCCTCTCCTAGAAGAAGAAATTCGAGCTATTCTGTTATCTATGGGACAAACAGTTGATGTTATCGATACCAATATCAAGGTCGGCGATGTGGTACAGATTATTGATGGAGCTTTCATGGGACAGGAAGGCCGAGTCATTGAAATCGAAAATAATAAGGCTAAAATTATGATTAGCATGTTCGGCTCCGAAACAGCTGCCGAGGTTGAACTTTATCAAATTGCAGAGTTAAATTAAGGTGCTAAGGGCGTTAAAAAAGACGTCTGGTTTTAGCCTAGGCTCAATTAAACTAAAGTACAAAGCCGTTAAACGTCTCGATGGCAAAATAGGCGAAGAAGTATAGGACTTCTAGTCATATTTTATCCTTTCCCGCAAGAGCCTAGACGTGTTCAGTTATTAAGATGTATATGGCAAAGTTATCAGTTACAAAAATAACAAATGTCTAAAAGGGAGTGGAATAAAAATCAGTATAGTTAGCTATCAAATTTATTGTTCTACCTTGGCAAAGATGATAAGGACTACCTATAAAAGATAAAAAGCTCCACCCCTCCCGGTACTTAACGGATAAAGCTCGAAGGAGCAGAACTTTTTCTCAGTCTAGTAATCTCCTTACCAAGTCCGCCGAAAGGGCATTGTCGGTTATCTCGTTTTCATATTACCACGAACCAAGCAAGCATTATTGTCTGAAAAGCGCTAAAATTAAAAAGCTGGGTCTAGGAAAACTCTTAGACTCAGCTTTTTGTCTGCTTATTTATACATATAGTCCCTAGTCATAGGCATGGTAGACTTGGTTTCTCCTTTTGATAGAAGGTATTGAACAACATCAATATTTCCTGCTTGGAAGGAACCGGCACAAGCCTGTAAATATAAATCCCACATTCTGATGAACCGCTCGTCGTGGAGTTTCCGCACCTCTGGCAGAGCCTTGTGGAAGTTCTCTGTCCACCTCTCAAGAGTCTTTTGATAGTGACGACGCAGGAATTCAATATCTGCTACTTGAAGTCCAGCATCAGAAATATGCTCCAA
The DNA here is from genome assembly GCF_058314515.1 of Streptococcus sp. ELY_137. Taxonomy (NCBI): domain Bacteria; kingdom Bacillati; phylum Bacillota; class Bacilli; order Lactobacillales; family Streptococcaceae; genus Streptococcus; species Streptococcus sp. ELY_137. The sequence goes on from NZ_JBZFUL010000004.1 coordinate 189,573, forward strand.
ATTTTCAGTTAGCCGAGGAATGTAACCACCGGGAAAGATATACTTGTTAATCCAGCCATTGTAGCCATTGCCATGGTTTCCTCCAGCTTGGCCAGTAATCCCATGAATCAGTGCCAAACCGTCCTCTGTAAGGTAACGAGAAATGGTGTCAAAATACTGGCTTAAATTCTCTTTACCGACATGTTCAAACATGCCGACGCTAGTAATATAATCATAAGGTCCCTCTTTGATGTCGCGGTAGTCTTTAAGGATGACTTTTGCTCGATCCTCTAGGCCCTTTTCCTTGATGCGCTGATTGACATAGTTAGCTTGTTCTTCACTAAGTGTGATGCCTGCGACCTTCAAGCCGTATTCTTCACAGGCTGTTAACATGAGGGTACCCCAGCCACAGCCAATATCCAATAATGTTTTTCCAGGCTGCGGATTCAGTTTCTTAATAATGTGGTGGATTTTATTGATCTGAGCTTCTTCCAAACTATCATCTTCATGTTGGAAGTAAGCACAAGAATAGGTCGCTGTTTTATCAAGCCACAGACGATAAAAGTCATTCCCAATGTCATAATGACTTTGGACATCAGATTTACTATCACTTTTAGTATGAGATTGCTTGGGTAAGAAACGGGCAAATTTACTATTTTTCAAAAAACTATCAGAAGCACGATAGGCTGACACAATCAATTCCTGAATAGAACCCTCAATTTCAATATCGCCGTCCATGACAGCTTCTCCTAAAACGATTGAAGCGTTCTGGGTAAGATTAGCCACTGAGATTTTCTTATTAAATTTAATTTTGACCCGTGGATGTTCACCATTATAGACCTCAGTTTTACCATTAGGGTAGGTAACTTGCAGCGGAATATCAAATGAATTTTTTATGAGTTGCTTAACAATTAAGTTATCCATCATGAGACCAAAACCTCCAATTTTAATTTTGGTCCTATTATAGTCCCTAGAGAGCTGGCCTGTAAAAAAATTTGATTTATTATTGGACAAATCCGAAAAAGGTGTCTAATTTTGAGGAAATTGTGCGTCTTATCTGACTGATTGTTTGGTGTTGCAGCAGGCTTGTTTAATTAAAACGAAATCGCTTTCCTTACTGATACGGAAAAAGTCTAAATGGTCATTTGACATAGTCCTTCTTATAATAACTATAGGATATTTAATTAAGGAGGTGCAAGATGCGCAGGTCTTTAAAACTAGCTATTATTACTATCTTAGGGTTGGTTATTGTTGGATGCTCAGCGATCAGCAATACCACTAAACCAAGTATTAAAAAACTATCTATTGGTATTCAAGGGTATGAATTTGGGCCGGCAGTGCGAAAAGTAATCATTGAATTGAATACTCCTGTTAAATCAGTGGATGGTGCTAAGGTCACCGTGCAGACTGCTAAGGTTGATCGAACTGTAGATAATGTATACTTATCTGACAAGTTGGGTAAGGAGACTACTAAGAAGAGTAAATATATTACATTGGATCTCCATGTTGACTACTCAGATAAAACGTTCTCCGCTGTCGCTAGCCCATTTCACTATAACACAGAGACCTTTATGAATGAGTGGGCTTCTCACTATAATGTCATTGTTAAAGGTCTCAAAATTGGTGACAGTATCCTTTCTAAGAATGCTGATGCCATAAAAAATCGTGTAATACCCGAAGTTGATAAGTTTAATGTTAAAGATAAATTTACAGGCACTTATAAAAATTCTTTTACAAATAAAAAAGAAAAGTCTACCTTACATTATGCCGCTTATCAGCCTGAAAAGCTAAAAGGTCAAGATAAAAATCCCTTGATTATTTGGTTAAACGGTCAAGGAGAAGGTGGGACAGATACCAGTATTGAATTGCTTGGTAATGAAGTTACGGCCTTGATAGGTGATGATATTCAAAGGCAGTTCTCCGCTGGTAAGCAGAAAGGAGCCTATGTTCTTGCGGTTCAGTCCCCTACCTATTGGATGGATGAAGGCGATGGCACAAACGGTTCTGGTGCGGGTGTTTCTCGCTATACAGAAATACTGATGGATACTATTAAAGCGTATGTTAAGTCAAACCCCGATATCGATCCTAATCGCATTTATCTTTCAGGTTGTTCAAATGGCGGTTATATGACCATGAATATGGCTATCCATTATCCTGATTATTTTGCAGCCTTGGTACCAAGTGCCACAGCTTACTCTTACTATGATCTTGAGCGCAATGAAGACGGTACCTACAAGAAGGTTAAGGATAAGCAAACAGGACAAGAGGTTCCAGTGCAAAGAGAGGAACTTTGGTTTGATAGAGAAAAAGTAAATGCTATTAAAGATATTCCAATTTGGTTTATCCATGCAGCTAATGATACGACTGTCAACCCTCAAACCTACTCTCTCCCCATCTATAAAGCCTTGATTGGCGCTGGAGCCACCAATAAATGGTTCTCTTACTATGAATCAGTTTCTGGAACAGATATCAAAGGTGTAGACTATCTTGGTCACTGGTCATGGATTTATTACTTCAATAATCAAGTAACAGGTGTGCAAGATCCAGAGACTATCCGAAATGGCCAAGAAATATCTGGCTTTGAACCGAGCAATTCAACTTTCGGAGGAAGAAATAAAGCAGAAGTAGATGGACAAATTTACGACAATGTTTTCTCGTGGCTCAATGCGCAATCCAAAAATTAGTAATAATACTTTTCAGAACTGAGATCCTAAATAAGCAACACTTTAAAAGTTAACTGCCTTAGTTTAATTTTTAGGATTTTTCATAAAAATGTTTTCCGCATAATTACGGAAAAAAACTGTATGGCTATTTGAAATTTTTTCTCTTATAATCTAGGTGATATAAGAATATATATTTGCTCTAAAAATAGGGCAGACAAGTATCATAAGAAAAGGAGAATGTTATGTCTAAATTACCTGAAAATTTTCTCTGGGGGGGTGCGGTAGCGGCCCATCAACTGGAAGGCGGCTGGCAGGAAGGCGGTAAAGGGATTTCCGTTGCTGATGTCATGACAGCAGGCCGGCATGGTGTGGCGCGGGAAATCACAGACGGAGTCCTGCCGGGAAAATATTATCCTAACCATGAAGCAATTGACTTTTATCATCATTACAAGGAAGACATCAAACTTTTTGCGGAGATGGGTTTCAAGTGTTTCCGCACCTCTATTGCCTGGACCCGCATCTTTCCTAAGGGAGATGAGACTGAACCCAATGAAGCAGGCCTGCAGTTTTACGATAACCTTTTTGATGAATGTCTCAAATACGGTATCGAACCAGTCGTAACCCTATCTCACTTTGAATTGCCTTATCATCTTGTTACTGAATACGGTGGTTTTACTAATCGCAAGGTTATTGATTTCTTTGTCCGCTTTGCAGAAGTTTGTTTTCGTCGTTACAAAGACAAGGTCAAATACTGGATGACCTTCAATGAAATCAATAATCAAGCCAACTATCAAGAGGACTTTGCACCCTTTACCAATTCAGGAATTGTCTATAAAGAGGGTGATGACCGTGAGGCCATCATGTACAAGGCTGCCCACTATGAATTGGTAGCATCTGCGCGTGCGGTCAAAATTGGTCACGAGATTAATCCCGATTTGCAAATCGGCTGTATGATTGCCATGTGCCCAATCTATCCGGCGACTTGTAAACCATCTGACGTGCTGATGGCGCAAAAAGCTATGCAGAAACGCTATTATTTCACAGATGTCCACGTGCATGGCTATTATCCAGAACACATTATTAAATACTGGCAACGTAAAGGCATTGAAGTTGATGTGACAGAAGAAGATAAGGCTGACTTGCTGGCTGGTACAGTAGACTATATCGGCTTTAGCTACTACATGTCCTTTGCTATTGACAGCCACCGGCCAAACAATCCGCACTACGACTATCTGGAAACAGAAGACTTGGTCAAAAATAACTATGTCAAAGCCTCTGAATGGGATTGGCAAATTGACCCAGAAGGGCTGCGCTATGCGCTCAACTGGTTTACTGATATGTATCACCTACCGCTCTTTATCGTAGAAAATGGCTTTGGCGCTATCGACCAAGTGGCAGAAGATGGTATGGTGCATGATGACTACCGCATTGACTATCTGACAGCCCATATCAAGGAGATGATCAAGGCTGTCGATGAAGATGGTGTTGACCTCATGGGCTACACGCCTTGGGGCTGTATTGATCTTGTCTCTGCTGGAACAGGTGAAATGCGTAAACGCTATGGTTTCATTTATGTTGATAAGCATGATGATGGTACGGGAACTTACGCTCGTTCGCCGAAACTGTCCTTTGATTGGTACAAGAAAGTCATTGCTTCAAATGGAGAAAACTTATAGTCTGTTAGTCTCGTTGCTGAATCTAAGGCTAAAATCCATGTGAAAAGTCTTCTAAAAGTGGTTAGAGAAAGGTGATGTTTATGTGGAATAATATTTTGAATAGCTTATTGGCCATTGCTATACTAGTCCTAATATTTTACCTTATTTTGTGGGTAAGAAAAAGAATAACCACTCCGACCTATCAGGGGAAAAATGGCAAACCAGCTAGCACCTACTTCATTAGTTTTAAGGAAACTGATAAGCCAGATATTCGCCAAAATTCCAAACTGATGGATATTTTATCCATAAAGTATGAGACATCGGATGGTTTTGTAGTTGCCTCAACTATCAATGATGTTAAATTGCGGCAGTTAATCATGCAGGAATATCAGCTCAAGCTTAAAAACGTTATCATCACTTACCGGCAGGTTATTTAAGTGTTAGGAGCTATCTATAAAGGCAAGAGATCAGCTATAAGGGTTGGTCTCTTTTTTGTGCGGAAATTTTAGAGAGTTCTATTTTCATATTTTCCGTATCCATGGAGATTTTTTCCGTTGAGATACGGAAAAAGTAGCGATACACATCTTGAAAACGCTGTTATATAATAAAGTTAGAAATTAAATAATAAAGGAGTGCTATATTATGGCAAAACAAGCTTTGATTATCTGTGCAGGTGGCATGTCATCTTCAATGATTGCTAAAAAAACGATGACCATGCTGCAAGAGCAGGGTGAAGATATTGAAATGGATGCGGTAGGCGTACCAGAGGGTCAAAAACGTATTGAAGCAGATGATTATGATCTCTACTTGGTTAGTCCGCAGACGAAAATGAACTTTAAGCAGCTGGCTGATGCAGCTGCCAAGAAGAATAAACCTATCGTTCAGATTCCGCCGCAAGCCTACATTCCTATTCCAATGGGAATAGAGAAGATGGCTGCCTTGGTTAAAGAAAATATCTAAGTCTAATGAGGGGAGAGTGTCTGATGCTGAATAAACGTGAAAGACAAATTCTCCAGATTCTTATAAAGAACAAAGATCATTATACAACCAGTCAGGAATTGGCTGATCAGCTTGAGTGTTCAGATAGAACGATACGCACCTACTACAAATCCTTGGTGGATAAATTGTCCTCCTATCCTAAGTTAACGCTGATCTCAAAGCAGGGACACGGCTATAAACTTGTCATTTCCGATGATGAGCAGTTCTCTGATTTTTTGGAAGATTATCATCTGAATCTAGCCCAACTTCCTTATAAGGAAGTTTCTGATATCAATGATCGCTATAATTATTTGTTGAATAAGCTGCTTTTTGAACAGAATAAAATTTACTTTGATGATCTAGCAGATGAGCTCTATGTCAGTCGTTCAACGCTGTCTAGTGATTTCAGGAAAATTCGTGAAAAGTTTATTCCCTACCATTTAAAGATTGAAAGCAAACCTAATAAAGGGGTTTATATCACTGGTAGTGAACGCGATAAGAGACGCTTTATCATGGACTACTTTATCAGTTCAGGTTTCGTCAATACCCTGCATACTTATGTTGATAATGATTTGTTTAGCCAAAAAATTAGTTTTGAAGAACTAACCATTATTGTCTTGGACGAATGTCGAGAGGGGGAGTTAAAACTTTCCGATTATGTTATTCAAAACTTAGTTATTCACATTGCCTTAGCAATACGTCGGATTACGGAAGGATTTAAGATTAGTAAACTCACTGAGGCAGTTGATATAGCTGATCGGTATGAACGCAAGATTGCCCAGCGTATCCTTGATAGAATTAGTCTGGTAACCAGTATTGATTTTCCTAGCGAGGAAGTTGACTACATTACTCTGCATTTGGTAACGAAAAAGCAGGCTAATGCTAGTCATGTTGTGCAGGAGCAGGAAGATCGCATTCGTCAGGAGCTGCTAGCGGCTATTGAAACACTAAATCCCGCGGTGGAGAATGATTTTCAACTGATTGAGGGTTTGATGTCCCATCTCTCAACCATGCTGATACGCTTGGAAAACGAAGTGATTCTAGACAATCCGCTGACGGATGATATTGAGAAGAAATATCCAGATATGTATCAACTGGCTGAAAAGACCTTGTCGCTCATGCCGGCCTTCAGCCAGTTTTCTGTATCAAAAGACGAATTGGCTTACATCGCTCTTCATTTTATGGCAGCTAAAGAACGCTATAAAGAGCATAAAAAGTATAATATCCTCGTTATCTGTGCAACAGGTTATGGCAGTGCCCAAATGCTCAAAAGTCGTATTGAAAACGAATTGGGCAATGTCGTTCGCGTCGTTGATGTTATCGGATATTATGAAATCAGTGATCAAAAGCTGCGAGGTGTTGATTTTATTATCTCATCTATCGACCTGTCAACCCTGATTTTTAATATCCCTGTGTTTACAGTATCTGTATTTTTAGATGACGAGGAAATCAATCATATTAGGCAAGAAATTGCCAGTTTGCAGAAAAAGAAACGCCTTATTCGTTACACTGAGGAAGATACAGTTCCGCTAGAGCCGATTTTTGATGAGTTTTTTGCAAAAGAATACTTCCTTATTTTTGATAAAGCTGAAAAAAAGGAGGTACTTGCCCAGCTCATTCATAGTATTTCTGATTATGAAGGAAACCATTTTGAAAGTCGAATGCAGGAGATGGTTAAGCAAAGGGAGTTGATGAGTTCGGTTGTCTTCAGTGATAGTATTGCTGTCCCTCATCCACTGAAAGCGGTTGGAACAAAGCATCGTGTGGCTGTTGCCCTTGTTCGTCAAGGTTTAAGATGGAGTGATGACTATCCGGCTATCAAACTAATTTTTCTGATCTCAATGTCTGTCTATGAAAACGATGGATTGCCGATTATCGCAAACAGTATTGTTGACTTAGTGGATAAGTCCGAATTACAGTCTAAAATCTTAGCCTGCCAAACCTTTGAGGAATTTAAAGCGCTATTTTTACGATTAGGAGAAAGGAAATAAAGATATGAATACAGAAGAGCTACAGGTTGCTGCCTTTGAAATCATCCTTAATTCAGGGAACGCCCGGGCCATCGTTCATGAAGCTTTCGACGCTATGCGGCAAGGCGATTATGATCTAGCTCAAAAAAAATTAGACCAAGCCAATGAAGAATTTCTGAAAGCACATCAGTCACAGACAGATCTTTTGCAAGAGTATGCAGGAGGAACAGAAATTAAAGTAGAGATCATCATGGTGCATGCTCAAGATCACCTGATGACCACCATGACCCTGCGTGAAGTAGCACTTGAAATGCTTGAGTTGTATAAGAAGTTAGAACACAAGTAACGAAGAGGCTTATAACAATGCTAATAGTATCGTAAAAAGGAAGAAATAATTATGGTAAAGAATCTACACAGAAAAAGACAGCCAGATCCTCAATTAAAAAAAGAAATGGCTTGGAAGAATAACCTATTTACACGTTACATTTTATTTCGTTATTCCCTAGCCCTCTTCTTTTTTGCTAATCTTTACTGGGCACTAATTTTATTCTATAAGCCTAATTTATTTCTTATTTTACCCTCTTTAATGCTTGCCTTTCTAATAATGGCTAGTGTTGAGCAGTTTAGAATGTATGGAACACGGAAGGTTTATCTGAAATGGACCAAATTCAGTTTGCAGGCACAGGGAGCTGTTCAATTGTTTTTGTTGCCTATAGTCAGCATTTCTAAAAAGCTGCCTCCCTTATTACCGATTTTTGTCGATCAACCTCAGCTCCGCATTTTTTTACAGGTGATACAGATTTTAGGTTTCTTGATTATTCTCCATAATCTTAAACGAATCAGTCAGATCGCTGAGAATAAGGATAAATTTTACCAACGGTTTCAAAAAATGGAAAAATATATTTACTAATTGGGAGGAATTCTAATGAATGAACAAAAAGGATTATTTGGTTTCCTAGAGAAATACCTTATGGGACCAATGAGTATTATTGCTCAGTACCGGATAGTACGTGCGATTACAGCAGCAGGGGTAGCAGCTGTGCCCTTTACTATTGTTGGCTCGATGTTTCTAGTATTCAATGTTTTACCACAGTCATTTGATTTTTGGCCAGTCGTTAAAGATATTTTTGCAGCATCGTTTGATAAATTTTCCAGTCTGTACATGGTTGCTTATTATGCAACAATGGGGACACTATCTCTTTATTTCGTTTTAGTCATGGGCTACGAGTTAACGAAGATTTATGCGGACGAAGAAGAACTTAATCTCTCGCCGCTTAACGGCGCTTTACTGTCACTCTTTGCTTTTATCATGACAGTGCCACAGATTGTCTTTAAAAATGGTATGATGTCTGCTGTTACTAGTCTTAAAAAAGGTGCAATTGTTGTGGATGGTTGGGCTATCGCTGATGGCGTAACACGTTTTGGAACAACCGGTATTTTTACAGGAATTATTATGGCCACTATTACGGTGTTACTTTACCGTATGTGCATTAAACAAAACTGGGTTATTAAGATGCCAGAAGCTGTACCGGAAGGTGTATCTCGTGGTTTTACAGCCCTAATTCCTGGATTTGTTATTGCTTTTACAGTAATTATCATCAATGGTTTTTTTGTACTATTGGGAACAGATATTTTCCAAGTTATAGCTATTCCATTTAGTTTTGTAGCCAATTTAACAGATTCTTGGATTGGTATTATGATTATCTACCTTTTAACGCAAGCTCTTTGGAGTGTTGGTATTCATGGGGCCAATACTATCTTTGCTCCCTTTATCAATCCAATAGCACTTGCTAATATGGTTAGCAACGCCCAGCATGGAACACGCTATATTGTAGCAGGTGAATGGTCTAATATGTTTGTTATTGCTGGAGGTTCTGGTGCGACCTTAGGGCTTTGTATTTGGTTGGCAACCAGAGCTAAGTCACAGCAGCTAAGCGCTATCGGTAAAGCCTCTGTCGTTCCAGGGATCTTCAATATTAATGAACCTTTAATCTTTGGGATTCCAATTATCTATAATCCAAACTTGATTGTTCCATTTATAACAGCACCAATGGTCTCAGCTACTCTTTACTATTTTGCGATGAAACTTGATCTTATTAAGGCTGTATTTGCCAACGTTGCTTGGCCTACACCTGTTGGTATTGGAGCCTTTATTGGTACTGGTGACTGGAGAGCTGTTATTTTAGCAATAATATGTGCCATTGCTGCTTTCTTGGTTTATTATCCTTTTATTAAGGCTTATGACAGAAAACTCGTAAAAGAAGAGCAAGAAGCATAATAATCGTATATGATTTGGAGACAGGCAAGAATGCCTGTCTCTTTTTACATCAGCGTAGCAAAAAATTGAAAATATGCAAATATAAAAAAATATTTTTTCATATTTGCGACTTTCTAAAAATAGGGAAATTAAATGATAAGATAACTACTGTAAACTATTTAAATATTTTACGCATGTTCATTATACACAGTTAATAAACTTAAGCTAGCTATTTTTATCAATAATTTTTACAAAGGAGAAATATTATGGCTAATTTTGATAAATTGGAATCAGTATTTAAAACTTAAATTGTCAAATTAAGTTGGACAGTTTCACCTGACTCAGAAAAACATGATAAGGGGTTTGATAATTTAAAGATTTTCTAGGAATTCTATTTCTCTTATCAGCTATAGCTGATAAGGTG